>URGI01000015.1 GCA_900547315.1 uncultured Eubacteriales bacterium | reverse complement strand
GGTAGGGCTTTCCAAATTTGCACCCACCCCCTACACCTTTTGGCGTTTCTAGAGATTCGCCAAAAGATTCAGATACAATACGAAAAATGAGGTGTATCTTTTGTCGGAATCAAAGCTTAGGGTAAAGGACGCAGGAGAAACCGACCCTATTGGCTTGAAATACTCCATAGTACAAAATACATTGACGAACGCTCGTATAAAACTCTTTCTGCAAAATGTACATCTTTGCGTGTTATGCTGATTGCATCCTGCAAAACCGCAAAGGAGAATGTGAAATGAACATAACCGTGGCTTGACTTATCCTTGTTCCCGGTGTATACTATATTTGTCAGTTCAACTGACAGATACATGGGAGGGAGCATTACTTGCCGCACGAGGAACAACGGGAGAAAAACATCCGGCTGGTTACGGAAAAGGCCCTGGACTGTTTTCTTGAAAACGGAATCGAGAAAACAAAGATTGCAGACATTGCCCGGCTGTCCGGGCTTACCGAGCGTTCGGTGTTCCGGTATTTTGAAACCAAGGCGGATCTGGTTTTGTCTGCTTCCCTGCTGTACTGGAACCGGGTGTTGGAACGCATTGACCGGATGTTTCAGGACGACAGCCCCGAAGACAGCACGACTGGCTTGGAGGATGCGGCAAAGCTTTTTGTCTGCTATTCCAGACTCTACCGGGTGGATCCCAAGGGGATGAGGTTCACCCTGGATGCGGAGCTGACGCTGCACAGTGCGGGAAAGCTCCACGAAATTAAGAACCAGCCCCCCGAGCCCTTTGAAGCCTCCAACGGCCCCATGGCCAAGGCCATCCGGAAGGGTCTGGCGGACGGCTCTATCAACCCGGATGTGGACGTGCGGGAGATTTACTACAACTCCTATGACGCAATTCTTGGAATCATGCAGCGCCTTTCCATCGGCGGCACGCCCAGCGCCAGAGAGTTGGACTACGACAGCCGAATGCTCCATTTAAGCCAGCTTTTCGTAAGGGCTTTGAGCGGCAAATAACTTTATACACTTCAAATCCCGATTCATCGGGATTTGCGTATTCCCGCTTGTGTCAGTTTGACTGACACAAGCGGGAGAGAAAAAATAACACAGAGAAAGAAGGGCGGCAATGAAAGAACTGAAGCATTTGATCTACTTCGAGAATCTTCTGGAAGACGCAAACAACGAGTTAGTGAGGAAAGCGGAGGCGGAGGGGGACCTTGCCATCGGTTACACCTGTTTCCATGCGCCGGAGGTACTGCTGAACCTGGGGAACTGTTTCTCGGTCCGGCTCCGTGCCCCGCACACCAACTCCATGGAGTTAGCCACCTATTACATGGCAAACAATAGCTGTGAATTTTCAAGGGCGCTTCTGGAGAGGGCGTTGGAGGGCAACTACGGCTTTCTCCACGCCATGGCCGGCGTTGACGTCTGCGAAGCCAACAACCGCGCCGTTGAGAACATGGAGATCATGCATATGCAGGGAGAGGACAAGAAGAAGTTCTTCTACTGCAATCTGGACATCCCCTACTCTGACGATGAGGACTGCGTTGAGCATATCCGTGAGCAGCTCTCCCGAAAGATACTGAAGCCTCTGCGGGAAAACTACGGAGTGGACACCTCGGACGCCGCCATCCGCGCGGCAGTCCGGGAGCACAACGAGGTCTGCCGCATCCTCACGGAGATCGGGGAGCTGCGCAAGCTGGACCTTCCGCCCATAACCGGATATGAGTTCGCTGTTCTGGTTCTGGTGAGCTATACCTGTCCCAAGCGGCTGATTCTGCCCCTGCTGCGGGAGACGCTGGAGGAGATCCGGGTTCGTCAGGTTGACGCCGAGAAGAATTACCGGGTTCGGGTGGCAGTGGTCGGTTCCGAAATCGATGATCCCAATCTGATCAGGCTGATCGAGAGCTGCGGCGCTCTGGTGGTGGCGGATCGCTTCTGCTACGGCAGCTTTCCCGGCCGGCAGGAGATTGCGCTTTCCGAGCAGGAGGACGCCCTGACTCAGGTCTGCCGCTGGTACCTGCAAAACACTGAGTGCCCCCGCCAGAGCGCTCTGCACAGGGTCAAATACCGCAATGACCATGTGGCTCAGCTCGTCAGGGATTTCAGGGCGGACGGCGCCATTTATGAGCAGATGAAGTTCTGCACCTACTGGTCCTATGAGCGGGTCATTGCCAACCAGATCATGCCCAGAGATTACGGGATTCAGGTTCTCTCCATCGACAGACCCTATATCGTGGGACAGAGCGGCCAGCTTCGCACCAGAGTGCAGGCTTTTGTGGAGAGTATTGAGATGAAGAAACTTCGCGCAGCCCGAAAGGAGGAGAAATAACATGGCGTATGACCCCAAAACCGGCAAGGGATTGGGCCGGTTCTACGACGCCAATCACCGTGCTTTCCGCGCCCGCGAATGGCGCGGCTTCCGGGACACCTTTTACGACTTTTTCCGCTGGCTCTATCTCTACGGCTTCATGGCCGTAAAGCTGGGCTGTCACCCCATCCTCATGGTAAAAGCCATGATGCGCTACCGTTGGATGGTGTCCTATCTCACCGCCGCACACATGGTGGACCGGCACACCATGGGTCTGCGCGGCAAGGAGCTGCGCTATGCCCACAACCAGTTCTTCTCGGTTCTGCACAACTCGGTTCTCGGTGTGCGAGACATAATCGTCCGGGACGAGAACCTGCGCCCCCACAGCAAGCGGGCCGCAAGGCTGCGGGAGAACACCGTAATGTTCGACGAGATGACCCCCCATTTGATCATGATGGGCTTTCCCACGGTCAAGTGGATCGACATTGCCATGTTTGCCATCGGTCTGCCCTCAGAGGTGGATCAGAACGCCAGCATGTACTACATCGACGCCATGGAGCATCTGGGTCTGCCCGCCGATGTCTGCCCGGAACCGGCTGCAGAAAGCGGCTGCGCCGTTGTGGACGACTATCCCCGCGTAGGCAAGTGCTACTTCACCAGCTCCATGCCCTGCGACGGCGCCATTTCCCAGACCAACATCATTACACGCCACTTCAAAGACCTGCCCTCCTTCCAGATCACCCCGCCACAGCGGGTGAATGAGCCGGAAGTGCAGACCTATGCGGTGAAGAATCTGAAAAAAGGCATCGCCTTTCTGGAGCAGCAGTTCAATGTCAAGTGGGACTGGGACGCTTTCTGGAAAAATGCCGAAATGTACAACGAGAGCTCCCACTGCATGATTGAAAAGTGGGATGTGAACTGCACCGATTATCCCCAGGTCTGCGGCGCCGCTCTGGCTCTTCAGCGGGAATATGAGTTCATGGCCGCCGCCTGTATGGATGAGTTCATGCTCAAGACCGACCGCAAGGTCACAAAGATGATGCTGAAAGGCTATGAGCAGGACAAGGCGGCAGATGCCAACAAGCCCAAATACCGCTGCATTGTCTGGGCCTGCCCCGCCCATTATTACACCAATTTCACCTATTGGACACAGCACTGCTGGGGTGTCACCTGTGTCAACGATATGGAGGCCATGCTCAGCTATCTGCCCATCACCATTGGTGACAAGGAACAGGCCCTTGCGGATCTGGTTCGCTGCTACGAAAAAATGATGATGCGTTCCCACACCAATGGCGGCTATGTGAATCTGCTGGATGAGTGCTGGAAGATGTGCGAAAAGTTCAATGTGAACATCGTCATCATGTACGACCATGTATCCTGCAAGAACGTGGGCGGTCTGCACGGCCTGTTTGAGGATCAGGCGCGGGAGCGGGGCATTCACCTCATCTGGGTTCCCCACGATGTTATGGACCCCCGCACCGTTTCCCGCCGCGAGATGCGGGAAGCCTTCAACCAATACATGATCACCGTCTTGCGGGAAGAGCCGCTGGATCCAACGCTGTTGGATTACGAAGACGCACTAAGCTGGTAAAGGAGGATAAAAAATGGCCTGGTACTGGATTGTTCTGATTGTGGCTGCAGCCCTTTTCGGTCTGCTGTTTCTTGCCTATATGACCAATGCGGACATGAAGCTCATTGAGAAGCTGTACGACGCGCTCATCAAATACCACGACAGCAAAACCGTGGAAGAAAAAATCTGATATGAGTCAAAGGCGTTGTCTCAAAACAGCAGAAAGGCTGTTGAGAGGCAGCGCCTTCAATGATATCCGTTCCACGCGGAAAGGATGATTTATCATTGTATCGCGGCATACCCTCCCCTCTCGCGCTCGCTCCATGGGGTTTTGGACAGTTGTTGCCGGCGGTATCATTTTCGTCATGTGAATTCTGTAATGAGCAGAGGAATGTCTTATCTGTATAGAGGACACATCTTATACGCTTCAGGATTTGCGGAACCTGGGTTTTGATGAAGATGTTCTTGGCGCACTCGAATTGATGACACACGACAAGAATGTTCCATACATAGATTATGTGGCTAAAATAAAGGGGAACGCTATTGCAAAAACCGTAAAGCTTGCGGATTTAAGCCATAACAGCGACCTAACTAGGTTGGATGAAATAAATGAAGCGGCGCTGAACCGTGTCGAAAAGTATAAAGCGGCTATCAAACTCCTTTCAGAAAACTGACGACATTGCAACCGCTTTACCAGCGTAATTTTATCAAGACCAAATCTGGAGCACAACGTCCAACTGGATGTATTCGGCAAAAAAGATGGGCGCAAGTGGTTTACATAATCTGCGCACACCTTGCACCCACCCCCATTTGGAGGTAAGAAACGCCGAATTGTATGATTACTGGTGTCCTAACGCACGTCGGAGCTAAGTACGCTCTGCTCAAAAACCGACAGCTCGTTTGCTGTGGGCTGATAACGAAGTAATATTCAAACAAAGTTATCAGGCGTAGCAAGGGCAAACAGAGAATCACCGAGATTGGTCTATTACAGACTTTTCTCGGTGATTTTTTATACCCACACATTCGATTCAGGCAGCCTTCTTCGATATAATGGTTGCAGAATATCAAAGGAGGAACGGCGGATGAAGCCAAACTATTGCTAAGCAGTGCGGGGCAGATTATGTCATCGACAATTCACTTGGTAACTGCTACGAGCAGATAGCAAAACTCATTGGTGAGCCAGGCTGGATAAAGGGTTGCAATGCAACATCCGCACGTGTGGTAGCTGACTGTGCAGGATACCCCGGAAGTTTGAATATGGCGCTAAAGATAGTCAGGAGTGGCGGAACGGTTTGCGAGATAGCTGATAGTTCAGTTCTTTCTCCTGTAAACATCACCTACATATCGTATAAGGATCTGTTTATAACAAATAGCAGCGGTTGCGATATTTCCAAAGCACTCGCCGGCATGCTCGACGGCAGTCTCAAAACTAGGCCGCTTATCGACGAGATCGTGCCGCTCGAAAGGACACCGTATGCATTTGACCGTCAGGCAAGCCACGATGCCATGAAGGTTCTTGTAGATATGAATGCCTGAAAACGCGGCAAATCACAGAATAAAGTACTCCACTCGGCTGCATACCAGGTTAATGCTAAATTGGGGTGTCTTCACGATACCACCCAGCCTTGACCCCCCCCCACGAAAAAACCTCCGCATGGCGAAGCCATGCGGAGGTCTCTTATTTTATACTTTCGCGTCTGCCGTGGGATCAGATGATCATGTCGACGATCTTCTCGATGCCCTGGTTGTTGCCGTTGATGGCCATGCAGACGTCCCATGCGCGCCAGATAACGGTACGCAGGTTGCCGATCGCGACGCAGTCGCCGACACGGTAGATGGTTTCCTTGCCCTTGACCTTCTTGGAGGCAGTCTTGCCGCCGACAGGAGTGGGAACGAAGCCGATGCCGTTTACGACGCTGTCGCACTCGACGAAGAAGGTCTCGCCGGTCTGAACGTTCTTGACGGTGCAGCCCTTGTCGGTGATCTCGGTAACGGTGGAGTGCAGGTAAACGGGAACCTTGTGGTACTCCATAGCGTCACGCAGGAAGGAGGTGTTGGCAAGGCAAGTAGCCTGAGCCGCGATAAGGTCGCCGGCGTACTCGACGATGATCGGGTGCTTGCCGAAGTTCAGCAGCATATCGTAAGCCGCCTCGCAGGAGGACTGGCCGCCGCCGATGAAGAGAACCTTGTCGCCGACATCCTTCTTGTCCTTGAGAACGTCGGTAAAGGTGAGGGTCTTCTCGAAGCCCTTGATCTGGGGCATCATTCTGGGCGTAGAACCGGTGGCGACGATGATATCGTCGAAGCCACGGAGAGTGTTCAGGTCGTTGACCTCAGTGTTCATATGAACCTCGATGCCAGCCTTCTCAATCTCACGCTTGTACCAGGTGATGAGTTCCTTGTCGTTCTCTTTAAAGGTCATGGCGGAAGCAGTCAGGAACAGACCGCCCAGCTCATTGGTCTTCTCGAAGAGGACAGGGATGTTGCCCTGCTGCTTGAGGACGAGCGCGCATTCCATACCGCCGATACCGCCGCCGATGATAGCGACTCTCTTCGCCTTCTTGGTGGGAGCGATGTAGTATCTCTTGTGCTGCATGGTGGTGGGGTTGAGGGCGCAGCGGCCGAGGTGCAGGGAGTCCATGGTGTTCTGGAGGTTGGGAGTTCCCTTGTACTTTGCGAAGTTGAAGCAGCCGTTGTGGCAGCGGATGCAGGGCTTGATCTCGTCCTGACGTCCTTCTTTTATCTTATGTACCCACTCGTGGTCAACAAGATTCTGACGTGCGATAGCAACTGCATCCAGACGGCCAGCGGCGATCTCCTCGGCAGCCTTGACAGGATCCATACGGCCTGCGCAGACGACGGGAGCGTTGGTGAAGTTCTTGATGTGCTCAACATACTTCAGGTTGCAGTTGTCGGGCATGTACTGAGGCGGATGTGCCCAGTACCATGCGTCGTAGGTGCCGTTGTCGCAGTTGAACATTGCGTAGCCGGCCTCTTCGAGGTACTTGACAGCCTTCTCGGACTCTTCCATGTCGCGGCCGAACTCCTCGAAGTCCTCCTCGTAAGGCATTGCGCCCTTGCCCCAGCCCTTGGTCTTGGAGACGACGGAGTAACGCAGGGAGACGGGGAAGTCGTCGCCGGCATACTCGTGGATGCACTTGACGATCTCGACGGGGAAGCGGAAACGGTTCTCGAAGGATCCGCCGTACTCGTCGGTACGGAAGTTCCAGTTCTTCATGGTGAACTGGTCAAGCAGGTAGCCTTCATGGACAGCGTGGATCTCAACGCCGTCGACGCCGGCATCGCGCAGCTTCTTCGCGGTCTTACCGAACGCTTCGACCATTTCCTTGATCTCGGCGCGGGTCATGGGACGGGACTTGAGCTCCTCGTTCCAGCGGTTGGGGGTAGCGGAAGCGGACGCGCAGGAGTACTGAACGTCAACGATGGGGGAAGCGAGCTTGTTGAGGAAGTCGTGTTTCGCCAGATAGCTCATCCAGCCGTTGATAGCCATGGAGCGGCCGAAGCCTGCGGCGAGCTGAATAAAGAGCTTGGAGCCGGTCTTGTGGAACTCTTCCATGTAGGGCTTGAGTTCTTTGAACATGCGGTCGTTCTGCCAGAGCCACTTGCGGCCGGGGATACCCATGGTATCGCGAACGCACTGCATACCGGGGAGGATCAGGCCGACGCCGTCCTGCGCGCGGTTGAGGAGGAAGTAGGCGGCCTCCTTGTCGAAGTGGTTAGGCTCCAGCCAACCAAAGAGGGAGGTGCCGCCCATGGAACATTGTACGATGCGGTTAGGTATTTCCACATTGCCAATCTTCCACGGAGTAAATAGGGCATTATACTTTTCGTCCATGTGGTTCTTCCTTTCTTTTCCTTCTTATTATACGGCGATGAGATATAGATTTATCATCTGCCGTTTTCTACTGATCCGGGTCTGCGCTTAATCAGCGATTTGCAAAAATTAGTATAGCATATATTTTCACAATTTGCAATTATACATCTCATAGTGATTGTATAACTTTTTGTTAGTATTGCTATCAATCACGGATTACGAATACAAAAATAACACAGAAATTGTGGATTTTCAACATTGAAATGCATGCATTTTTTGAAGTAATTGTGCGGAAGCGCCATGTATCGCTTATGCCGCCCCCGTCAGCGCGCCTACTCACCCAGCGCCTCAAACGCAAGCTGTGCCGCGCCCCAGAGCGCGTCGTGCATCGGGTGCACGGGCTGCGCCGTGCCGCTAAGCGCCGCGCACACTGCTTCGCGGTACACGTTTTCCTCCGCGAGCAGCCCGCCCATCAGCGCGATGCGCGGCTGCGCTATCGCAAGCTCCCGCGCCAGCGCCGAGACCAGCTCCCGCAGCTCCTCCGCCTCCCGGCGGAGTATCGCGGCACTCTGGGCGTCGCCCTGGGCTGCAAGCCGCAGCACCTCGGCCGCGAGCGCCGCGACCTCGGCCTTCGACGCGCCATGGTAGGTAAACTCAACTATCCCGCGCGCATCCGCCGCGCCCGTCCGGCGCAGCACCGTATCGTGCAGCGCGCCCCGCGGCGCTCTGCCGTCCTCGCCGCGCACCGTCAGTGCCAGCGCATCGCGCCCGATGGCGTAGCCGCTGCCGCCGTCGTCGATCAGGTGCCCCCAACCGCCGACGCGCGCAAAGCGCCCGTTTTCATCGACGCCGCAGCATATCGACCCCGTTCCGGCGATGAGTATCCCGCCCGCGCCGGTGATCGCGCCGCGCTGGGCGATCTCATGGTCTCCGCGCAGGATGAGTCGTCCCGCGAAGCCCGCGTCCGCAAGCTCACGGCGGATGATCTCCCCCGCCGCGCCGACCGATATCCCTGCGCTGCCGAAGCATATCGCGGCGCAGTCGGCCATGTCCCCGCAGGCGGCGAGCACCTCGCGCAGCCTCGCGGCGAAGCCCTCCTCGCCAATGGCGGAAATGTTGAACGCACCGAAGCTCTCGCGCCGCACAAACCGGTTTTCCGCCGTCCTTATTTCAAGCTTTGTGCTGGTTCCCCCGCCGTCTATTCCGGCTATGAACATTGCTCTCACCTCGTCAGATCTTCACCGGCATCCGTCCGGTGCACTCGCCGCCTCGCAGCACCTCGCACAGCGCCGCAAGGCTGTCCGCCGAATAGTCCCAGACCGCGAGCCGCCCGATATTATCAGGCAGCAGCGGCAGGTCGTAGGGATTCCTGAGCGCCGCGGCGGTCATATCGATGTCCGTCTCCGCCAGCGCCCACGCCAGCTTCAGCTGCCCGTGGTAGATGTGCGCGTTGCACGTGGACATGATCACGTTCCCGCAGCCCGCCGCCATTTCGACGATCTTCGCTATCTCCGCGTCGTCCGGATCGGTAGAGCACACGGCAGCCTTCCCGCCGAAGCGGCGCTGCATGTACTCCGAAAACGGGCGCGCTTCGTGGTCGGCGTTCGATGCCTGCGTCATGCGGTAATCCGCGCAGCCGACGAAGAAGCTCCCCTCCCCCGCCGCGCAGATCTTTCCGCCGACGTGGACGATCGCGCGCCGCGAGACATCCCGTGCCGCGGCAAAATCCTCCTCGCGCGAGCACAGCTCAGGCTTCGCTCCGCCTGCGGCGAAGCGTTCCTTCGCCGCGAGGATGCGGCACACCGACTCCTCGGTCTCCGTCAGGTCTATCTCGCCGCGCTCCGCCGCCGCGACCGCGGCCTCGGCGCTCTCGCGCTGAAGCGCGGGGTTGCTGCACACGAACACCATGTCGACCCCGGCCTTCATCGCCGCGACAACGCCGTTTGCGGTGCCGTAGTGCAGGCGGATCGCGTCCATGACCATACAGTCGCTGAGCACCAGCCCGTCAAAACCAAGCCCGCCGCGCAGGATATCGTGCATGATGCGGCGGCTCATCGTCGCCGGAACGCCCGACGGCTCGATCTGCGGGAACAGAATGTGGCTGCTCATTATCGCCGGAATACCGGCCTCGATCGCGGCGCGGAACGGCACAAGCTCCGTTTTTTCCAGCTCCGCGAGACTCTTGTCGATGCAGGGCAGGCCGAGGTGGGAGTCCACCGCCGTGTCCCCGTGGCCGGGGAAATGCTTGCCGCAGCAGAGCAGCCCCGCCTCGCCGTAGCCGCGCACGGCCTGCGCGCCAAGCTCCGCGACCCGCGCCGCGTCGTCGCCGAAGCTACGCACACCAATGACCGGATTCATGCTGTTGCTGTTGACGTCGAGGTCGGGCGCGAGGTTGAAGTTGACGCCGATGCCGCGCAGCTGCCGCGCGGTGATGCCCGCGCAGTCATAAGCGTCGCGGACGCGCCCCGTCGCAGCGATGGCCATGCTGCCGGGGACGTTCACGGCGTCGGCGGGCAGGCGCGTGACCATGCCGCCCTCCTGATCGATGGTGATGAAAGCGGGGTGCCCCGTCTCGCGGCGCACAAGCTCCTGTATCTCGGCGCAGAGTCTGCTCAGCTGCGCCGTATTTTCCACATTGTATCTGAAAAGTATCACGTTGCCGAGCTTGAACTTGCGTACAAGCTCTGTGAATTCCTGCGGCAGCTCCGTACCCTTGAAGCCGAAAACCAGCCGCTGGCCGATCATTTCGCGAATATTCACGACATTTTCCCCCCGTTCAGTAAAGTCTGTACTTCTCGCAGCAGCACGCAAACTCCGCGCTCTCGCGCTCGGCGCGGGCGAGCAGCGCGTCCGCATCCCAGTCGGGTTTTTCAAACTCTCGGTGCCCCGCCAGCAGGCTGATGAATGGCTTGCCGTCGGCGCGCACCGGCGGCAGGAAGAGGAAGTCGTCCGGATACAGCCGCCGCAGCAGGTCGAGCAGCCGCACGCCCAGCTCGTAGGGGCGCAGCGCGTCCGCGTCCATGACGTGCAGCTGTACGCCGCCGCACAGCTCGCCGCAGTGCTTGGAGGCCGTGGGCGTGAAGTACACCGGCGTCGCCGCCGCGCCGGGCAGCGTAAGGGCGGAGAATTCGCGGCAAAGCTCCTCCGCGTCGACAAACGGCGCGCCGATTATTGCGAATGGGTCGGCGGTGCCGCGCCCCTCGGAGCAGTTCGTGCCCTCGATGAGGCAGGTTCCTGGGTAGAGCAGGGCCGTCTCATAGCGCGGCATCGCGAGGCTGGGCATGACCCACGGCTTGCCCCAGTCGGGGAAGCTCATCCCCCGCGTCAGCCCCTCGCATGGGACGACGTGCAGCTCGCAGCCAAGCTTTTCTTCGGCGTTGAGCATCAGGGCGAACTCGCCGCAGCTCAGGCCGTAGCGCGCCGGAATGTCATAGCAGCCGACGAAGCTCTCGACCTCGCGGTCGAGCACGCAGCCCTCGATTGAAGTGCCCAGCGGGTTCGGCCTGTCGAGCACGACGAGCCGTTTACCGTTCGCGGCGCAGTCCTCCAGCGCGATTTTGAGCGTGGAGATGAATGTGTAGTACCGGCAGCCGACGTCCTGAATGTCGTAGACGAGCGTGTCGAAGCCATCGAGAGCGGCACGCGGCAGACGCTTGGAGTCGCGGCTGTACATGCTCAGCACCGGCAGGCCGCTCACGCGGTCGATACCGCCGTCGAACAGTGCGCCTGCTGGCATGTCGCCGCGGACGCCGTGTTCGGGCGCGAGCAGCAGCCGCAGGTCGAAGCGTTGGCGCAGAACGTCGATGCTGCCGACGTTGTCGGAGCTGCGTCCGGATGGTGCGGTTATCAGCGCGACGCGCCCCGCGAACAGCGGCGCGAATTCCGCCGCGCGGTCGATTCCAAATTTCAGCATGGCTGTCCTCCTTGACAAAGCTGAACGCCGAGATTAAAATCTTGGTAGAAATTTATAAAAACGGAGATTTTCCATGGAACATCCGATTTTTTCCCTGATAAGTAAGCCCTCGCGGCTGGTGATCGGCTTCATGTCCGGCACGTCCGCCGACGGGGTGGACGCGGCGTTGGTGCGCATCACGGGCTGCAGCCGTGAGACAAAGGCCGAGCAGCTGGAATTCTGCTTCGTGCCGTTTGAAGCGCCGGTGCGCGCGGAGATACTGCGCCTCGCGGGCGGCGGCGCGGCAACGGCCGCAGACTTCTGCCGCATGAACTTTCTGCTGGGAAAGCTGTACTGCGAGGCAGGGCTTGAGCTGTGCCGCAGGGCGGGCGTTGCACCGGAGAATATCGACCTCATCGGCAATCACGGCCAGACCTTCTGGCACATTCCGGTCGAGGAGGAATATCTCGGCCGCCGCATCCGCAGCACGCTCCAGCTCGGCGGCGACGCACTGCTGGCCGAGCAGTTCGGCTGTCCGGTCGTCGGCGACTTCCGTGTGCGCGACATGGCGGCGGGCGGGCTTGGCGCGCCGCTCGTGCCGTATACGGAGTTTCTGCTGTACCGCAGCGAGACGGAGTGCGTCGCGCTGCAGAACATCGGCGGCATCGGGAATATAAGCTTCCTGCCAGCGGGCTGCGGGCTGAACGACGTGCTCGCGTTCGACACTGGCCCCGGCAACATGGTCATTGACGCCCTGACTGCGCAGCTCACCGGCGGTGCGCAGAGCTATGACGACGGCGGCAGGCTCGCGGCGGCAGGCCGCGTCTCACCGGAGCTGCTGGGCTATATGCTGGACGACGGGTATCTGCGCCGCCGTCCGCCCAAGACCACCGGCCGCGAGGCCTATGGCCCCGACTACGTCGCACGGCTGCTGCGCCGCGCGGAGGAGCTGTCCGTCCCGCTGGGGGACGCGCTCGCCACGGCGACGCGCTTCACAGCGGAGTGCATTGCGGCTGCGGTACGTGATTTTGCGCCGCAGCCGCCCGCGAAGCTTATCGTCGGCGGGGGCGGCTGCATGAATCAGACGCTGATGGGGCATATCGCCGCGCTGCTGCCTGGCTGCGCCGTGATGACGAACGAGGCGCTGGGCTATGACAGCAATGCCAAGGAGGCCGTCGCCTTCGCCATTCTCGCGAATGAGGCGGTGTTTGCCCACTACAATAACGCCCCCTCCGCCACCGGCGCGAAGCACCCCGTCGTCATGGGTCGTATAAGCCTGTGAGGGGCAGAAAATAAAGTACACACTAAACTAGTATCGTAGGGGACGGCCTCTGTGCCGTCCCGATTTCTTAATGTTGAGGTTTCTTTCAACTAATAGCACTTTCTGCACACCGGCGACCCCTCAGTCGCTCCGCGACAGCTCCCTTAGTAGGGGCGCCAAGGGCGCGCCGCATTGCAATGTGCCAATCTAAAATCTTCGCCGCGGAGCGCTGCCCCTGCTAGGGTAGCGAAGCGGCGGCGCGGTAGTGAATGACATGCCGGTGGCATGTCAGAGCCGCGCCGTGACCGAGCCGCAGCGAGACAGTCCCCAGTGCGCACACTGGGGAAAGGGGTCGCCGTAGTTCCGACACGAGCAGGGTGCAAAAGAAAGCACACCCCCACACGCCCCCATTTACTTCCCGAGGAAATACCCGAAGCACTCCTCGACGGAGTCGTTCCAGAAGCGCCACGAATGCGCGCCCGCGCGGTGGTCGAAGCGGTGCTTAGCGCCGAGTGTGGTCAGAAACGCGTCATATTTCACGTTGTCCTCATACAGCCCGTCCTGCTCGCCGCAGGACAGATATATATCCGGAAAGCTCTTCTTTTCGTCAAAAACGTCCTGTGCCAGCCGGTACAGGTCATTTTTTGTGCCTTCAGGGCTGCCCGCGCCGAATATTGCCTCGCGCTCGCGGGCGCCCGCCGGAGTCTTGACCGAGTACACCGGCCGGCGGATATCCACAACGCCGGAGAAGCTGCCCACGCCGGCATAGCGCTCCGGATACGTCAGCGCGCATTTCAGCGCCCCGTAGCCGCCCATCGACAGCCCCATGACATAACGCTTCGTGCGCTCGTGCGGCAGGCCGAACATCCGCTCGCACATTGCGGGCAGCTCCACGGCGACGTAGCCGAAATAGTTCAGCCCCGCCGCCATGTCCGCATAAAAGCTGCGCTGCACCTCAGGCATCACGACCGCAAGCCCGCGCTCCCGCGCATACTGCTCGACCGCCGTGTACCGCGTCCAGCCGCTGCTGTTGTCGGACAGGCCGTGCAGCAGATAAACCGTGTTCGCCGCGCCCAGCTCACCCTCGTCGGGCAGGATGACGCGCAGCGCCGTCGCCATATTCAGGGTCTTTGAAAAGACCTCACAGTTCAGAAAAGCCATTATTTTTCCTCCAGCGCCGCGGCGACTCTGCCCCCGGCGGCGTTCAGCATTTCCGCGGCGCGCGGCGCGTCCACTCCGCGCAGGAGCATGACGATCGCCTGCTTGCAGACGTAACCGCATTTTTCAAGCGCGGCAACGGCCTCGTCCTCGCCCACACCGGTCGCCTCGCAGACGATCGTGACGCAGCGGCGGACTAGCTTCTCGTTCGAGGGCTTGACGTCGACCATGAGGTTGCCGTAGACCTTGCCGAGCTTTATCATCGTGCCGGTCGAGAGCATGTTCAGCACCATTTTCTGCGCGGTACCGCTCTTCATGCGTGTGGAGCCGGTTATGACTTCCGGCCCCGGAGCCGGTGCGATGCCGACGTCGGCGATGCGGTCGATCTCCGAGCCGGGGCAGCAGGTCAGGCCGATGACCGCCGCGCCTATGGATCTCGCATACTCCATCGCGCCGAGCACGTACGGCGTGCGGCCGCTGGCCGCGATGCCGACGAGCACGTCTTTCGCGCCGAAGCCTGCGTCCCGCAGCTCCTGCTCGCCGAGTTCGCGCTTGTCCTCCGCGCCCTCGACGGCCTTGAACACCGCGCTGTACCCGCCCGCGATGATGCCGCGCACGAAGTCGGGATCAACGGAGTAGGTCGGCGGGCACTCGACGGCGTCGAGTACGCCGAGCCGTCCGGACGTGCCGCAGCCGCAGTAGACAAGGCGGCCGCCGTCGCGCAGGCGGGAATATATCAGGTCGATGGCCTCGGCGATCTGCGGGCAGACCAGCTCCACGGCCTCGGCCACTTTTTTGTCCTCACTGTTGATGAGCCGCACCATATCGATAGTCGGCAGCTCGTCGATATGCGCTGTGCGCGGGTTGCGCTGTTCGGTCGCAATGCGTCTCAGATCAAGTTTGTCGCTCATTTGTCCCAATCCTTTACTATATGCATCTGCTCCGGCTGGATCATGAAGCATTCGCAGTATTGTCTGCGCCCCTCGATGCCGCGCAGGCGTTTGAGGTGCGCGTAGTATTCCTTGTATGGGAAGCTCGTGCTGTGCACGGCAAACCAGTGGCAGTCGATGGCCTTTTCCCACAGCTCATAGCCCGCGCTGACGTCGAGATAGACGTAAGGCTTGAAGTCTATGGCGTCCTCCCAGTTCTCGGCGAAATAGAGCGAGCGGGCGAAATGCTTCGGCAGCTCGCGCCGGAAGCCCTCGATCGCGGCGTAAAACCACGCGTCCACGACTATGCGGTGGCAGGCGGCGTGATCCTTGTGCATACTTTTTTCGTGGTGCGTGACAATGATGTCGGGCTTGACGCGGCGGATCACGTCGCAGACCTCGAAGCGCACATCATCGTTGTCGGGCAGCAGGCCGTCCGGATGATCGAGCACGATGGCTTCACCTCCGAGCATGGCCGCGAAGCGCTCGGCCTCGGCGACTTTGTTTTTTCTGTATTCGAGGACGTCCGCCCCGGCGGGTGCGCCTTTCTCGCCCGCGGTGAGCGCGAGCGTCACCGCCCTGCCGCCGGACACGGCGCAGGATGCGAGCAGCGCCCCTGCGGTCAGCTCCATGTCGCCGACGTGCGCGCCGATCGCGAGTATCGTTTTACCGTTTATATTTTCCATCTTAAAGCTCCTTTATCATGACCGCAAAATAGCGCTTCGTCTCAAATCCGGCGCTTTTATAAATGTTCTGCGCGTGGTTATTTATCCCCGTGAACAGCGACATGTACCGCGCGCCGCAGTCCTTCTCGGCCTGGCACAGCTTATAAAACAGCAGCGAACCAAGCCCGTGGTTCTGGAAGCTGGGGCCGACGGCGATGCCGGCAAAGTACCCGCGCCCGGTCGGCTCCGGATACACGGGGCCGGTGAAGCCCGCGACGGTGTTCCCCTCAAGGCCAACCAGCAGCCGCATGCCGTTATGCGCGGCGGGCGGTATCTCCTCCGACCACATCGAGTTATTCAGCGACTCGACCATTTCATCCACGCCTTGATGCACGCCCTCACGGTACCAGTCCACAAAGTACCCGTTTTCGGCCATTTTACGCTCTTTTTCGCGCATTTTCTCAGGATATTGGAAGCCGCTCAAATCGAGATGCATGGCCTGTTCGGTCGTCGCCTCGACCCAGCCGAGCGCGAGCATACGGCGGTAGAGCGCGGTGTCGGTAGGGATGCCTGGCATGTTGTTGTGCTGGTGCCCGTCGGTGCTGGGGATGATCCACGGCAGGCGCACGGGGTTGAAGCAGGTAACGGCGGCGACGCTTTTGCCAGCCGCGCGGAAGGAATCCTCAAGCGCTGCAAGGAGCAGCGCGGTGTTCTCGTCGCTGTCGGCGGCGGGATCGAGCAGCAGGCAGGAGAAGTAGCCGCGCACCCTGCCCTGCGCGAGCGCGTCCCCGGTGACACCGCTGACGAAGCCGCGTACGCCGTCCGCGTCCGTGAGCACGAAGCTGTGCTTTTCCGAGAAATCGGGATGGCGCAGCAGCAGTGCGTCAAGCCCCTCGGCGCTCTGCGGCGCGTAGCCCATGGTCTGCGCCCCGGCGGTGTTCCATAGCCGCAGCACCTCCGCCGCGTCGCCGCGCGTGTAGTTTCGTATCGTCATGTTATTCCTCCATGCGGTATTATGCGAATATTTTGTTGTGCGGTGCCCACTCGGCGCCCCTACTAGGGGAGCTGTCAGCGAAGCTGACTGAGGGGTCGCCAGGGTTGAGGGAGTGTCAATAGGTAAAAGGCCGTCTGCACGCCCGCTGGGCAAAAACGGCGCACCGCAGGAAGCAGTGCGCCCGTTATATCACCGTATCAGCCCTTGACCGCGCCGATAGTGACGCCCTCAAGGAAGTATTTCTGGAGCGCAAAGAACAGAATGAACATCGGCAGCGCTGAGAGCGTAGCGCCCGCCATCATGGGCGCAAACAGCGTTTCGTTTGCAAACTTGAAGGTCTTGAGACCGACTTGAATGGTGAACATATAGTCCTTGCTCGTGACGAGGAACGGCCAGAAGAAGGTGTTCCAAGTCGACAAAAACGTGTTGATTGCCATGACCGCGAGCACAGTCTTCGACAGCGGCAGAATTATCTTTATAAAAATCTTGAACTGGTGGCAGCCGTCCAGCTTCGCGCTCTCGATGAGCGGCGTGGGGATGCTGGTGAAAAACTGCTTCGCTAGGAAGATATTATACGAGGTCACAACACCGGGCAGGATGAGCGCGGCATAGGTATTGGTCATCTTGAGCTTATTTGCGATGAGGATGTACAGCGGCACCTGCGTGACCTGATATGGTATCATCATCGCAACGAGGATCATCGCAAACATCCACTTGCGCCCCTTGAAGTTGATCTTCGAGAAGGCATAGCCCGCCATGGACGCGAAGATGACGTTGCCGACGACCGTCGCGGTGGCGACGATGAGGCTGTTGAGTATCCAGTGGCCGGAATACTTGCTGAAGTCGAAGAATGCCTTGTACGAATCAAGCGTCCACTTCGAAGGGAATATCGACCTCGTGTTGCCCGCAGTAGCGATCGCGGGGCCGAAGGAGGACATTATCATATAGAAGATCGGGAACAGCGCCAGCACCGCGAACAGAACCAGCAGCAGCGCGATGACCGCGTTTCTGGCGTGGAGCTTTTTACGGTTGTTCAGATGCTGGGAATATAAGCCGGTAGTAGCCATAAGCCCCTCCTTCTCAGTATTCGACATCCACGCCCATGAGCTTGAACTGGAGCATGGAGATGAGCGCGATGACTATCGCAAGCAGGATCGCCTGTGCGCAGGCAAGGCCGAACTTGGAGTATTCAAAGGCGTTTTTATAGATCAGCAGGCCGATCATGGTAGTGCTGTTGTCTGGGCCGCCGCCGGTCATCATGAAGGCGTTCTGGAACACCTGGAACGAGCCGATGACGCCGGTGACAAGCAGGAAGAGCGTCGTCGGTTTCACGAGCGGGAACACGATGTAGCGCACCTTCTGGAAGAAGGTCGCGCCGTCGAGCTCGGCGGCCTCAAAGTAGCTGTTGTCGATGCCCATGAGGGCGGCTATGTAGATTATGATGTTGGTGCCCTGACCGGATAGGATGGCCATCAGCATCAGGGAAAGCATCGAGGTCTTGCTCGACGAGAGCCAGTTCTGCGTCGGCAGGCCGAAGAAGGTCATCACCTGATTGAACAGGCCGTCAGGCGAGGAGTCGTAGAGCCAGAGCCACACGACCGACAGCGCGACGCCGGAGGCGATGCCGGGCAGGTAGTAGATGGACTTGAACACGGACTGCACGCCCTTGCGGAAGGGCAGGATCATAATAGCAATAGAGAAGGCTATCAGCAAAGACAGGGGCACGACCACTGCGGTATACAAGACGGTGTTCTTGACCGCTTTGAAAAACAGCTCGCTTTTGAAGGTGTCCTGATAGTTTTTAAGTCCAATGAATTCAGAGCCGAAGGGTTTGTACTTCAGAAAGCTTGTCTTGACCGCGCTCAGCACAGGGTAGAGCGTAAAAATGCAGAACACCAGCATGGCGACGAATATGAACGCATAACCCCACCAGTCGTCGTCCTTGAGACGGAACCTGCGCGAGCCTATCCGTTCGCCCTTGTATTTGCTCATAGCCTTACCTCCAGAAAATCTCGATTATGCATGGAATGTTGCGGGATGGTGGAATTGTGCGAGTTTTAAATTCTTCGCCGCGAAGCGCTGCCCCTTTTAGGGTAGCGAAACGGCGGCGCGGAAAAGAAAGAGCGCACCAGACAAACATCGTAGGGTACGGTCTCTGTGCCGTCCCGCGCATCCCCGTCAAATTTAAATTACCTGCCCCACCCGACCTCAGCCGGGCAGGGCAGGTATTATTATGCCTTTGAATGATCAGCGGTCAGCCGGATCAGAGAAGACCGGTGACGATGCCGTCAGCGCCGAACAGCTCAACAGCCTTCTCGTTGATGGCGTCAAAGACTTCCTGAGCGGTGGCTTCGCCAGCGAGCAGAGACTGGAACTTCGGCACGATGACCTCGTCCATGATGATCTTTGCGTTTGCGGACTGCTCTGCGGTGATGCCGGCGGGAGGAGCGACGACGAGGCCGATCTCACGGGCTGCGCAGGCGACGTTGCCCTCGTCAAGTCCTTCGGGAGCGTAGTTTGCATATACGTCACGGCCGGACTGGCAGACGGGGTCGAGGAGCAGGGTGGAATCAACTGCCGCGGCACGGTCGCCGGAGCAGAGGTAATCGAGGAACAGGCAGACGTTCTTCAGGTGCTCGTCAGTGGTGTTGTTGTTGCGGAGAGCAACGAGACCGTCAACGGAACCGAAGCAGGCTTCCTGCACGCCGTCCATGTGAGGCATGGGGAGGAACGCGTAGGTCAGAGCGATGGAGTTCTCAACGGCGGTGCCGTCGTTTGCCTCAAGGGCTGCGTTGTTCTTGTTGATGTTGTTCTCAAACAGAGGCATCGCCTTGCCGAAGATCATGGCCTTGCCCTGCTGGCACATGACCATGCGCTGACCGGCCTCGACACCGTAGTTGGGCATGTAACCGGCCTTGGTCATCTCTTCGATGGCGTTGAGGAGGTTGAGCATGTTGTCAGAGGTGAAAGCGTACTTGAGATCATCGGTGAAAGCGTTGGTGAGACCGGCCATGACGCCCATGATGTTGGGAACGTCGGAGGCGGTGACGCCGGAGTTAGCGAACACGAAGCCGAAGCAGTCGGAGGTGGTACCGGCCTTGAGGATCTCAAGGAACTCTTCGTAGGTCCAGCCTTCGGACTGGATCTTTGCGACGTCAGCACCGGCGGCCTCGAGCATCTCACGGTTTGCGCCGAGAGACTGGATGGTTATGTAGAGGGGCAGACCGTAGGCTTTTCCTTCGATGGACATGTAGTCCATGGCGTTCTGGTCGTAGTCAGCGAGTCTGTCAGCATCCATGTAGTCGGCGATCTCAACGCCGACGCCCAGCTCTACAAGAGAGCCGATGGTGGAGTAGGAAACCTCAGCGATGTCAGGAGCCTCGCCGGAGGTAGCCATGGTGGACAGCTTGCTGTTGTGATCGTCCCAAGAGGTCTTGATGACTTCGATGTGGAGGTTGGGATACATCTCGGTGAACTCAGCGGCCCACTTGTCGATGTCGTCGAGGTAGGTGCCGGTCACAGGGGGAACCATAACGGTGATGGTGTCCTCTGCGGCAGCGGGAGTTTCCTCTGCGGGAGCCTTGGACTCTTCTGCTGCGGGAGCCTGGGTCTGCTCGGCTGCGGGCTGAGAGCCGCAGGCGCACAGCGCAAACACCATGACCAGAGCCAGAAGCATTGCGATGATCTTTTTCATTGTTATTCTCCTTATCAAAATTTTATCTCCAGCCCGTCTCCAGGCAAAGATGACATTGTAGGTGGGAAGCCATCCCGATTCGGCTTTTCTTTTTCCCACTGGCAGTCTATGTACACCGGCGACCCCTCAGTCAACTTTACGGCTGCCCGCATCATCCGATGCTGTCGAACTCGATAAACAGTCTGTACTGATCCCCGCGGTAGACGGAATAGGTTGCCTCGACGGGGCGGCCAAGTTCGTCGGACACATGCCGCTCGATGTGCAGCACCGCCGCGCCCTTGGGAATCTGAAGCAGCTCCGCCTGCTCGTCGGTTGCAAGCACGGCCTCCATGTACTGGTTGCCGGTGACGAGCTTGAGCCCGCGGCCGCGCAGCTTTTCGTAGATCGAGCCGTGGTCGAGGTCGGCGCTGAGAATGTCGCCGCAAAGCTCGCGGCTGAGCGCGGTGGACTCGATGGCCATCGGCGTATCGTCGGCAAGGCGGAGGCGCTTTATCAGCACGTATTCCTGCCCGACGCCGATGTGCAGATCCTTTGCAATAATGTGGTCGGCCTTCATCAAGCCCGCGAACAGCACCCTTGAACTGGGCTTTCTGCCGCGGCGCAGCATATCCTGCGAGAAGCCGGATGCGCGCATCAGCGGCTGCACGACCTTGTTTGCGGCCACGAAAGTGCCCTTGCCCTGAATGCGATATACGACACCGTCAGCCTCAAGGTCGTTCAGCGCGTGGCGCACGGTCATTCTCGTCGTGTCGTACTTGGCGCTGAGATCGCGCTCGGACGGGAGGCACTGATTCGGCCCGTAAATTTTTTCTTCTATCTGCCTGAGGATCTCGTCCTTGATAAGCTTATAGATGGGCTGGGCAGAATCTGCGCTCACATCATCACCGTCCTTGTCTGGTGTACTCCTATTGGCATATACCAGTTTCATGAATGATTCTAAACACTTTTTTTCGCCAAGTCAATAGAAAAAGGTCGATTTGCCCACGGTACGAGTACGTTTCAGCACTTTGCACTGTTTCAGGATTGGAATTTAATACAATTTTCACATACCCCGGCGTTAATTCGTCGTCCTTCTCAGCGCAGATCCTGCAAGAAGCTGCCCCGGTGCAACCGCATGGCCGCACCGGGGCAGTCTGTGTTTTAAGATTAATTTTGCCGCTGCATTCACAGCTCGAACAGATTGATCTGGCTGCTCTCGGGCATATCGCCGAGCGCGCCGAGGGCTTTCAGCTGCTCAAGGTGCGTCTGGCTGACCTTGGGGCAGTCGCGGCTCAGCTCCTCAACGGAGATGTACCGCTTCCCGCTCTCCTTGATGCGCGCAAGGTCGATCGCCGCCGACTCGCCAAGGCCGGAGATGGCCACGAACGGCGGACGCAGGCGCTTCTCGTCCGCAAGCATAAACTTCGTCGCGTCCGACTCATACAGGTCTATCGGCGCGAACTCGAAGCCGCGCATATTGAACTCGTACACAGCCTCCAGCGTGACCAGCAGATCCTCCTGGTTCGCGGTGAGGTCGGTGCGGCGGCGCATGTCGTTGATGCGGCGGCGGACGTCGTCGGTGCCGCCGGTCATCATCGCCGCGTCGAAGCCGCCCTTCTGGCTACGGCGGTAGAAATACGCCGAATAGAACGCCAGCGGCTTATGCACTTTGAACCACGCGATACGGAAGGCCATCATGACGTACGCGACGGCATGCGCCTTCGGGAAGAGGTAGGCTATCTTGCGGCAGGACTCGATGTACCAGTCCGGTACGCCCTTGTCTCGCATCTGCTGCTCGGCATCGCCGGGGAACTCGCCGCTCTTCTTTACCTTGCCCTTACGCACGGCCTCCATGGTCTTGAATGCAAGCGCGGGCGCGATGCCGACGGAGATGAGGTAGATCATGATATCGTCGCGGCAGCCGACCGTCTCGTTAACGGTAGCGACGCCGTTGACTATCAGGTCGCGGATGTTGCCCGCCCAGACGTCGGTGCCGTGCGAGAAGCCGGACAGCCGTATCAGCGTGTCAAACTGCTTCGGCTGCGTATCCACAAGCATCTGGCGCGTAAACGGCGTGCCGAATTCCGGGATACCTATGGTGCCGGTCTTGCCGATTATGGGGTCGTCATCCGGCAGGCCGAGAACGACCGGGCTTGTGAAAATCGACATGGTGTCCGGGTCCGACAGTTGGATTTTCTGCGCGTCCACCCTCTCGCCCATCTGCTCCGACAGATCCTCCATCATGCGTATCATGGTCGGATCATCGTGTCCAAGCTCGTCGAGCTTGAGGAGGTTTGCCTCCATGCAGTGATACTCAAAATGCGTTGTTATGATATCGCTGTTCGGGTCGTCCGCCGGGTGCTGCACGGGGCAGAAATCCGTAACGTCCATATCCTGCGGGACAACGACAAGCCCGCCGGGGTGCTGACCCGTGGTGCGCTTGATGCCGACAAGCCCCAGCGCGAGGCGGTTCTCCTCGGCCTTGGTCGTCTTTATCCCGCGCTCCTCAAGATATTTCTTGACGTAGCCGTAGGCCGTTTTTTCGGCAAGCGTACCGATCGTGCCGGCACGGAAAACGTGATCCGAGCCGAAAAGCGTTTCTGTATATTTATGCGCCTTTGCCTGATATTCACCGGAGAAGTTAAGGTCGATATCAGGGGTTTTTTCGTTGCCGGGGAAGCCGAGGAAGGTTTCAAATGGGATATCGAAGCCGTCACGGTTCATGCGCGTGCCGCATTCGGGGCAGTCCTTTTCGGGCATGTCCGCGCCGCAGCCATAGCTGCCGTCGGTAATGAATTCCGAGTGCTTGCACTTGGGGCAGACGTAGTGCGGCGGGAGGGAGTTGACCTCCGTGATACCTGACATGAACGCCACCATCGACGAGCCGACAGAGCCACGCGAGCCGACCAGATACCCGTTTTCGAGCGAGTTCTGAACCAGCTTCTGCGCGCTCATGTAGATAACGTCGTAATGGTGGTCAAGTATTGTGTTGAGCTCTACGTCAACGCGATCCTTGACGATGGCGGGCGGCTCGTCGCCGTAGATGCGGTGCATCTTGGTGTACACCAGCTCCTTGAGCTGCTCGGCGGAGCGCTCGATCTTAGGCGGGAACAGATCCTTCGGCAGCAGCTCTATCTCGTCTATCTGGTCTGCGATGGCGCGGGTGTTCGTGATGACAACCTCGCGTGCCACATCCTTGCCGAGGTACTCGAACTCCGCCAGCATCTCGTCGGTCGTGCGGAAATATATCGGACAGCCGCGGTCGGCGTCCGAGAATTTCTTTGCGGCCTGCAAAATCTTGCGGTACTGCTCGTCCTCGGGGTCGAGGAAGTGCACGTCGCTCGCGGCGATGACGGGCTTATCCAGCTTGCGGCCAAGCTCAAGGATGGTGCGGTTGTAGTCCTGAAGCACCGTCACATCCTTCACGACGCCGTTATCCACAAGGAAGCCGTTGTTGCATATCGGCTGTATCTCAAGGTAATCGTAGAACGACGCGATCTTTTTCAGTTCCTTCTCGCTCGCGCCCTTCATCACCGCGCCGTACAGCTCGCCCATGCCGCAGGCGGAGCCGACGATGATGCCCTCGCGGTGCTGTATCAGCAGGCTCTTCGGTATCGTCGGGGAGCGGTGGAAATATTTAAGATAGGACTGGGAAATCATCTCGTAGAGGTTCTTCAGTCCCTTTTTGTTCTTGACCAGCAGGATCATGTGGTAGGTCTTGGCCACGTCCGTGCGGCGCAGGGAGTGGTACACTGTCTCGATATCGTCGAGCGTCCGCGCGCCCTGCTGGCGCAGCATGGGCAGGAACTTGTCCATCATGCGCGCGACGACCATCGCGTCGTCCGAGGCTCGGTGGTGGTTGAACTGCGGGAGATTCAGGTGGTTCGAGACGATGTCGAGCTTGAAGCGCTTCAGCTCCGGCAGCAGCGCCTGCGACAGCGCCAGCGTATCTAGGAACACCGGCGAGAACTTCAGCCCGCAGCGGTTCGAGGCGGCGGCCATGAAGCCGACGTCGAAATGCGCGTTATGCGCGACGAGCGGCCTGTTTCCGGCGAATTCCAGGAACATCTCCATCGCCTCTTTCTCAAGCGGCGCGTCGGCGACATCGCTGTCGCGGATGCCGGTGAGCTGGGTGATGTCGGGCGGGATGTGCCGCTGGGGGTTGACGAAGGTGTTGAACTCCGCCTTTATCTCGCCGCCGGAGAAGATGACCGCACCAATCTCGGTCATGCGGTCGTTCATTGCGTTGAGTCCCGTCGTCTCGATATCGAAGGCGACAAACTCCGTGTCGAGCGGGAGCTTGCTCTTGCCGATGACGGCGTTGTTGCCGTCCATATCGTTGACAAAGTAGGCTTCCATGCCGTAGATGATCTTGACGCCGTACTTTTTACCGGCCTTCCACATATCCGGAAACGCCTGCGCGACGCCGTGATCCGTCACGGCGATGGCGGGCATGCCCCAGTACGCGGCGCGCTCTACGACCTTTGCGGGGTCGGTCAGCGCGTCAAGTGCAGAGAAGCGGGTGTGCAGATGCAGCTCCACGCGTTTTTCCTCGGCGTTGTCGGGGCGTATGTAGCGCTTGCCCTTGACGATGTTGCGCGGGTCAAGGATCATGTCGTCGTCGTATTTGCTGTATATTATCTCGCCCTGCACGATGAGATGGTCGCCCACCTTGACCTTGTCGATAATTGACTGGTCATCGTCTGAACGGAGGAAGCGGGATATCTTGATGGAGCTGGTGCGGTCGGTGATGTCGAAGCCCAGCACCGCGCCGCCGCGCTTCTGAAGCACGCGGCTCGTCACGGCGACGACGTCGCCCTCGACCGTCACCTTACCGGATTCGAGACTCAGCGTATTCATCGGGACGGGGTGCTGCTTTATCGCGCGGCCGTAGAGCACGTCGCCCTTCGGCGCGTCGCCGGAGGCGGGGGCTTTGCCGGTCGTCGTGGATGTGGAGGCAAGCTTCGGGCGCGGGAAGTCCGGCGCCATGCCGACGCCGCTCAGCCCGTAGTCGGCCTTCAGCCGCTCGCTCAGGGTCTGAAGCTCGGCTGGAGACGGCATCGCCGCGAACCACGCCGCGACCGTCATCGTCAGCTCCGACGCGTCCACCTGCACGTCCGTCACATACGCCTTGTCAAGCCCGCCGCTGAACGCCGCCAGATCGGCACAGCCCGGAAAGATTTCCAAAAACGGTGTATGCTCGCTCATTGCTGCTCCTTATCGTTTTCTATAAGCTCTATGAGCGCGTCGCACAGGCGCTCATACGGGTAGGTGCCCAGCACCTGCCCCTTCTTGAAAAGTATGCCCTTTCCCTTGCCTCCTGCGACGCCGTAGTCGGCCTCGCGCGCCTCGCCAGGGCCGTTGACAACGCAGCCCATGACGGCGACGGTAATGTCGCGGTCGATGCTTCTGACCCGCGCCTCGACGTCCTTCGCAAGGGAGATGAGGTCAATTTCCGTCCTGCCGCAGGTTGGGCAGGAGACGAACTTCACGCCGCCGGAGCGCAGCCCCGCGGCCTTGAGTATCGCGACCCCCGCCGCGACCTCGCGCACGGGGTCGGCGGTCAAGGAAACGCGTATCGTGTCGCCGATGCCCT
This sequence comes from uncultured Eubacteriales bacterium, assembly GCA_900547315.1. Classification (GTDB taxonomy): domain Bacteria; phylum Bacillota; class Clostridia; order Oscillospirales; family Oscillospiraceae; genus Limivicinus. The sequence goes on along the minus strand of URGI01000015.1, from coordinate 5,190 downwards.
CGCACAGGAGCGTGCCTATGCCGACGGCGGACTGTATCGTTCCGTTCCACTCCGTGCCCGTCTCGGTCACGCCGAGGTGCAGCGGGTACGGGAAGCACTCCGCCGCCATGCGGTAGCTCGCTATCGTCAGCGGCACGGAGGATGTTTTGAGCGAAAGGCAGATATCGTCGAAGCCGTATTTATTCAGCAGCGCGACGTGTCCCCGCGCGCTCTCGACCATCGCCTCCGGGCAGGGGTGCCCGTATTTCTCTATGAGCCACGCCTCTAAGCTCCCGGCGTTCACTCCGATGCGGATCGGGATGTTCCGCGCGCGGCAGGCTTCGGCCACGGCCTTGACGTTCTCCTCCCCGCCGATGTTGCCGGGGTTGATGCGTATCTTGTCCGCGCCGCGCGCCGCCGCCTCAAGGGCGAGCCGGTAGTCGAAGTGGATGTCCGCCACCAGCGGCATATCCACCCGCTCCTTTATCTCCGATATCGCCTGCGCCGAGCGCATATCCGGCACTGCGACTCGCACGATGTCACAGCCCGCGGCGGCAAATTCGCGTATCTGCGCCGCGGTGGCCTCGGCGTCCCACGTCTTGGTGTTGCACATCGACTGCACGGAGACCTTCGCCCCGCCGCCGACCGCGACGCCGCCCACGTTTATTCTCTTTGTGTTTTCTCTTTTCATCAGCCTGTCACTATCCTGATTATATCATTGAACATCACGTACACCATCAGCGCCAGCAGCAATACCATACCGGCAGCGTGGATGTAGCCCTCGTACTTTGGGTCGAGCTTTTTGCGCGTTATCGCTTCTATTATACATGTGATGATGAGCAGGAACACCCTGCCGCCGTCAAGCGCGGGGATCGGCAGCATATTCATAACTGCGAGGTTCACCGCGATGAACGCGCCGAAGTAGAAGATGCTGAAGAGCGCGTCGCTCACGGACTCGGCCTGCTCGCCCGTCTGCGCCATCATATCCACGATGCCGACAGGCCCCGCCATATCCTTCACACCGACGTTGCCGCTCACAAGCTCGGAAAGTCCCATCCACACCATGCGCACGAATTCCATGCAGGTGTTCCACGTGTTCTCTATCTTCGCCCCTATCGTCGCTTCCTCGACGCCGAACAGGAAGCCGTACATCTTGTTCTCGTAGCCCTCGTATTCCAGCGGCACAAGCTCGAAATCCTCAAGCTTCACCTTTTTCCCGTCGCGGATGACGACGATGTCATAGCTTCCGTCGCCCTTGGAGATGAAGTCGGACACGTCGTAGTACTGGTATATCCTGTGCCCGTCGATGCTGTAAAACCTGTCGCCCTGCTGAAGCCCCTCGGCGCTCTCGTAGGGACAGCCCTCGATAAAGCCCGCCAGCACCGGCACGCGGAATGCCTGCGCGTTGGCGTAGAGGCACGCGACGATGACAAAACCCAGCACGAAGTTCATGAACGAGCCCGCGGCGAGTATTATCACGCGCTTCCACGCGGCCTGATTCGTAAACGCGCGCGGGTCTTTCGACTCCTCGTCCTCTCCGGTCATGGCGCAGAAGCCGCCGAATGGGATGCAGCGCAGCGAATAGGTCGTCTCGCCCTTCTGCTTTTTGAATATGGCGGGGCCCATGCCGACCGCGAACTCCTCGACCCGCACTCCGCAGGCTTTCGCCGCGGCGAAGTGGCCAAGCTCGTGGATGATGATGAGCACGCCGAAGATAAGGATCGCTATGAGGATGTAGACAATAGTCATTTTGAACAATGCTCCCTGACAAATGCTCTGGCGGCGGCGTCGGCTGCCAGTATGGTTTCAAGATCTGCTTTCTGCGCGCTGCCCAGCGCGTCCACCGCGGCGGCGGCGCAGTCGTAAATGCGGTTGTAGCCCAGTTTATGCTGCAGGAACAGCCCCACAGCCACTTCGTTTGCCGCGCTCATCACGCAGGGCACGGTTCCGCCCGCGCGCGCCGCGTCCATCGCAAGGCGCAGGCAGGGGGTCTTTTCATAGTCGGGCGCTTCGAAGCTGAGGTCTTTGAGCTTCCAGAAATCGAGCCGGTCGAACATCGATTCTCGGCGCTCAGGATAAGTCAGCGCGAGCTGAATCGGCAGCCCCATGTCCGGTACGCCGAGCTGGGCGATGACAGTTCCGTCCACGAGCTCTACCATAGAGTGTATGACGCTCTGCGGGTGGATTACCACCTGAATGTCATCAGGCGTCACGCCGAAGAGGTGCATCGCCTCGATGAATTCAAGCCCCTTGTTCATCATCGTCGCACTGTCGACGGATATCTTCGCGCCCATGCTCCAGTTTGGATGCTTCACGGCCTGTTCGGGCGTGACGTCCTCCAGCTCCTCGCGGGGTCTGCCGCGGAAGGGGCCGCCGGAGCCGGTGAGCAGGATTTTTTTGAGCTCGCCCTTCCCGCGCCCCATGAGGCACTGGAAGATGGCGGAGTGCTCGGAGTCGACAGGCACTATCTCCGCGCCCGTCTCCGCCGCGCGGCGCATGACTATGCTGCCCGCGCAGACAAGCGTCTCCTTGTTTGCAAGCGCTATGCGCTTTTTCTCGTCGATGGCGGCAAGCGTCGGCTTCAGCCCGACCGCGCCCGACACCGCCGTCACAACGCAGTCGGATGAGGCGAGAGTCGCGGCCTCGATGAGGCCGGCCATGCCGGAGCCGACGCGGATGTCCGTGTCTGCGACGGCGATTCTGAACTGCTTTGCCGCGTCCTCGTCGTAGACCGCGACGAATTCGGGCTTGAGCCGCCTGGCCTGTTCTTCGAGCAGTTCGATCTTTCTGTTTGCGGTCAGCGCCGCAACGCGCATACCGATATGCTCGGCGACTGCGATCGTCTGCCGCCCGATGGAACCGGTGCAGCCGAGTATTGAAATGGAATTTACCATGTTGATACCTCTTTTGTATATCTCATACAGCCCCGCCGCCTCTTGGCGCCCCTTCTAGTGGAGCTGTCGCGTCAGCGCCCGAGGGATAGAAAAGCCTAAAGCTATTGCCAATATGCAAAAGGCACCTCACACCCCAAGACGCTCCGTAGGGGACGGTCTCTGTGCCGTCCCGCGCCCATCACACTCTGAGCGTGCGCAGATACGCTTTGTGCTCATCCGTCACGCGGTAGCTCTCTATCGCCTTCTGGATGGTCTTATTGTGCGTCCACGGCGCGAGCCGGCGCTCCTCAAGATACGGCAGCGCCTCATTATAATTCTTTGCAAGCACCGTCGCAAAATACCACGCCTGCATCATGTTCAGATAATATTTATCGTAGCCGCCGAAGCGCCCGTCGTCCGCCGCGGCAACGATGTCCGCGTATTCCGTGTGGAAGTCCTCGCCGAGGTACCAGCGCATCAGCAGCCCTATCGCGTAGCGCCGCGTGTACACATGCTCAGACGCTATCCAGCGGCGAATGTTCCCCATAAGCTCCGCCCTGTGCGCGCCAAGCACCTTCGGGTTGAGCTGATCGCAGGTCGCCCAGTTATCTACATACGGCAGGAACTTCTCCAGCGCCGCGACGCAGTCCGCGTAATCGCCGATGTGCTCTATCAGGAACGCGTGCAGCGCGTACTCCTCGAAGTACTCATGCGGCAGCACAGACATGAACCGCGCTGCCGTCTCCGTCCCGCGCAGCTCCTTCGCCAGAGCGCGCAGCGCCGGAGTGCGCACGCCTATGACCGTTTCGGGCGCGACCGTCGGCATCAGCTTCGAGTTAAACACTTTGAACCCCTCGTCCTGCAGGGCGAAGAGCCGCGCCTGTATCTCCGTCACGGGTTCTTCACCCCACCGTAGCGCCTGTCGCGGTGCCGGAAGGCGGCGATGGCCTTGTCCAGTTCATGCGGCGTGAAGTCCGGCCACAGCACGTCCGTGAAGTAAAACTCCGAATATGCGCACTGCCACAGCAGGAAGTTCGATATCCGCTGCTCTCCGCCGGGGCGGATCAACAGATCGGGGTCGGGGATACCGGCGGAATAGAGGTAGTCGGAGAACTGCTCCTCGGTCAGCTCGCCGTCCGCCCTGCCCTCGGCGACGTCGCGCGCGTAGCGTTTCGCGGCGTGGATTATCTCGTCGCGCCCGCCGTAATTGAGGCAGATGTTCGCCTGAAAGCCCTCGTAGCGCTCGGAAATCTCGTTGGTCTTGGCGACTAGCGCCTGCAGCTCCGGACTGAGCGCCGTCACGTCGCCGAACACCTTCATGCGTATCTTGTCGCGCTCCATGGTGTCTATCGCCTCGTGGAGGTACTTCTCCAGCAGCTTCATTATGGACTTGACCTCGTCCTCCGGACGCTTCCAGTTCTCTGTCGAGAAGGCGTACACCGTGAGGTAGTCGACGCCGATGTCCCTGCAGTAGGTCGCGATCTTCCGGAAATTCTCCGAGCCCGCGGCGTGACCCGCCGTGCGCGGGAGGCCGCGCTTCTTTGCCCAGCGGCCGTTGCCGTCAAGTATAATGGCAATATGGCGGGGGAGGCCGGATGTCTCCCGCTCCCCCGCCGTATTTCTCTTTTTAAACCACGCCATCTCAGATCTCGGTAAGCTCTTTTTCCTTGGCGGCGATTATCTTGTCGATTTCCTTGGCGTAATCGTCGGTGAGCTTCTGGATATCCTTCTCGGCGTTCTTGTAATCGTCCTCGGTGATCTCGGAAGCCTTCTGCTGCTTCTTGAACTTCTCGATAGCTTCGCGGCGGACGTTTCTGATGGCGACCTTGTATTCCTCGCCGTACTTCTTGGTCTGCTTGACCAGATCCTTACGGCGCTCCTCGGTCAGCGGCGGAAACACGAGACGGATCATGCGGCCGTCGTTCTGGGGGTTGATGCCGAGATCGGAGGCGAGGATAGCTTTTTCGATGCCCTTGAGGACGCTCGCGTCCCAAGGCTGGATCAGCAGGGAACGGGGGTCGGGCGTGGCGATGGACGCGACCTGCTGGATGGGCGTGGGAGAGCCGTAGTAGTCGACCTCGATCTGGTCGAGCACGGCGGCGTTCGCGCGGCCGGCGCGGATGGTTGCGAGCTGGGTGCTGAGCGCCTCGCAGGTCTTTTTCATTTTCTGTTCAAATTCTTTGTAGTCGGACATGTTTTTACCTCCGTTTATGTTGATTTTATTATTAAACCGAATTGGGTCTGGGGGTGCCCCTTGGCGTCCCTTTTAGGTAGCGAAGCGGCGGCGCGGTAGTGAATGACATGCCGGGGGCATGTCAGAGCCGCGCCGTGACCGAGC
>URGI01000014.1 GCA_900547315.1 uncultured Eubacteriales bacterium | reverse complement strand
GCATGGAAGAAGCCTCGCCGGACATTTTCTGAAATGTCCGGCGCATTTTTATAAGTCCAATGCTGGGAGGGGAAAAAATGTTACGTATAGAGCATCTCACAAAAACATTCGGGGAGAAAAAAGCGGTGGACGATCTTTCGCTTCACATCGCTCCGGGGGAAATATACGGCTTCATAGGCCATAACGGCGCGGGCAAGACCACGACGCTGAAATCCGTCGTCGGTATTCAGCAGTTTGATTCCGGCGAGATATACATCGGCGGCGTGTCCATAAAGCTTGACCCGCTCGCCTGCAAGAAGCAGCTTGCCTACATACCGGATAACCCCGACCTTTACGACTACATGAGCGGCATAAAGTACCTCAACTTTGTGGCCGACATATTCGGCGTCGGCGTCGACGCGCGGCAGGAGCGCATCCGCAGATACGCCGACATCTTCGAGCTGACCGACGATCTCGCACAGCCCATTGCTGCGTACTCGCACGGCATGAAGCAGAAGCTCGCGATAATTTCCGCGTGGCTGCACGACCCGAAGCTCATAATCATGGACGAGCCGTTTGTCGGCCTCGACCCCAAGGCCGCACACCTGCTCAAGGGAATGATGCGCGAGGTCTGCGATAACGGCGGGGCGATTTTCTTCTCGACCCATGTTCTCGAGGTAGCGGAAAAGCTCTGCGACAAGGTAGCCATAATCAAGTCCGGCAAGCTTATCCGCGCAGGGACCATGGAAGAGGTCAAGGGTGACGACAGTCTCGAAGAGGTCTTCCTTGAGCTGGAGGATACGTCATGCTGAAAACGCTTGTAAAAAAGCAGCTCATGGAGATATTCCGGAGCTACTTCTACGATGCGAAGAAGAATCAGAAGCGCTCCACGCTCTCTACTGCGCTGTTTATAGTGTTTTTCGTGCTGATAATGGTGGGGCTGCTGGGCGGTATCTTCACGTTTCTGTCTCTTACACTGTGCGATGCAATGACTTCTGTCGGCATGGACTGGCTGTACTTCGCGCTCATGGGGCTGATGGCCATATTCCTCGGCGCGTTCGGCAGCGTTTTCAACACCTATTCCAGCCTGTACATCGCCAAGGATAACGACTTCCTGCTGTCGATGCCTATCCCCGTGAAAATAATCATGGGTTCGCGCCTTATGAGCGTGTATCTCATGGGCTTGATGTACGCGGCGGTCATATTCGTTCCGGCGATGATAGTCTACTGGATCGTAGCACCCGTCACGGTCTCCACTGTCGTCTGCTCAATCATCGCGCTGCTGATGATATCAATATTTGTGCTGGTGCTGTCCTGCGCGCTCGGCTGGCTGGTCGCCAAAATCAGCCTCAAACTGAAAAATAAGAGCATCATCACGGTGATTGTGTCGCTCGTGCTCTTCGCGGTGTATTATTTCGTCTGCTTCCGCGCGTCGTACATGCTTCAGGCTATGCTTGCAGATCTCGGCGCGGTGGGCGCGAATGTGATGTCGGCAGCGTATCCGCTGTACATGTTCGGGCGCGCTGCATCCGGCAGCTGGGTCGATATGCTCATCGTCTCTGCCGTTGTTCTGGCGCTGTTTGCGCTTACTTGGGCGCTGCTGTCCAGAAGCTTTCTGAAAATCGCAACCTCTACCGGCGGCACAGCCAAGGTCATATACCGCGAAAAGGCGGCAAAGCTTCATTCCGCCCCGCGGGCGCTGCTTGGGAAAGAGCTTGCGCGCTTCGGCTCCAGCCCGAACTACATGCTCAACTGCGGACTCGGCCTGTTCATCATGCCGATTGCGGCCGTGCTGCTGCTCATAAAGGGCGCGGATATAAGCGCGCTGCTGATGGATGTGTTCAACTCTGCCGACATTTCCGCCGTGCTGCTGGCGGGCGGCATCTGCGTGATGGGCGCGATGAACGATATGGCGGCTCCGTCGGTTTCGCTTGAGGGCAAAAACATATGGGTAGTGCAGTCGCTCCCCGTGCCCGCGTGGTACGTGCTCCGCGCGAAGCTCACAATGCATATGCTGCTGGCGGGCGCGGCTTCGCTGCTGTGCAGCGTGTGTGCGTCTATTGTACTGCGCCTTGATGCGTTGAACGCCGCGCTTATGATTCTGCTGCCCCTAGCCTACATTTTTATGATGGCAGGCATCGGGATGCTCATTGACCTGAAGCGGCCGAATCTTGCATGGACAAACGAGACCGCGCCGATAAAGCAGGGCGCGTCCGTTACAGTATCGCTCTTCGGCGGCTGGATATATGCAATCGTCATCATTGCCGTCTATATGCTCGCCGCGCAAAAGGTCATGTCCTCCGCCGCATATCTCTTCGCCGCCCTCGCGGTGACGCTGTGCGCCGACGCGCTGCTCTTTGTCTGGCTGAAAAAGCGCGGCGCTGCAATATTTGCGGAGCTTTGAGCTTATGGCTTCAACCCCTGAATACATCGAATTTGTTTGTGAGCGGCTTGCACCCTTCGGAAACGTACGCAGCAGGAAGATGTTCGGCGATTATATGGTCTATCTCAACGATAAACCGATAATTACCGTGTGCGACAACACCGTATTTGTCAAGATACTGCCGGAGCTTGCCGCGTGTCTGAATGACGCGGAGCGCGGCTTCCCATATGAGGGCGCGAAGCTGCACTACATTCTCGATATCGAGGATTCCGAGCTGCTTTCCGCCGTGATCCCGATTCTGGAAGCAGTCACCCCGCTGCCCAAACCGCGCAAGAGAAAATGAAATAAATGCCAGTGCCTGCGGAATTTATACTTCCGCAGGCACTTTTTGTTGAAAAAGCGCGGCGCTATGGTATAATAATGCTACTACCTGCAAATATGGAGGTGTCGAATTGAAAAGGAATAAACTGCTCTCTGTATTGTTTATAGTATTGCTATGTATTATTTTTGCCGCCTGCGGCAAGAGCCAACCCGCGCCTGAAGCCACGCCGGTTCCGACCGCGGCTCCCACGCCGCAGCCCACTCCGGAGCCGACGCCTTATATCAGCCCCGATGCGGACAAGATAAAAATATCCGAGCTGATGGTCAAAAACGACGCGACTCTGCTTGACTCCGACGGGGAGTTCTCCGATTGGTTCGAGCTGGTCAACACCTCGGATTCTCCCGTATCTCTCGCCGGATGGCGCGTTTCCGACGGCGAGGACAAGTCCGGCTGGAGTTTCCCTGACGTGACGATAGACGCGGGCGGCTATCTGCTGGTGTTCGCCTCCTCCAAGGAGAGTACGGGGACTGAGCTTCACGCAAGCTTTTCCCTTTCCGAGGACGAGACGCTGTATCTCTACGCGCCTGAAAACTATCTGGCCGACAGCGCGCCGAACGTATCGACCAAGGCCGACCACTCAAGCGTCCGCCGCGCTGACGGCAGCTTTGAGGACTGCATCTGGCCGACGCCGGGATATTCAAACGACGCGGAGGGCTATGAGCTTTTCTGCGCCGCGCACACCGCGTCCTCTCCCCTTGTCATAAACGAGGTCATGGTCTATAACGACTCATACAACCGCCAGCCAGACGGCGAATATTATGACTGGGTTGAGCTGAAGAATGTTTCCGAAGAGCCGATAATGCTCGCGGAATACTACCTCTCCGATGATAAGGACAACCCCATGCTCTGGCAGCTGCCCGAAAGATATCTCGATCCTGGCGCGCTGCTCGTAGTCCACTGCTCCGGCAACAGCGACCTCAGCACGAGCGACACCGTGCACAGCAATTTCTCGCTGAATTCCACCAGCGAGCGGCTGTATCTCACAAGCGCCGCGCAGCAGCGCGTGACAGATTATGTATGGCTGCACGACATTTTCAAGGACTGGACTGTCGGCCGGATGGATGACCAGAGTGGCTTCTTCTATCTCTCCTCGCCCAGCCCGTGGAGCGGCAACCGCGGGAACGCGTACCGGTACATATCCGATCAGCCCGTGTCGCTCGGCGAAGACGGAATATATAACGACGTGACGAGCGTGAGCGTTGAGCTTGAGGGCAGCGGCAGGATATTCTACACCACCGACGGCTCCCGCCCCGACGAGAGCAGTGCCGAATACACCGAGCCCATAACGCTTGATAAGACCACCGTTATCCGTGCGATAAATGTTCAGGACGGAGCGGCTCCGTCCCGCGCGATAACCCTGAGCTACATTATAAACAAGAATCACACCCTGCCGGTGCTGAGCCTGTCAACAGACTCCCCGTCCACCTTCTCCGGAATATATTACGGCAAGCGCAAGTACTATGAGATACCGGCGAACATATCATATTTTGAGGACGGCAGCTCGTTCAATATCGACTGCGGCCTGAAGATGAAGGGCTGGACTAGCCTTGAAAATCCGAAGAAGAGCATGGGCGTCAGCTTCCGCGGCTGCTATGGCGACGATATGCTGGATTATGACATATTCGGTTCCGACGTCACCGAGTTCAGCTCCCTCTCCATCCGCGCGGGACAGGATTACCCGCTGGCAATTATCCGAAACGAGCTGTTTCAGGAGCTGTGCCTTGAGATGGGCGACAATGTGCCGACCCAGAACAGCAAATACTGCATTCTGTACCTCAACGGCAGCTATTACGGCATCTACTGCCTCAAAGAAGACTTTTCGAAGCAGTATTACGCCTCCCACAAAGGCGTAAATAAGAGCGACGTTACGATGCTGAAATCCCCTGTCGCCCTCAGCTCTGCGGTATATCAGGAAGTATACCAGTTCTGCCGCGATAACGACATGAGTCTGGACGAGAACTACGATCACATCTGCTCCGTGCTCGATATAGACAACGTAGTCGATTGGTTCCTCATAGAGGGCTACACCGCAAACTCCGATGTCAACGGCAACATGCGCTACTTCAAGCTCAACGACGGCGGAAAGTGGCAGATCGCGTTCTATGATCTGGACTGGACATTTAATTACGCGAGTAACTGCTTTACGAATATAACCGACTCCAACCGCGAGGTCCAGGTGTCGCAGCTTATCAACCGCCTGCTGACAAACGCGCGCTTCCGCGAACAGCTGCTGTCGCGCTATTCGGAGCTTGTAAGCACTACCTTGTCAAACGAGCACGTGCTGGCGAAAATCGACGAGCTTCAGGCGCTGCTGGAGCCTGAGGTGCCGCGCGAGCGCGACCAGTGGGGTTCGGACGTTGACGGATGGCACTACCGGCTCGATGAACTGCGCAGCTTCATCACAGATAATGACTACGCAAATTACAGCGCAAACAAGCTGTGCTCAATGCTCGGAGCGAGCGCGGAGCAGAAGATGCAGTATTTTGGAATCAGCTGACATCAGCGCCTGATCTGGCCGTGCAGATAGTCAAGCGCGTCGGCAAGGGTGCCGATCTGGTCGATGAGGCCGTAATGTACCGCTTCCTCGCCGTATATCACGCTGCCGACGTCGTTTGCGAGCTCGTCAGTATTCGTCATCAGGCGCATATAATCCTCGCGAGGAATGCGCGAATGTCTGGTTACAAAGCCGACTATCCGCTCCTGTATGCGCGAAAAATAATTATAGGTCTGCGGTACGCCGATCACGACGCCGTTCAGGCGCACGGGGTGTATGGTCATCGCGGCGGAGGGGACGATCATGCTCCGCTTCGCCGCAACGGCGAGCGGGACGCCTATCGAATGTCCCCCGCCGAGTACGAGAGACACAGTCGGCTTCTTCATTCCGGATATCATCTCCGCTATGGCAAGCCCGGCTTCTACGTCGCCGCCCATGGTATTCAGAAGTATCAGCAGCGCTTCGATCTCCGGCGTCTCTTCGATCGCCGCTATGAGCGGCAGCACATGCTCATACTTCGTCGTTTTCACGTCGTCCGGCTGTAATTGGTGTCCTTCTATCTGCCCTACAATGGTAAGACACTGTATGCCGCTGCCGCGGCTCGTGCCCATTTCTTTTATTTCATCCATAAAAACACACCTCAGGGATAGCTTTCCCTGAGGTGTGTTTTTTATGATTCCGCATATTTACTGCGCATCAGAAAATAGCGTTCCAAGTAATCAAAGCCTACCGGACTTCGCGCGTAGAAGCCCTTTGAGCCGTCCGGCGAGTCGAGCCGAATATTAATGATGCTGTCATCCTCGCCCGGTGTGAACACAAGCTCGCTGCCGTTCAGGCTTATCACGATAGACCGCGCGCCGCGCTCCATACATCCGGACGTCATCGGAAGCAGGTACGGATCGGAGATGAATTTGCTGAAATACAGCTCATCCTGTGCGTCAAAGGGCAAGGCTTCGTCTCCGATGCTGAATGTCGGATTTGAACGGCTCGCGGCGTTTATCGCGTCCGCGATGTCGTTTTTAAGTCCCTTCCACTGGGCGCGCATGACCATGAGATAACCAAAATACAAAATGCCGATGACGAACAGCAGCATGGCCGCAAATATGCACAGGCTCAATATTTTGCTCTTCGCGTTTCTCTTCAGCATTATTCCCAGCCTTTCCAGACCTCCGGACAATAGCCCACAGTCGCCTGCCTGCCGTTGCGTACGATCGGGGTCTTTATAAGATATGGAACCTCATAGAGCTTATCAAGCTTCGCGTCGTTCGAAGCGAGATACTGATACAGCGGGTAATCCTCGTCGTCGGTGTTGACCATTGCGTCAAGCCCGACGGCGCTTTTCACGGAGTTCAGCTCTCCCCTGCTCATGCCGTATTTTATTACGTCTATGAACTGATACTTTATGCGGCGCTCCTTGAAATAGCGCTCCGCTTTCTTCGTATCAAAGCATTTAGCTTTGCCGTATATCTGTATATTCATTATATCTCGGAAATGACCGGAAGTATCATCGGGCTGCGGCGGGTCGTCTTATAGAGGTAGCCGGAAAGATTGCTTTTGACGCGGTTCTTTATCGCTGTCCAATCGGTCACACGCTGCTCCTCGCAGGCGGCGACCGATTCGAGCGTGACGCGTTTGAGCTCGTCCATCATGGCCTCGGCTTCCTTCACGTAAATGAAGCCGCGGGTGATTATCTCAGGGTCAGAAAGCAGCTTCCTGTCGTCCGACGAATAGGGCAGAACGACGACTATCATGCCGTCCTCCGCGAGACGGTGCCTGTCGCGCATGACAACGCTGCCGACCTCGCTCGTGCCGCTGCCGTCGAGCATGACGGCGCCGGCCTGTACGGTTTCCTCGCAGCGGATGCCCTTCTTGCTTATCTCGATCACCTTGCCGTTTTCGGCGATGACGATGTTCTGGGGCTTTACTCCCATCAGGCGGCCAAGCTCGGCGTGCTTGACGAGCATACGGTACTCGCCGTGCACCGGAATGAAATACTTGGGCTTCGTGAGCGCAAGCACCATCTTCTGCTCCTCCTGCGAGGCGTGGCCGGAGACATGCAGATCGGTGTTGCGGTCGTATATGACCTCCGCGCCCTTGTGGAACAGCTCGTCAATGACGCGGCTGATCATCGTCTCGTTGCCGGGGATGGCAGAGGCGGAGATTATTACGCGGTCTCCTGCATCGACCTTTATCTGCTTATGCTCGGAGAATGCCATGCGGTAGAGCGCTGACATCGCCTCGCCCTGGCTGCCGGTGGAGATAATGACTGTCTTTTCGCGCGGCAGAGAGTTCACCTTTTCGAGATCGACCATCACGTTTTCGGGTATCTTCACATATCCGAGCACGGATGCGACGTGCAGGACGTTCTCCATGCTGCGCCCCGTTATGGCGACCTTGCGCCCGTATTTCGCCGCAACGTCTATTATCTGCTGGAGACGGTGCACGTTCGAGGCAAAGGTGGTGATGATTATGCGCTTGTCGCAGCCCATGAAAAGCTTGTTGAAGCTCGCGCCGACCTTGCGCTCAGACGCGGAGTAGCCGGGCTTTTCGACGTTTGTAGAATCGCTGAGCAGCGCCAGCACTCCATCGTTGCCAAGCTGGCCGAGGCGCGCGATGTCCATCATGCTGCCCTGTATCGGCGTGACGTCGATCTTGAAGTCGCCGGTGTGGATGACTGTTCCGATCGGGGTGCCGATGGCGAGCGCCACGGCATCGGGGATACTGTGGTTCACGTTTATAAACTCGATCGTAAACGCGCCGAGACGGAAGGACGAGCCGACCTTCTTGGTGAATATCTGCGTATTGTACAGCAGATCGTGCTCCTCAAGCTTCAGCTCAATGAGCGCTGCGGTGAGCGGCATCGTGTAGATAGGCACATCCAGCTCCTTGAGGACATACGGCACAGCGCCGATATGATCCTCGTGTCCGTGCGTGATTATGATTCCGCGGACGCGGGAGGCATTGGCCTTGAGATAGCTGATGTCAGGCAGAACCATGTCGACGCCGTACATATCCTCGTCCGGGAAGCCCATGCCGCAGTCAACGACGATTATATCGCCGCCGAACTCAAAGACAGTCATGTTCTTTCCTATCTCGCCAAGTCCGCCCAGCGGAATGATCTTCAGTTTAGATATCATCTTTTCTTTAATTTCTCCAATCTGTCAAGAATTTACCGCGGCTGAATTTATCGAGCCTCCGGCATTGTATGTATATGCTCCGGTTTAATATTGCCCAAATGTAATGTGGATTAACCCGCCGCCGGCGATCCGGCGTCTCACATCTCGGTGCGCCCTTCTATGGCGCGGTTGAGCGTTGCGTCGTCCGCAAACTCGAGGTTTGAACCGACGGGAATGCCGTATGCAAGCCGCGTCACCTTTATACTGAAAGGCTTGAGCAGACGGGAAATGTACATTGCCGTCGCTTCGCCCTCGGTGTCGGGATTAGTGGCCATAATGACCTCCTCGACCTCCTCGTCCGCGACGCGCTGAAGAAGCTCCTTTATGCGGATATCATCCGGCCCCACATGATTCATCGGCGACAGGACGCCGTGCAGCACGTGATATGTCCCGTTATATTCCCTGCCGCGCTCTATCGACAGAACGTCTCTCGGCTCCGACACGACGCAGATAGTCCCCTTGTCGCGGCGGTCGCTCGCGCATATGGAGCATATGTCGCCCTCGGTGAGGTTCTGGCATATGCGGCAGCAATGCACGCTTTTCTTCGCGTCCATAATGGCTGCGGCAAAGGCATTCGCCTCGCTCTCAGGCAGAGAGAGCACATGGAACGCGAGCCGCTGCGCACTCTTCCGGCCTATGCCGGGAAGGGACGCAAACTTATCGATAAGGTTTTCAAGAGATGCTGGAAAGAAGGACATTTTTTCTCCGTTCCGCCGCAGGGTATATGCGGCAATGGAAATGATGGGTCAGGCCTCGCGTATGGCCTTTATCGCGTCCGCGCGGTCGCTCTTGCCGAATACGGCGCTGCCCGCTACAAGGACGTTCACCCCGGCAGCTTTTGCAAGCGCGGCGGTGTTCATATCGATGCCGCCGTCAACCTCAAGCTCGCACGGGAGCTTCGCTTCGTCAAGCATTTTCCGCACTGCCGCTATCTTCGGCAGCTGGTCGTGCATGAAGCTCTGTCCGCCGAAGCCCGGCTCTACCGTCATGATGAGCACAAGATCGACCATACCGATGTACGGCTTCACCGCTTCCGCGGGAGTTCTGGGCTTGAGCGTGACGCCCGTTTTTTTGCCGAGCGACTTTGCAATATCAATGGCCTTGACGATGTTCTCCTCCGTGTCAGCCTCGACATGGAAGTTCACGAGATCGGCGCCCGCCTTGCAGAACTGCTCCACATATCTGACGGGGCGGTCTATCATAAGGTGCACGTCGATGAACATGTCCGTCGCCTTCCTGAGTGACTTCAGAACAGGTACGCCAATGGATATATTGGGAACGAAAATTCCGTCCATAACGTCAAAATGCACGTAATCCGCACCTGCCGCGCAGATCTCATCGACCTCGGCGCCGAGCTTCGCAAAATCGGCGGAGAGAATGGAGGGCGCTATTTTTATCATTTTAAGTTCTCCTTTTGAGATAAACCTTATAACGCGGGATTCCAAAAAGCACTATAAATACAATTTATATTATACTACAACGCATATGTATTTTGCAATACTCTTGACTGAAACAATATTTCGATATAAAATAAACTGATATTATAGTAGCGAGGAGTGCCCACATGTCCAGAAGAAAGAAAAAGCAGCGGTCCACAGCACCGATATATACCTTCGCCATACTGTGGCTCATCATGTGCACGGTCACGCCGGTATTCAAGCTCGGCTGGCTGATCGCGGCTGTGGTCATAGCAGGCGCGGGCGCGTATCTTGCAGGCCGCAGAGCAGGCAAGAAAGCGGCAAACGAGACCGCGGCGGCGGAAGAGACGGAGAAGGCCAAGTCCGCGCAGGCCGCCCCCGCCAAGAAGAGCTACGGGCCGGAGATCGACCCCATAATCGAAGAGGGCAACCGCGCGCTCAGCGAAATGGGGCGGCTGTACATGTCCATAAAGGATCCGGAGATCAGGCAGAAGATAAACGAGATTATGCGCATCACGGATAAGATCACGCAGGACGCGATCGCCGATCCCTCGGATATCCCGCAGATCAAGAAGTTCCAGAGCTACTATATCCCGACGACGATCAAGCTCCTGAACGCGTACGACCGTATGAGCGCGCAGGGGATTCAGGGCGAGAATCTGGACAAAACAATGAAGAGCATAACCGAAATGCTCGACACGGCGATAGAGGCGTACAAAAACCTGCTCGACTCGCTGTTTGCAAATCAAGCGCTGGACATTGAGACAGATATAGACGTTATGAACAAGATGCTCGCCAGAGAAGGTCTCGCAGGCGGCAAGGATTTTGATATCTGATATACATCAGGAAAGGACAGAATAACATGAACGAAGAGAAAAGCTATATTCCCACTCTTACCCTTGAGCCTACCGCGGAAGCCGTGGCGGAGGCCGCCGCACCGGCCGAAGAGGAAGTGAAGAAGGATATCCCCATAGAACGTCCGGAGCTGGAGAAGCTCTCCCCCGCCGAGCAGGCCGCGGTCAAGGCCTTTGCGGAAAAGATCGACGTTCTGAACACCGAGCAGGTCATGAATTACGGCTCCAACGCGCAGAAGAACATTTCCGAATTCTCCGAGGCCGCGCTGAACAGCGTCCGCACGAAGGATCTGGGCGAGGTCGGCGGCATGCTGGGCGATCTGGTCGTTGAGCTGCAGGGGCTGAACTTTGACCCCGAGGAGAAGAAAGGCTTCCTCGGTCTGTTCAAAAAGGCCACACAGAATATCGCGTCGCTCAAGGCGCAGTATGACAAGGCAGAGGTCAACGTCGACAAGATAGTTGAGTCCCTTGAAAAGCATGAGGTCGTCCTGATGAAGGACATCAGCATGATGGACAAGATGTATGAGAGGAATCTCGAATACATGAAGGAACTGACCATGTATATCATTGCGGGCAAGCTGAAGATAGAGCAGCTCCGCAATGAAGAGCTGCCGAAGTATCAGCAGAAGGCGCAGGAATCCGGTCTTCCCGAGGATGCGCAGGCCGCAAACGACTTTGCCAACATGATAGGCCGCTTCGAGAAGAAGATACATGACCTTGAGCTTACCCGCACGATATCCATCCAGATGTCCCCGCAGATACGCATGATCCAGAATAACGACAGCCTGATGGCAGAGAAGATCCGCTCCTCCATCGTCAACACTATCCCCCTCTGGAAGAGCCAGATGGTGCTCGCGCTGTCGCTGTATCACTCCGATCAGGCCATGAAGGCGCAGCGCGAGGTGACGGACGTGACGAATCAGCTCCTCACTAAGAACGCACAGGCGCTGCATCAGGGCAGCGTCGCCATCGCCAAGGAGACCGAGCGCGGCATAGTCGATATTGAAACTCTGAAAAAGACCAATCAGGAGCTTATCTCCACGCTCGACGAGGTGCGCCAGATTCAGGACGACGGGCGCGCAAAGCGTATGCAGGCCGAGGAAGAGCTTGGCCGCATCGAGGGCGAGCTGAAGCAGAAGCTGCTTGACATGCGCGGCTGATATATCGGGAGCGGACTATGAAGATTTTTAAAAACCGTGCTGTTGCGGTGCTGCTGTGTGTTCTCATCGTGATAGCGTCGACGCTGCTGTCCACGAATGTTAAGCTCGGCCGCGAGGCCGACGGTGTGAGCGACGGCTTCTATAAGGGCGTGACCTATGACGGGTACAAGCACCCCGCCATCTCGGATCAACTCAACAATATCTGCGGCGCAGCGGACGGTCTGGCCTCTGTCGTCGCCTCCTACGATGTTGACGTCGTCGCGCTCAGGCAGTATTCCGCCGACCTCAAGGATATGCTCAGCCAGCGCACGGGCACGTATACAGCGGTCTATGCGAAGTACAGAGATCTGCTCGACTGCATAGAAGCCCTGAAGCTGGAGCTTGCGTCAGTTCAGCTTTCGGAGCGGGATGCATCCGGTACCGAACAGTATTTCTCAACGGTGAGCAGCGCTTCCGAGGTTATCGGCAGCGCAGGGTATAACGATTCCGTGCAGCAGTTCAAGCGCAGCTACCTTGACCGCTTCCCCGGCTCCATCCTTGCAAAGCTCGCCGGTGTGGACGCGCCGGAGCTGTTTGCCAGAGCCTGATTAATAAGGATTGATCGATGAAAAAAATTTTTGCATTTCTCACGGCGCTTGTCCTCATGCTTTCACTTGGTGTCAGCGCCTACGCCGTGGTCGATAAAAGCGACAGCTTCTATGTTGCCGACTATGCAAATGTCCTCTCTGCTGATACCGAGCAGCGCATATGCGACTATAACGGCGCGCTCGAACAGCAGTGCAATGGCGCGCAGATAGTCGTCGTCACGGTGGATTATCTTGACGGCATGTACTGCGACGACTACGCCTACGAGCTGTTCAACTCGTGGGGCGTCGGCTCGTCGGAGTACAATAACGGTATGCTCCTGCTGCTCGCGGTACAGGAAAACAAGGCATGGCTTGCCTACGGGCTTGGGCTGAACTCCGTGCTTTCCAGCGACTCCGTGAACAATATGCTCGACAAGTTCTTCTGGGAAGATTTTGACGACGGCAAGTATGACGACGCGGTCAATTCCCTGTTCAACGCCCTGCTGTCATGGTATGACAACAACTACGGCAGTAAGGTCGAGCAGGCCGGAAATAATTACAGCAGCGGCGGAAGCTACAACAATAATTACAACAACGGCTATAACAATGGTCAGTCATACAGAGGAAACTCAGGCAGCGGACTGCGGACGCTTATAATCCTGCTTGTGATATTCTGCCTGTTTAATCCCTTCAGGCGGCGCGGCGGTGGCGGCGGCTCATCATGGCTGCCGTGGCTGTGTCTGTTCAACAACATGTCCCGCGGGCACGGCTGGGATGACGACGATCACTGGCCGCCGCGCGGCGGTGGTGGCTTCGGCGGTGGAAGCGGCCGTGGCGGCGGTGGTTTCGGAGGATTTGGCGGCGGAGGACGCGGTGGCGGCTTCGGCGGTGGATTCGGTGGAGGCAGCGGTCGCGGCGGAGGAGGATTCTCCGGCGGTGGCGGCGGCAGAAGATAAGCATTTAAAATATTTGGAGATACAGAAATGTCAATAGAAAAAGGACGCGCGTATTTTCGCGCATTGGGCATGGAGGATCGCGTTCAGGAATTCACCGTGTCCTCGGCAACAGTTGAACTCGCCGCGCTCGCGCTTGGCGTTGACGGCGCAAGGATAGCCAAGACGCTGTCATTCAAAACGGAAAACGGCTGCATGCTCATTCTCGCAGCCGGTGATGCACGCATAGACAACCACAAATTCAAGGATAAATTCCACTTCAAGGCCAAGATGCTCTCGGCAGACGAGGTGCTGGAGCTGGTCGGCCATCCGGTCGGAGGCGTGTGCCCGTTCGGGATAAACGACGGTATTCCGGTTTATCTGGATGTGAGCCTCAAGCGCTTTGAGACGGTGTTCCCCGCCGTCGGCAGCGCAAACAGCGCGATAGAGCTGAATCTGGACGAGCTGTTCAAATATTCAAACGCACTTGAATGGATAGACGTCTGCAAGCTTCCGGAATAACAAAAATATATAAAAACAGCATGGAGCTTCGTTCTCCATGCTGTTTTCTTTACTTTTTAGCGACTATATTGCCTTTCGCTTTATATATGCTGTTCGCCGGTACGACGCCGCGGACGCAGGATACAGGATATATATTCGAGCAGCGGCCAACGACCGTTCCAGGATTGAGAACGCTGTTGCAGCCGACCTCAACGTTATCGCCGAGTATCGCGCCGAACTTCTTGCGTCCCGTTTCAATGGGCGCATCGGGGATGTGCACTGTCACGAGCGTCTTGTCGCTCTTCACGTTGCTGGTTATCGAGCCCGCGCCCATGTGCGCCTTATAGCCGAGGATGGAGTCGCCGACATAGTTATAATGCGGCACCTGCACGTTATCAAACAGCACGACGTTTTTCAGCTCTGTGGAGTTGCCGACGACGGCGTTTTTGCCGACTATGGCGCTGCCGCGGATAAACGCGCAATGACGAACCTCTGCGCTGTGGTCTATGATGCAGGGTGCGCCGATGTACGCCGAGGGGAATATCTTCGCGTCCTTCGCTATCCAGACGCCCTCCTCCGGATGGTCATATTCGTCCGCGCTCAGGGTCTCGCCAAGCTCCAGAATGAAGCTCTTTATGCCATCCAGCGCCTCCCACGGATAGGTTTTGCCTTCGAACAGCTTCGCAGCGATGGTCTTGTCAAGGTCAAGCAGTTCCTTTATCTCATACATATCATTTCACCCGTATCAGCTTTCCACACTTACGCATCGCGTCGATTATATAATCGACCTTCTCCTCGCACAGATCGTCGCTCGTGGCCTCGACCATCACGCGCAGCAGCGGCTCGGTGCCGCTCTTGCGCAGGACGACGCGCCCGTTCTCGCCAAGCTCCGCCTCTACCTGCTTCACAGCAGCCTTGACCTCTTCGCAGTTGAGCGTCTCGTCCTTGTCGGTCACGACGACGTTCTTGAGCTTCTGCGGATACATCTTCATGCCGCTTGCGAGCACGGAAAGCGGCTGCTTCGTCTCGCACATGGCTTCCATGACCTTGATGGCGGTGAGTATGCCGTCGCCTGTGTTGGCAAGGCGGCCGAAAATTATATGGCCGGACTGCTCGCCGCCGATGAGGTGCCCGTTCTGGCGCATGTTCTCTGCGACGTACTTGTCGCCGACAGCGGTCTTTTCATAGCCGATGCCGAGCGCATCGAGCGCCTTGTAAAGCCCCATGTTGGACATAATGGTCGTCACGACCTTGGAGTTTCCGAATATTCCGCGCTCCTGCATGTACTTTGCGCATACATAGAGGATGTGATCCCCGTTGACGACATTGCCCTTCTCGTCAACCGCAAGGCAGCGATCCGCGTCGCCGTCAAAGGCAAAGCCGACGTCAAGGCCGTTGTCGAGAACGTATTTCTGCAGATGCTCGATATGCGTGGAGCCGCAGTCAACGTTGATGTTCAGCCCGTCGGGGTGATTATTTATAACGAAGGTGTCGGCGCCCAGAGCATCAAAAACGCTCTTCGCCATCATCCATGTGCTGCCGTTGGCGCAGTCAAGGCCGACCTTCTTGCCCTTGTAGGAGCGCGTCGCCAGAGAGATGAGATAGCCGATGTAGCGGTTGCGGCCTGCGGCGTAATCTACAGTGCGGCCGATGGCGTCCAGCGTCGCATACGGCAGATCCTCGCCGCTGTCCAGATACGCCTCGATGCCGTCAAGCACGGTGTCGTCCATCTTCTCGCCCTCGCCGTTGAGGAGCTTGATGCCGTTGTCGTGATAGGGGTTATGGCTTGCAGATATCATAATACCGCAGTCAAAATCGTCCGCGCGCGCAACATAGGAGACGCTGGGTGTGGTCGTTACGTGCAGCAGGTACGCATCCGCTCCGGATGCGGTGAGCCCCGCGCAGAGCGCCGATTCGAACATATAGCTCGAACGTCGGGTGTCCTTGCCGATGACGACCTTTGCCTTGTGATCCTTGCCGTAGAACCAGCCGAGATAGCGGCCTATCTTGAATGCGTGCTCAACGGTCAGGTCTTTATTCGCTTCCCCGCGGAAGCCGTCTGTTCCGAAATATTTGCCCATGTTTTTCCTCCATTGTTCAGAGCTTGGAGGCTGCGGCCGTGTCGAGATACACGGTGACCTCCAGCGGTATCTGTAAAAATGACGCCGGCAGATATGTCATCGTCTTGCCGTACACCATTTGATAAACGGCAGCGGATTTCTCCTCACCGTATGCAAGCAGAATTATGTTCCGAGCCTCGGTTATCGTCTTGAGCCCCATTGTT
Source organism: uncultured Eubacteriales bacterium (assembly GCA_900547315.1). GTDB lineage: Bacteria > Bacillota > Clostridia > Oscillospirales > Oscillospiraceae > Limivicinus. The sequence continues at coordinate 15,183 of URGI01000014.1, read as the reverse complement.
ATGCCGTAGGCCGGCACGTTATCGATGCCGCCGAAGCGCTCGGCCTTGCTGCGCTTTGTGCGGTCGGTGAGCTTTTGTATATGAGTGAAGCTGTAAAACGGAGTGGCCGGTTCGTTGAAGCCGATATGTACGTTCTCGCCAATGCCGAGGACTGCAAGGTCAAGCCCGCCGCAGGCGGAAATTTCGCCGTCGTACTCCGCGTAATTATCTTTTGTAAGAAAATAGCAGTTTTCAGGCTTGATGTCAATACCGCTTATCAGGCTCTCCTCCAGCATATGCCGGCAGTTCTGCGGATGCTCAAGCGGAAGATCGGCGTATTCCGTCAGCGCAAATATACGCACACCGGCAAAGCTCAGTTCTCCCCTGCCGCACATCGCGCGCAGCTCCGCATACACGCCCTTGGGCGATTCCCCTGCCGCGAGCGCCAGAACGGCGTCCGGCTTTTCTCTGATAAGCGCGGCGATCTCCTCGGCTGCCTGCCTGTCGGCGGCGGCCTTTGCTTCGGTTATTATCTTCATTTAATCCCCTCCTGCCGCCGTTTTGAATCATCGCGGCAAAAACGGGCAAGCTATTGCACGAGGTGTAAACTTATGGCAATAGTTTTAGTCCGCACGTTGGTTATATATTTTGCTCTTCTCATAACTATGCGTCTGCTTGGGAAAAGGCAGCTCGGCGAAATGGAGCTGTCGGAATTCGTGCTGGCGGCGCTCATCGCCGATCTCGCCGCGCATCCTCTTCAGGATATCGGCATACCGCTGATAAACGGCCTCGTGCCGATACTGACGCTCTTCTGCTGCGAGGTGCTGATCGCAGGCGCGACGCTGAAAAGTGTACGCCTGCGCAGCCTGTTTTTCGGCAGGCCGAGCGTGCTCATCCTGCGCGGCAAGGTGATACAACGCGAACTGCGTAAGAACCGCTTCTCGCTCGACGAGCTGATGCAGGAGCTGCGCAATCAGGGCGTTCTCGACATCAGCAAGATCGAATACGGCATACTCGAGACCGACGGCAGGCTGAACGTGATACTCTACGCGTCGGAGTCCCCCGTCACACCCGCCATGCTGAACATCGAGACGTCCCGCGACGCATACCCCGCGATAATCATCAACGACGGTCACGTCATGGAGACGAACCTCCGCCACCTCGGGCGGGACATGAACTGGCTGACAAAGCAGCTGAATGAGCGCGGCGCGCACAGCCCGTCGGACGTGTTCCTGATGACGCTCAACAAGAGCGGTCAGATCTACTACGCCGCGAAGGAGTATGGCAATGAAGCGTGAACTTGCGGCAGGGCTTCTCCTGCTGGCGCTCATCTGCGGCGCGATATACAATATCTTCTACGTCGGAGAACTCGTGCGCGATATCAGCGCCGAGCTGTACGCCTCGCAGGAGGCGCTGGCAGCCGGAAGCGGAGAGCGCGCCGAGGAGTACGCCGAGAAAGCTCTACAAAAATGGCTCGGCGCGGAGCAATACACGCACATCTTCGTGCGCCACTCCGAGATAGACTCGACAGCCGACGCGTTCTATGACCTCCTGCAATCGCTCTCGGGCGGCGAATACGACGGCATAGAACAGGCGTACTCGAAGCTTTTATATCATCTCAGCAGCATCGCCACCATGGAGCAGATAAGCCTCGGCAGCATCATGTGATCACTTATCGGTGAGCAGCTTGCTCAGCTCCTCCATAAAGGTGTTGATGTCCTTGAAGCTGCGGTACACGGACGCAAAGCGGACATACGCGACCTCGTCAACGGTCTTGAGCCGTGCCATGACCATTTCGCCGATATCGACGGTGCTTATCTCGCGCTCAAGCGCGCTCTGAAGCTCCTGCTCGATATCGTCCGCTATGCTCTCAAGCTGCGACAGCGTCACGGGGCGCTTCTCGCAGGCGCGCACCATGCCGTTTATCAGCTTCACTTTATCGAAGGACTGACGGCTGCCGTCGCGCTTGACGACGACGAGCGGCAGACGCTCTATTATCTCGTAAGTGGTAAAGCGCTTCTGGCATGCCAGGCACTCGCGGCGGCGGCGTATGGTAGCGCCTTCCTCCGCGGGGCGGGAATCGATGACCTTGCTCTCTGTATAACCGCAAAACGGACACTTCATATGTTTTTCTCCCTGTTTCTATCTATTGATAGCCATTATATCACGGCATGTTCCGTATGGCTATATTTTTTTACATCAGATGAACACGATTTTGCTCACGCTCGGCCATTGTATACCAGCTTGCGCGAATATTGCTCGCTTATCCCGCTCTGACAGCTCGCCGAACTGCGTGACCGTCAGCGTTTTTCCCTTGTAATTCCATTTGCCGGCCACCGTTCCGCGCAGCAGTACCGCGGGACTGACCATGCCCGCAAGACTGAATATGCCGCGCAGGTGCTCCTGCGGCAGGTACAGGCTCTCGCGCTTTTCGTAGCCGAGCATCAGCTGGTCAAAGCCGCCGAGGAATATGCACTCCGGCATCTCACGCGGTTCTATGCTCCCGTCCTCTATGTAATAATAGCTCCTGCCGCCGTACTCGGCTGCTTTAATGTCGAGCAGCGGGAGGTACTGTTTTATTTTTGCCTGCGGCACGCCGAAGAAATAGGCCGCGTCCCGAAGCGTCGCTGGGCCGTAGTGTGTGAAATACCGGCGCGTAAGCTCAAGCCATGCGGAGCTTTCGTCCATCGGCGTAAATTCCGGACAGAGCTTATATGCTTTTTCGCGGCTGACCCGCCCGCATATCTTACCCGCCTCGCAGAGCGCGCGGATAGTGCCGCCCCACGAGTTGAATACGCTCTCGGCCTCCCGCTCCGTCATGCCAAGCTCGAAGCAGCGCGCTTTCAGCTCGTCGCGCGTGTCCGCTCCGCCGGATATAGATTGGAGTATGGCGTCGGCAAAATACTGCTTGCGCTCGGTGCTGATATTTCCGTCCGCGCCGAACATATCGCATTCGCGCAGATAGTGGGTGCGTCCGTCGTGCAGGAAAAGCGGAAGATCATCAAGTGCGAAGATATGCATAGTTCCGCGGAGAGTCCAGCTCTTTGCGGAAAAGCCGTCCAGATACTCCGGCGCATCAATGCAGCGTATGCCGAGAGAATGCTCCGCATAGCTCATCATCTGCGCCTGTATGCCGCAGAGATCGTGCAGAACGGCGGCCGCATCGCTTTTATCCGTCAGATGCTGCCCAGCCAAGCGGCGCAGCTTTATCTCTTCAAGTGTCATGTCTCCCCCGCCTTTCCTGAATATTTTAGCGCAGTCCCGGCAAAATAGCAATACCGCCCGCCGGTCAGGATAATTCACTCTTGATTTTATCTTAATAAGATATTATAATATATGCAGATATCTGCTCAGGAGAGGAGGCGGCCGCCGGTGCAGCAGGTATACATTTGCATAGACCTCAAATCCTTCTTCGCCTCGGTCGAGTGCGTGGAACGCGGGCTTGACCCGATGACGGCGAAGCTCGTCGTCGCAGACCCGACGCGTACGGAGAAAACGATCTGTCTCGCGGTGAGTCCCGCGCTGAGGGCGCTCGGCGTCAGGAACCGCTGCCGCGTATTTGAGATACCGCCGCGGCTGGATTACATCATGGCGCAGCCGCGCATGGCGCTGTACATCCGGTACTCCGCCAGGATATACTCCATATATCTCCGCTATTTCTCCCCCGAAGACATACACGTCTATTCTATCGACGAGGTGTTCATCGACGTCAGCCGGTATCTCGCAGTGCAGCGCAAAACGCCGCGCGAGCTTGTGAAAACGCTGCTGCGGGATATAAAGGCCGAGACCGGTCTGGTCGCGACCTGCGGCATCGGCAGCAATCTGTATCTGGCGAAGATAGCGCTGGACATAATCTCAAAGCACGCTCCGGATTTCATCGGCGAGCTTGACGAGACGAGCTACCGCGAGAAGCTGTGGGATCACCGCCCGATAACGGATTTCTGGCGTGTAAGCCGCGGCACATCCGCAAGGCTCGCAAGCCTCGGCATACTGACCATGAGAGACGTCGCCAACGCCCGTGAAGACGTGCTGTACAAGACCTTCGGCGTTGACGCGGAGCTGCTCATAGATCACGCCTACGGGCGTGAGAGCGTCACCATAGCCGATATAAAAGCCTATAAGCCGAAATCCGAGAGCATTTCCAGCGGCCAGGTGCTCGCACGCGACTATGGGCTTGACGAGGGGCGCATCATCGTACGCGAGATGGCCGAGGCACTCGCCTTTGAGCTTTTCGCGCGCGGCGAGACAACCGACAGCATAAACATCATTCTGGGCTACTCCCAGTCGTCGGGCAGAAAATCCGTGCACGGCAGCCTGCGGCTCGACGCCGCGACCTGCTCGGTGAACGATCTGGTGCGCGGCGCACAGAGCGTATACGAGCGCATTATGGACCCCGCCGCGCCTATCAGGAAGCTGACCGTATGCTATGCCGATCTGCATCAGGAGCAGGGGCAGCAGTACGACATTTTCAGCAGCCACGAGGAGCAGGAGCGGGAACGCAGCCTTCAGAGTGCCATGCTCAGCATCAAGCGCAAATACGGCAGCGGAAGCCTGCTGCGCTGCATGGATCTTCAGGAGGGCGCGACGGCGCGCGAACGCAGCCGTCAGATCGGAGGGCACCGCGCGTGAGAAGCAAAATGAGCCGCGCCGACAGAGCAAAGCAGTTCATGCCATTCTCGGCGCTCAGCGGCTACGGCAAGGTCATTGACGAGCTGAACGCATTGCGCGAGCCGCGCATTACGCTCGGCGAGGATGCGGCGCTGGAGCTGGACGCCAAGCTGCGCGCGCTGTGTCCGGGCAGCCGCGCCGCGATACGCTATCATAACGGGCGCGTGTACGAGACGGTGATAGGCCGTGTGCAGGAGTTTGACATGATAAACCGCCTGATAATGATAGGTGAACTCCGTATAAGCCTCGACGATATAATTGCTGTTGATGCTGAATAGCGCGTGATTTCCGGGGAAAACTGACTCCGAGAACATAATTTAAGGAGATCAGCATGAAGAAAACCGGAAGCACAATAACGCTCTCCGCGCCGCCGACGATATTCGCGTCGGCAAGCGTAGTCGGGGCGAAAGAGGGCGAAGGCCCTCTGAAGGCCGGATTTGACTATATATCCGACGACTCATATTTCGGAGAAAGCTCATGGGAAAAGGCCGAGAGCAGTATGTTCCGCCGCTGCTTCACCACCGTGTGTGACAAGGCAAAGATCGCCCCGTCGGAGCTGGACTTCGTGTGCGCCGGTGATCTTCTGAACCAGTGCATCGGCTCCGCGTTCGCGCTCAAGGACAGCAAGGTTCCCTACTTCGGTCTGTACGGTGCGTGCTCTACGATGGCCGAATCGCTGTCGCTCGCATCGCTTCTGATCGACGGCGGCTTTGCCGATCACGTCTGCGCGATGACCGGCTCGCATTTCTGCTCTGCGGAGCGCCAGTTTCGCCTGCCGCTGGAATACGGCGGCCAGCGCACACCGACCTCGCAGTGGACGGTCACAGGCTCCGGCGCAGTGATTCTCGGCAGCAACGCCGCGGGGCCGCAGGTAACGCATGTCACGATCGGCTCCATAACAGACGCCGGTATAACCGACGCCAACAACATGGGCGCCGCAATGGCTCCGGCAGCGTACAGTACGCTCAGGCAGCATTTTCAGGATACCGGGCGCGACCCGTTTTATTACGACGCGATATTCACCGGTGACCTCGGCGCGATGGGGCATGATATCCTTCAGGCACTGTTCCGCGAGGACGGCGTGGAGCTGGGCGTGATGTACCTCGACTGCGGGATGCTGATATACGACGTCAAGGCGCAGGACGTACATGCGGGCGGCTCCGGCTGCGGATGCAGTGCTTCGGTACTCGCTGCGCACATTCTGCCGTCAATGCGCAAGGGCATATGGAACCGCGTGCTGTTTGCCGCAACGGGTGCGCTAATGTCCGCCACCAGCGCCCAGCAGGGCGACAGCATCCCCGGCATATGCCACGCCGTCGCCATAGAAAATCCCGTTTGAAGGAGGCTCCGTATGGATATCGTACTGACGTATATAAAGGCTTTTACTGTGGGCGGGCTGTTCTGCGTGATAGGCCAAGTACTCATTGACCGCACAAAGCTGACTCCGGCAAGAATTCTGACATGCTATGTCGTCGCCGGTGTCATTCTCGGCGCGCTTGGCCTGTATCAGCCGCTCGCCGACTGGGCAGGCGCGGGGGCAACCGTACCGTTGACCGGCTTCGGCAATGTGCTGGCACAGGGCGTCAAAAAGGCCGTGACCGAAAAGGGCTTTCTCGGCGTGTTCACCGGCGGCTTCACCGCGGCGGCCGCCGGTATCTGCGCCGCAGTGTTTTTCGGGTTTCTGGTGGCCGTTATATTCAAATCCCGCGATAAAAGTAAATAATTCTTAAAAAATTATAATATGCTTGAAGCTCCTCCCGATGCATGATATAATGTTACAAATTAGTGACATACATGCTGGGAGGGCATTTTTTATGGATACGATAAATTCCATCGGCAACGCAAAGCAGATACTCCGCGAGGTCAGCCGCGTGATCGTAGGCAAGGACGAAGTCATGATAAAGGTTCTGCTCGGCATTGTCGCGGGCGGGCATATCCTGATGGAGGATATCCCCGGCGTCGGCAAAACGACAATGGCGCTCGCCTTCTCCAAGGCGCTCGGCCTTGAATACAACCGCGTGCAGTTCACTCCCGACGTGCTGCCCTCGGACGTTACCGGCTACTCGATATACGATAAAAACACCGGCACAATGCGCTATCAGCGCGGCGCGGTGCTCTGCAATCTGTTCCTGGCGGACGAGCTGAACCGCGCAACAAGCCGCACTCAGTCCGCGCTGCTGCAGGCTATGGAGGAAGGTGCGGTCACAGTGGACAACAACACCTACCCCGTGCCGCAGCCGTTCATCGTCATTGCAACGCAGAACCCGACCGGCGCCAAGGGCACGCAGATGCTGCCGGATTCGCAGATGGACAGATTCATGCTGCGCCTCTCTATCGGCTACCCCAGCCCCGAGGACGAGGCCGAGATGATCCGCCGCAAGCAGAAGAGCATCAGTCTCGACTCCGTGCAGCAGGTCGTGAGCAAGAGCGAGCTTATGCAGATACGGCAGGAGGTCTCCGCAGTATTTGTCAAGGACGAGGTCGTGGACTATATCGTCCAGCTCTGCGGGGCGACCAGAAACGACCCGCGCATACTTCAGGGCGCAAGCCCGCGCGCATCACTCGCGCTCACCTCGCTTGCCAAGGCCACGGCGTGGATACAGGGACGCGACTATGTGCTTCCGCGCGACGTCCGCTTCATCTTCCGAGACTGCATTGAGCACCGGCTGCTGTGGAGCGACGCCTCCGACCCGCGCGCCCATGCCGACATTATGCGCAGCATCGCGGGCAGCATCAAAGCACCGAATATCTGACCATGCCTACAGTATATTTTATCTTTTACGTTCTGGCAGTCGCCGGAGCGTACATATTCCGGCTCGGATATCTGGGCTGGTTCGGAGCTTTTTTCTTCTACTCCGTTGCAATCATGCCCGTCTTCATCCTGCTGCTGTCACTGCCCGGAATGCTGCGCTCGAAAATGAGCCTCAGCATACCCTACACCGCGGTATGCGGCAGCGACGTTCAGCTCTGCATCAGCACTCGGACGGGGCTGCTGCCGCTCGGCAGGCTGACCGCATCTTTGCAGATCAGGAACGTATATACCGGCGAGACGACCCGTCAGCGCCTGCGCTGGAATAACCTCTCCGGCGGTACGCTGTATATCCCCGTCTCCGGCAGCGACTGCGGCAAGTTCGTCTGTGAGATATCAAATTTCCGCTGCTGCGATCTGCTCCGCCTCGTCTCAATACGCCGCAAGGCACCGGCTCCGGTATCCTGCGTCATTATGCCGTCTGCCGCCGCGCCCGACGGACTGCGCGACATTTCGGCCGAGCTTGAAGCTCGCACGGTGCTCAAGCCCAAGCACGGCGGCGGATACGCCGAGGAGCACGAGTTGCGCGAGTACCGCCCCGGCGACATGGTGAACAGTATCCACTGGAAGCTCAGCTCGAAAACGGACAAGGTCATCGTCCGCGAGCCGCTCACAAGTCAGGACGCCAGGATATACATAGTCGTCGCCGGTCAGAGCAAAAAGGCGCTCGGCAATGCGCGATACATCTCCGAAAATCTCTGTGAGCTGGAGCAGGAGCACGAGCTGCTCTGCCCGTCCGTCGAGGTTACAGTCGGCAACTCGCAGGAATCAGACGCGGCGTTCATGGAGCTTCTGTCCAAGCCGCGCTCATCTGCCGCGGTGTCTGCCAAGGCGGACGCGCGCTGCTGCTTTATCGTTTCGGATGAAGGGGTGATCGTCAAATGAAAACCGCCTTTAATCGAATCTCATTTCTGCTTTTGCTCATGCTGGGCAGCATAATTCTGACATCGTTCATAAGCGCCAGCTTTGATCTTACGTTCAGCCACGGCGTGCTTTACACCGCGCTGCTGTGCGTTTTCATCTGGGTGTGCTTCAACGTGCGGCACATGCGCCTGCCGGGCGTCGCGGTCTGCGCGGCTGTTTTATTCTTCGTGTGCCGCAGCAGGCGTGATGCTTTCGTCGCGCAGCTCAAGGATCTGTTCGACAAGGTCAGCGGGCAGTACCTCAACCACTTTTACTATTCTTCCGAGAAGTATGTTTTCTCAAACCTGACCGACGATCACACACTGGTGATGCTCGTGATCTCGGCCTTTATCGTGATATTAATGGCCATCGCGTTGAGCGCGGAGAGCGGAAGAATTTTTTCCTGCCTCATCGTGTCGGGCGTCTTTTTTGCCGCGTGCATCTGCGTGAACGGCTTCCCGCCGGTATATGCCTCGGTGGGCATGGTGCTGTTCTGGACGTTGGTGTTCGTCTCCGGCGGCTCATATTCCGCAGATTCCGGCGGCGGGCGCGCCGCGCTGATACTGAGCCTGCCGGTGCTGCTGATGCTGTGCGTCATTCTCTCGCGCACCCCGCCGGACGAATACGACCTGAGCGACGCCGACGTCGAGATGGCGCAGAAGCTGGATGCTCTCGGCCAGAGCATCACGAAAATTTTCAAGGGCGGGCGCTTCACTTCTGATGTGTCTCTGCCCGAAACTTCCCTCCCCGTCGATGGCCTATTTGACGATCTATCGCTTGATCTGGGCTGGAACATGGGCGACGGCGCACTCGACCTCTCGAAGGGATACCGTGATTTTGACCCGACGCAGCTGATGCTGCGTGTCCGCGCGGATAAAAGCGGATATATGTATCTGCGCTGCTTCTCCTACGGCCAGTACCTCGGGACCAGCTGGAGCGCCGGCAACAAATATCTCAGCAGCACCCCGCCGCAGTTCCTGCCGCTAGCGCTGCAGAGCGCAGGCGGAGCGGAGACGCTTCACGCGGACATTGAGCTTATCGCCGTAGGAAGCTCCGTGCTCCCCGTGCCGTACTACTCCACCGAGGCCAGTGAGAACGACGTATATGTCCCATCCGGCGGCAGCACGGAATACACCGCGGAATATATAAGCTACTCCGGCGACGTGTCGTCGCTGCTCGTTCCGGACGAATACGCCGCCGCAGAGGAGGACTACCGCGCGTATGTCTATGAGTATTACACCGCGCTGCCGGATTCGACGCGGGAAGCAATGCTGCGTCTGGCGGCGGACGCCGGTATTTCCGCCGGTGACGACGCCGTGAACCGCGTGGCAAGCTATATTATGAATTCCGCTGAGTACGACCTGAACGTGTCCGGCTTCGACACAGACGATTATGCCGTGTACTTCCTGACCGAGGCTAAACGCGGCTACTGCACGCATTTTGCGACCGCGGCGGCCGTGATGTACCGCGCGCTCGGCATTCCGGCGCGGGTAGTGGACGGCTTCGCGTTCACTACCGTGGCCGGAAGCTATGTCGATGTACGCCGCAGTGACGAGCATGCATGGGTCGAGGTGTATATCGACGGTCTTGGCTGGCTGCCAGTGGAGGTGACCGGCAGCTCCGCGCCGAGCGAAGCGCCCGTCAACACTCCGGAGCCGCAGCCGGAAACCGCCGAGAGCACCGAGGCGACGCCTACTCCGTCCGTTGTCGAGAGTCCTGAGCTGCGGCAGGACACAATGCCTGTCGGCATCATCTCGTCCGACGTGAGCCAGAACACCGTCCCCGCCTCCGGCGGCGCGGCGAAGGCCGTGCGTGTTATTATCATAGTGCTCGCCGCGGCCGGTGCCATCGTCCTATGGCAGTTTGCTCTGCTGCGCGAGCGGAAGCGCCGCTTCACTCAGAGAGACGGCAGCCGCGCCGTTTTGTACATCTATCGCTGCGCAAAAGCACTGTCGCGCTTCAATGAGCCGATACCTCGGGATATCGTCACGCTCGCCGAAAAGGCGCGCTTCAGCCAGCACGGAATCGGCCGCGAGGAGCGCATGGCCGCGTACGCGCTGTTCATCGGTATGCGCGACAAGCTGTGCGGCAGCGGGAATTTGCTCAGGAAATTTGTTATTAAATACGTTCTGGGCTTCAGATAATATTTACATATCATGCGGTACGGTATATACTGTCCGCATGATATTTTTTGAAAGGAATCGCTATGAAAAAACATATATTTCTCACCGGCCCCTCCGGCTGCGGTAAAACCACGCTCATCCGCCGCGCGCTTGGCGATAAAATCGCCTACGCAGGAGGCTTCATAACCGAACGCAGGCTCGCCGCAAATGATTCTCTGCTGGGCTTCGACCTGCTTCCTGCTGCCGCCGCGCTCTCGCCGGACGAATACGAGGGCAAGCGCTTTCTTGATTACTCAGTGACTCCCCCGACGCATGACAACGAGGTTTTCCGCAACGACGGCGTGCGGCTTCTCAGCGAAGCGGAGCTTTACCCGTTCTCGGTCATCGACGAGTTCGGCGGATATGAGATACTGATACCGCAGTTCCGCGAAGCGCTGTCCGAATTTCTGTCAAGCGAGCAGCCGTGCATCGGCGTGCTGAAGGCCAGCAAGAGTGTGCAGGAGCTGAAGTCACGGTTCGGACTTGGTGATAGGTTCACGGCCTACACTGCACGCCTTCTTGAGGCTCTGTCGAACGATCCGGACACGCTGATTTTAAAGGTCTCCGGCAGAGGCGACAAGGTAGCGCAGAACATCGTCGCAAAATGGGTCGAGGAGTACACAAATGTGTGATTTTTTTGCATTATACGACTGCTTATGCGATAATATTCACTCCGACGAGCGAATATTATCGACCGTCTCAGGTGATATATGGGTGCTGGCGGAAACCGAACAGCACAGCGGCATGGCGATGCATGTGCACGGGACGAGCCGCCCTGCAATGCTGCCTGACGGCTTGTACAGAATGCCGCTGCGCAGAGCCGCCGAAGCGCTCAAGAGCTGGAACAGCACCGAGGCAAGCCTTGCCATTGCCGCAGTCAACGCATTTTATAACACCGAGGAGCGGCTGTCTGAGCTTCACTGCTCCGAGCCCTTTGAAAATTACTGCACCCGCGGGATAGATTTTCGCGGCAAAACCGTCGGCATTGTGGGTCATATGCATGGCACGGACGAGATGCGGCGCGACGCGGAAAAGATTTTCATTCTTGAGCGAGAACCGCGCGGCGGGGATTACCCCGATCCCGCCTGCAACTATCTGCTCCCGCAGTGCGATATTGTTCTGATAACCGGAAGCGCTATCACCAATAAGACGCTGCCCCACCTCCTTGACCTATGCCGCAGCGCGTACACGATCCTCGTCGGCCCGTCGGTTCCGATGTGCCCGGAATTATTCGGGTTCGGCATTGATCGCCTCTCTGGACTCGTGATAACCGATCGGTACGGTATACGTGAGCGAGTCCAATCCGGTGCCGGCGGCTCGCCGTATAGCCACGGAAAGAGCTTTTTGCTGGTAAAATAAACTACACGCAGGTAATTCCTGCGTGTAATTTATTCATACGATATTGCGTTCGCTTATCCGTGGCTGCGCTTCTTGCCGAAGATGAACGCCGCGGCGGCTGCCGAACCGGAGACGAGTGCAAGTACGCTCCAGAGCATCATAGAGTCGCCGGTCTTGGGCTTCTGAGTCGCGGCATAGACATTGGTGACGGTGATGGTCTTGCCGTCGCTGCTGCGGTTGACATAGAAGTAGTACCCGCTGGGAACGTTGGTCTCCTTGACCGTCCATGTAAGCTCGGTGTCAAGGCCGTCAAAGCTGCACTTCCAGCCGTTCTTTTCATTGAGAACCGCAGTCACCTTCTTGCCGTCAAGCTCGTAAGGAACGAGGGTGTCAGTGTCCTTGCCGTTCGCGTCCTTCTGATAGTAGAAGAGCTGCACGGTGACGGATTCGGAGCGCTTATCCTCGCTGCCCTTATCGTTCCACTTCTTCACGACACTGACCTTCATCTCGGTGGATTTATACTCGTTGACAAAAAGCGCCTTGTCGGCCTGCTCATCGCCGCGCATTATAGCCGCAGGCATGGGTATCGCCTCGGCAGCCTCGGCGCCGCTCTGCGCGGCAGCGGACGCCATAGCGAAGGTATACACGCTGCCGTCAAAGGTCCACTTGGTCTCCTTCTCGGAGCCGACCTCGGTCAGCTTGCCTTCAAGATTCTTCATCTGGCTGGCGGGGCCGGTGATAGTGAGCACGCCGGATGCGGTGGTCTCCCCTGCCTTGACCGTCAGGGCGAAGCCATCAGTAACGGGCGCGCCGTTGAAGCTGGCTTCTATCTTATCCAGCTTACCTGTCTTGGCGGACAGCTCAAGCGCGAAATCAAAGGTCTTGTCGGCAACCGGCATGTGCTTTCCTGTCTGCTTGACCTGCTTCTCAACGGGGATGCTGATGCTGTATATCGGTTCGGGCTTGTAGGTGTTGACGACCTTGACTGCCGATGCCTCTTCAGCTGTGACAACAGCCTTGATATCCTCAACGGCGCCCATAATATAACCGTCGACGCTAAGGCCGTCGGTACGCTCCTTCAGAATGTACTCGCCCGCTTCAAGCTCAACGCTCTTTGTCCAGCCGTCCGCCGCGGTCAGGGTTATGTCCTGTCCCTCAAGGTGCTGCTTATCCTGCCAAAGCTCAAAGGTGACGGACGCGGGTATCAGCTCCTTGGGCAGTCCCTCAAAGGATTTCGTGACGGTGAGAGTTCCGGTGGTGACGGAGTATTTATTGGTGAACACTGCGGCGTCGACATTTTCATCGTCAAGCGTGATGTACGCGGGCAGCTTCTCGCCGCTCGGCTCCTCTTCAAGAACGCTCAGCGGAGAGGCCATGTTTACGCCGAAGCGGTATTCGCTGCTGTCATAGAGCCAGTTCCCGGTCTCCGCAGGTGCCTTTTCACTGAGTGTACCGTGCAAACCGTACATCTGACTGACAGGGCCGCTGACAGTCAGCACACCGGCCGCGGAGGTCTTTCCCGCCTTCACAGTCATGGTGAAGCTGTCGGTGACAGGCTTGCCATCAAAATACAGCTTGAGCATATCGGTTTTGCCCGCGTCATTGGCAAGCGTGAATGCGAAATTGAAATCCGTATCCGTAAGCGGTGCGGATTTGCCGAGAAGTTCAACCTTTTTCTCTACCGGTATGTCAAAGCTCATCACCGGCTGAACCTCGTAGGTCTCGGTGATGTCAAGCTTTGTGTCCTCTCCGGCCTTGACCGTCGCCCAGATTATCGAATAATAAAAGTGATAATACCCGCCGACATCGGCGCTGTCAACATCCGCGTGCAGCTCATACTCGCCAGGGTCGAGCGTAAGGCTCTTTGTCCACTTTTCCGCTGCCGTGATGACGACGTCCTGAACGTGCGCGCCGTCCTTTTTAAGCCCCCATTTGACGGATTCCGGTATCTTATCCTCCGGCAGCCCATTAAAGGCGACGTTGATGGTCAACGTCCCCTGCTCAAACGCCGGCGTCGGCTCCGGAACGTCAGCTGCCAGCGCCGAGACCGGCAGGATGCTCACCACCAGCAAAGCGGCAAGCAGCAGCGCCCAAAATTTCTTCATGTAAATTTCCTCCTTTTCAATAATTTTTACATATTGTTATTGTTTGTCTGTTCACTCTGCATCTATACTATATCGTTAAATCCATGCAAAAGCAAGGGATGCAATACTTAGGAATTCTTAATTTTCAAGGCTTTCAACTCGCTTATTGCAAAAACGACAAACAGGTCTTATAATATGACAAAAGCATTTCAATATGGAGAACCGAAGATGACCGAATATGTATACAATGACGCAAACGGAACTCTCGCTTCCGTGAAGCACGGCGAGGGACGCACGCTTTTTAAGCTCATCACGGCGGATGAATTCCGCGCCATGAAGGAGAACTTCCCGCATCACAAGGAGATGCTCCGCAGCCTCGGCTCCGTCCGTTACTGCAAGGCGGAACCCTATCGCGACCACATCTGGGGTACGCTGCGCATCCCGAACAAGAACGAGGCGCGGCTGCCGCAGGTCTGCCTGCTTTTCTACATGACGGCGCAGGAGCTGATTTTCATCGAGGATTCCGGCGAGCTGAAGCCCTGGGTAAAATCGCAGCTGCCGAAGCTGAACAACGCCTCCACTCCGGAGCTGCTGCTTCTCCAATTTATGCAGCTGGCAGTGGAAAATGATATCCTGTACCTGTCCCACATTGAAAAGGAGCTTGACGTAATGGAGGACAGTCTGCTAACCGACATTCCGGACGACTTCTTCGGTGTGCTCACACGGCACCGCCGCAAGCTCTCGGAGCTGAATGCGTACTATGAGCAGCTCACCGCGATGAGTGACATGATCGCGTCTCTCGACGCGCCCGCGCCCATCGCCGCGGCGGAGCAGTGGAGCCGATTCTCGATGCAGACGGAGCGGCTTGAGAGCCATGTGCATCTGCTTCAGGAGAACGTGATACAGCTGCGTGAATTATATCAGGCACAGCTGGACGCAAAGCAGAACAAGGTCATGTGTATCCTGACCGTTGTTACCACGCTGTTCCTGCCGCTCAGTCTGCTGACCGGCTGGTACGGCATGAACTTTGCGAACATGCCGGAGCTGCACTGGCGCTACGCGTATCCCTGCGTCATAGCGATCACTGTCGCTATAATCGTGTTTGAGATAATATATTTTAAGAAGAAAAAGATATTATAAGAAAAACCCATGCATTGATAATGTGAAGTAGTCAATAGTTAGTAGACACAAAATTTCTTATGCCACCAGTTCTGTTCTATACGGGACTGGTGGTTTTCCT
>URGI01000013.1 GCA_900547315.1 uncultured Eubacteriales bacterium | reverse complement strand
ATCCCTGTCAGGTGCGCAGCAGTTTTGACGGAGCAGAAATGTGGCCAGACGATGAAAAGGCCGCAGAGAATACTTGCCGTATTGTCAAGGACTTTGAAGAAGTATGGGCGCATTTCTGCCCGCCAAAACCGTGTTTGCCCTTGTCAACTGATGGTATGCAAATTTCGGACATCGATGCAGACAACCGAGACACATCACGCACTTGCCCTTGACCCAGACGGGCTTGCCGTCCCGCATCTCGATGACCTCGTCCTCAAAGGCATAGCGGCCGTCGCGGATGCAGTCGACGATGGACAGCGTCTCCTGCCCCTCGGCCTGCGCGAGCCGCGAAGCGACATATTTGCAGTTTCCCGTCGCGGAAAAATATAAGATCATAACATTCCCTCCCTGTGCTTGATTCGCCGCCGGTTCAGACCGTCAGCTCGATCATATTCTGCTCGATGGCGACGATGCAGCTTTCGTAGTAGCCGTCACCCGTCGTCCGTGGACCGCTGATGACATCAAAGCCGTCGGCTCGGAGCCTTGCGGTCAGCTCGTCAACATTCTCCCGACTGCCCATGCTGAAAGCGATGTGCGCGTAGCCGGTGCGGGCAGGTTCCTTCGGCAGCTCCGCCATCCCCGGCCTGCTCATTATCTCAAGCCGCGCACCGCCGTCGAAGGAGAGAAAATACGAGCGGAAGCCCGTATTCGGGTTGCGGTAGCCGCCGTTCGAGCGCGCGCCCAGATATTTTATAAAGAAATCCCGCGCGGCATCCGGATCGTTTACGTACATCGCGATATGTTCGATGTTCATTGCAGTTTCTCGCCTCAGCTCTTTGATAGATTGCTCAAATATCCGATGATGTTATTGTTGATATTGCCGGTCAGCGCGCCGTTATAGTTGCATATGAACGTCCCCGCGATCAGGATCATCATGGCCTCAGCCTCGCGCGCGCCGACATCCTTGCCGTAAATTTTTATCAGGCACCGCTCCATGATGCGCCGCCACTCGGCGAATTCCCCGCGCACAAGGCGGCCGATCTCATCGTCGTAGCGGGCAAGAACGTAGGTCTGCGTGGTGGCGTTCGGGCGCACCTCGCCGGGCTTGCCGACCGCGACGTATTCCATGAACGCGTTCATGTAGTCGAGGTTCGAGCCGTAGTTTTCGCGCGGGTGCTCCGCAAACCACGCCACGCACTTCTCCGTCATGTATTCGCGCGTGTAGCGCACGTAGCTCACCAGCAGCTCATGCTTGCTCTTGAAGTAATACAGCAGCTTCGAGTGCGACATTCCGGCGCGCTCGGCCACCATGCGCAGCGGTATCTGCGTGATGGTGCGCTCCTCGATGCAGCTCTGGAACGCCGCGAGGATATTCAATTTGACTGCGTCATGGTCGATTATTGCGGGCATTTTCGCGCCTCCGGTGGTTAGATGTATATAATCGAATATATCACACTTCTCCGCAAAAGTCGAGGGGGGAATGAACCCGCTTTGCCGCCGCGCAATATACTGATGGTGGAAGCGGGTGTTATTTTTGGACTGTAACGGAGAATTCAGCCTTGCGCGGCTGCGCACAGGCGAGACGGCGGAGCTTGTGCGGCTGGAGCAGGGCTGCGGTATGCGCCGCCGCCTGCTGGATATGGGGCTGACCCCAGGCGCACGCATCGAGTGCGTCGGCGTCAGTCCCGGCGGCGACCCGCGGGCGTTTCTTGTGCGCGGCGCGGTGCTGGCGCTGCGGCGCGAGGACTGCCTGAGCATCATTCTTCGGACTGCGGAGGAGGGAGAGACATGGGCTTGACCGGAAGCTCCACCGGACGCGGCGCGTCGGCGGAGACTGAACTGCGCCCCGGCGCGGGCGGGAGCGTGATCGCGCTGGCCGGGAACCCGAACGTCGGCAAGAGCACGGTTTTCAACGGCCTCACCGGACTGCACCAGCACACGGGAAACTGGCCTGGCAAGACCGTCGTGAACGCGCGCGGCCGCTGCGGCGAGCATCTGCTGGTCGATCTCCCGGGCTGCTATTCGCTGATGGCGCGCTCCGCGGAGGAAGAGGTCGCGCGTGATTTTATATGCTTCGGCGGCGCGGATGCGGTCGTCATCGTCTGCGACGCGTGCTGCCTTGAACGGAATATGAACCTTGTTTTACAGACGCTTGAGCTGGGCGGGCGCGCGCTCGTGTGCGTCAATCTTGTCGATGAGGCGGCGCGGAAGGGGATAGAGGTGGACGCGGCGGCGCTGTCGGCGCGGCTGGGTATGCCCGCGGTGTGCGTGTCCGCGCGGACGCGTGCCGGACGGGAAAGCCTCCTCGCCGCGATACCGGAAATGCTGGTCTCGCCCGCAGCGGAAAGCTATGCGATACCGTACCCCGCGCCGGTGGAGGCCGCGGTCACGGCGCTGCTGCCCGCGGCGGAAAAATTGTGTGCGGGGCGGCTTTGCCCGCGCTGGCTCTGCCTGCGTCTGCTTGAAAACGACGATACGCTGAACCGCCGCATCGACGCGTTTCTCGGCGGCGGGCTGTTCGGCAGCGCCCTGCCGACCCTCACGGCGGCGGAGCGGGAACTCCTTGCGGCGCAGGGGATAGACGGCGAGCGGCTGAAGGATATGCTCGTCTCGGCAATAATGGCGGAGGGCGAGAGCGTGTGCGCCGCCTGTGTGCGGCGCGCCGCGGGCTATACCGGACGCGACCGGCGCGTTGACCGCGTCGTCACGGGGCGGCTGCTGGGCTACCCGATTATGCTGGCGCTGCTCGCGATGGTGCTGTACCTGACCATCATCGGCGCGAATTACCCGTCAGAGCTGCTGTCGCGGCTGCTCTCACGCGGTGAGACGGCGCTGAACGCGCTGCTCGCGGCGCTCGGCGCGCCCGATTGGCTGCGCGGGCTGCTCGCCGAGGGGGCGTACCGCGTGCTTGCGTGGGTGGTGTCGGTGATGCTGCCGCCGATGGCGATATTTTTCCCGTTGTTCACGCTGCTTGAAGACGTGGGCTACCTGCCGCGCGTCGCGTATAATCTCGACCGCCCGTTCAAGCGCTGCCATGCCTGCGGCAAGCAGGCGCTCACGATGTGCATGGGGCTGGGCTGCAACGCGGCGGGCGTGGTCGGCTGCCGCATCATCGACTCCCCGCGTGAGCGGCTGCTTGCGATGCTGACGAACGCTTTTATGCCCTGCAACGGGCGCTTTCCGGCGCTGATAGCGCTGATCACGATGTTTTTCGCCGCCGGCGGAGCCTTCGTTCCGGCGCTGCTGCTGACGGGTGTGATCGCGGGCGCGGTGCTGCTGACATTTGCGGCGACGGGGCTTCTCTCGGCCACGCTGCTGCGCGGCCTGGAGAGCGGCTTCGTGCTAGAGCTGCCGCCGTACCGGATGCCGCAGGTCGGGCAGGTGCTCGTGCGCTCGATCTTTGACCGGACGCTGTTCGTGCTCGGCCGCGCGGCGGCGGTCGCCGCTCCGGCAGGCGCGGCGATATGGGCGTTGGCGAATATCAGCGTCGGCGGTGCGAGCCTTCTGCAGCACGCGGCGGACGCCCTTGATCCGGTCGGGCGGCTGCTGGGGATGGACGGCGCGATCCTGCTGGCGTTTATATTGGGTCTGCCTGCAAATGAGATCGTGCTGCCGGTGGCGGTGATGATCTATACGGCGCAGGGCGGGCTTGCGCCGCTGGGTGGGCTCGCTTCGCTGCGCGGGGTGCTGGCCGCGAACGGCTGGACGCAGGCGACGGCGGCGTGCGTGATGATTTTTTCGCTGCTGCACTGGCCGTGCTCCACGACGCTCCTGACGATAAAGAAGGAGAGCGGCAGCATGCGCTGGGCAGTCCTCGCTGCAGCCTTGCCCACCGCTTTCGGCGCCGCGCTCTGCGTGCTGGTGAATCTGCTGTTCGGGTAAGTTGAAAGTGGTGGGGCCGCACCTCTTGGCGCCCCTTTTAGATTATGCACACACCCCTTGGCGCCCCTTTTAGGTAGCGAAGCGGCGGCGCGGTAGTGAATGACATGCCGGTGGCATGTCAGAGCCGCGCCGTGACCGAGCCGCAGCGAGACGCTGTCGGCTTGCGGCCGACTGAGGGGTCGCCAGACTTGGAATATTGTCAATAGCGAAAAGACAGAATGCACCACAAATTGTCCCGCAAGTCCCCACATGCGCAAAAGCTCCGGTAATACTTATCGTATTACCGGAGCTTTACTCACTATTTCCTATTTACTTACCGATCACCTGCGGGACGCGGCGTATTTGATAACGGTCGTGATGCCGGAGGAGAGCACGAGGTTCACCAGCAGCTCCACGACGAAATTGATACCGGCGAGACCGAAGATGGCGTAGTATATCACGTTCTGCCCGCCCGCCCAGCTCTGCAGGGTCGAGCCGTAGAAAACGAGCATGCCGAGGATGAAAAGACCCGTATTGACGACCGGGCACACGACGCCCGCCGTAACGACGGCCGCGAGGGGGCTTTTCTTCTCAATCGCGCGGTAGGCAAGCCCGGAGAGATATCCGGCGAGAATGCCCTTGCCGATGCAGATGAGTATGCAGCCGATGGGATTGAGCCCCATGAGGAGCATGACCGTGCCGCCGTCCCAGCCGAAAATACCGCCGAGAAGAACGACCAGACCGAACACGCCGCCCAGCAGAGCGCCTGCCGAGCTGCCGTAGACCGCCGCACCAATGATTATCGGCGCGAGCGAAAGCGTAATGGGAACGGGACCGAAACGGACAAAGTTGCCGAGGACTGTCAGCACGACGATGATCGCCGAGAACAGCGACAGACCCACCTGCCGCTTCAGCCCTTTGCGCGGGGTTGAGTTGCTCATATTAAATTCCTCCTGCTGCCGCTCCGCTCTGGGCGGATGTGGCGCAAGGAGAGTGTACTACACGGGCATGGGCTTGTCAATAAACTATTTGTCGCTCAGCTTTGCGAAAATATCCCCGTACACGCGGTCGGCTCTGACCCGATACTCCTGCATCAGCTTGTTCACACTGCGGTTCATATCCTCGGCGCGCTCGCGGTCGGCCATAAGGCGGGTGTTTGCGAGCACGTTGAGCGCCGCTCCGTACATCGCCGCCCACGCGAACACCGCGCCCGTACCGGCATCCGATACCGCAAGGCTGCTGCCGAGCGCGGCGAACTCCTCCTGAAGCGCGATGCCCCGACAGCTCAGCTCGAGTATCTCCATCGGCACGGCGGCGGCATCCGCCAGACATTTCTCCATCACCGCGCCGCGATCCGGCGCGTCCTTCGGCAGGCGGTACGCCTCGGCCAGCGGCAGAAACGCTTCGGCGTCCGCATCCACGAGCGTCAGCAGCCGCTCGCGCAGGGACTGCGCCTCGGCGATGAGTTCGCGCAGGCGCGGCTCGTTCTCTGCGTACTTCTTTTTCCCGACGGTGAGATTGCCCACCATGCAGCCGAGCGATGCGCCGAGCGCCGCCGCGAGCGCGGACGCGCCCCCGCCGCCGGGCGCGGGCGATGAAGACGCGAGCGCCGCGGTGAACTCCGAAACGGGCATATCTATATAATTTATATTATCCATAGGTATTCCTCCAAAAAAATAGCGATGCAGGAAACTGCATCGCTATTATACACGCTTTATTACTTGTTGTCGAGCTTGTGGCTGTCGGCGGCCTTGACGGAGGCGACGACGATGCCGGACAGCGCCAGCAGCGCTATGACGTTCGGCACGACCATGAGCTGGTTGAACATATCCGTCAGCTCCCAGACGAGGTCGTTGGAAAGCAGCGAGCCGAGGAAGATGAACGCGATCGCGATGACGGAGTAGATGAGATTGGCCTTCTTGCCGAAGAGGTAGCGGCAGTTGACACGGCCGAACATGTTCCAGCTGACAATGGTGGAGAACGCGAAGAACAGCAGGCATATCGCGACGAACGCGCTGCCGAAGCCGCTGCCCATCACCGACGAGAACGCGAGCTGTGCCATGTTCGTCTTGCTTATGCCCTCGGCAGCGCCGGAGGCGAGCACGCCGTTGCCCGCGTAGAGCGTGGAGATGACGACGAGGGCGGTCATGGTGAGGACGACGAAGGTGTCGATAAACACGCCCGCCATGGCGGCGATGCCCTGCTCGTGCGGGGTCTTGACGTTGGCCTGCGCGTGGGCGTGCGGGGTGGAGCCCATACCGGCTTCATTGGAGAACAGGCCGCGTTTTACGCCCTGACTGATGGCGGTTTTCAGCGCGTAGCCGATGCTGCCGCCGATGAGCGCGTTGGGGACAAAGGCATATTTGAAGATCATGCCGATGGTCTCGGGGATGTAGCGGATGCGTGCGATGAGGATGACTAGTCCGCCGATGAGGTACAGTGTCGCCATGACGGGGACGATCTTCTCCGACACGGACGCGATGCGCTGCACGCCGCCGATAAAGATGAACGCGCACACCGCCGCGATTACCACTCCGACGACCCAGTTCGGCACGCCGAAAGCGTTGTGGCAGGCCTCGGCGATGGAGTTGGACTGCACCATCGCGCCCATGAAGCCGAGGGCGAGGATTATCGCGACCGCGAAGAAGCCTGCGAGGAACTTGCCGCCGCGCCCCTTGAAGGCGGTGGTTATGTAGTACACGGGGCCGCCGCTGACCGTGCCGTCCTCATGGACGACGCGCGTGGTCTGCGCGAGGACGGCTTCGGCGTATATCGTCGCCATGCCGAAAAACGCGATTATCCACATCCAGAATATCGCGCCGGGGCCGCCGATGAGTATCGCGCCGGATGCGCCGACGATGTTGCCGGTTCCGACCTGCGCGGCGATGGCGGTGGTGAGCGCCTGGAACGAGCTCATGCCGCTGTCATGCTTCTTGCCGAAGAGCTTGACCTCGCCGAACGCCTTGCGCATGGCCGCGCCGAAATAGCGCACCTGCACGAAGCGGGTCTTTATCGAGAAGAAAAGTCCCGCGGCGACGAGCATGACGATGAGGATGTAGTCCGAGAGATAGCTGTTGACGGTCTGAACGATCTTGAGTAAGGTTTCCATGCTGATTTCTCCTTATAAAAGTGATAAAAGCTGCGGCCAGACGGCCACAGCTCCGGAGAAAAACAAAAGCGATATATTCCCGATCCGCATCGGATCGGGGAGCCGCTCTGTCCTTTTGCCTGAGAGATTCGGCTCTGCGCGAGCCTTGCACCTTCGGCACCCTTTGGCCAGCCGGCCAAGGGATTCTCCAGAGACTCTCCGCCTCCAGTCTCTTGCGATTCTGGGGGCTTCAACGAGTTAAAATATTAAACATGCTCGTATTATACACCATTCCCGCACGTTGTCAAGAACTTTTTGTGCGGGAATGGAGGAAATGTGTCCGCCAGCGCCGAACGGCGGCGGAAAAGCTCAGTCCAGCGTCTTTTCCAGATCGAGCGGGGCGATGCCCATGGCCTTGCTCATCTCGAGTATCGCCTTGTAGCTGCGGCGGCGGGCGAAGGTGATGCAGGGCGGCGCGTCGTTCTCGTCAAGCTCGGTCTTGCCTTCGGGCAGCCGCACGATAGTCTCGGTCAGCACATCCAGCAGGAACAGGGATTCATCCTGACCTGTGATGGTGGTCTTGAGGTAGATATACAGGCTGCCGTCGAATTCCTCCGGCATACGCGCGCTGACGCTGCTCTTTATGGACATGGGCAGCTCCTCACTCACGCCGGTGTTGACGTGGCAGGTGATATCGGTGACGTGAAAATCAATAAGTTTGAGATCGCTTTCGGTCATGCTTGTTTCCTCCCTTATTCTCTTATACCCGACTCCAGATCGCTGATATGCATATACTCGTCGTAGCTGCACATGCGGTCGATTATGCCGGTGTCGGTGACTTCTATGATGCGGTTTGCGACGGTCTGGGTGAGCTGGTGGTCGTGGCAGGAGAAGATGATATTATATTTGAAGGCCTCCATGCCGTTATTGAGCGCGGCGATGCTCTCGAGGTCGAGATGGTTCGTCGGCTGGTCGAACAGCAGAAAGTTTGCGCCGGAGAGCATCATGCGGCTGAGCATGCAGCGCACCTTTTCGCCGCCGGAGAGCACCTTGACGGTCTTGTACACATCGTCGCCGGAGAAGAGCATGCGGCCGAGGAAGGTGCGCAGATAGCTCTCGCGCTTGTCCTCGGAGAACTGGCGCATCCAGTCGATGAGGTCAAGCTCGCAGCCGTCGAAGTACGCGCCGTTGTCCTTGGGGAAGTAGGCGGGCGTGATGGATGCGCCCCATTTGACCGTGCCGCTGTCCGGCTCCTCCTCGCCCATGAGTATCTTGTACAGCATCGTGACGGCAAGCTCGTTCTTGCCGACGAGGGCGATCTTGTCATCCTTGCCGACGATGAAGCTGACGTTGTTCAGAAGCTTCACGCCGTCCACGGTCTTGCTGACCTCGGTGACGAAAAGGCGATCCTTGCCCGGCTCGCGCTCGGCCTTGAAGCCGACCCACGGGTAGCGGCGGTTCGAGGCGGGCAGCTCCTCGACGGTGATCTTGTCGAGCAGCTTGCGGCGCGAGGTCGCCTGACGGGACTTGGATTTGTTCGCAGAGAAGCGGGCGATGAAGGTCTGCAGCTCCTGAATCTTCTGCTCGGCCTTCTTGTTCTGATCCTTTATCAGCTTCTGGATGAGCTGGCTGGACTCGTACCAGAAGTCGTAGTTGCCGACGTACATCTTTATCTTGCCGTAGTCGATGTCGACGATGTGGGTGCAGACGTTGTTGAGGAAGTAGCGGTCGTGGCTGACGACAAGGACGGTGCCCTCGTAGTCCATCAGGAAGTCCTCCAGCCAGACGACGCTTGCAAGGTCTAGGTTGTTCGTCGGCTCGTCGAGCAGGATGACGTCGGGGTGGCCGAACAGCGCCTGCGCGAGCAGAACTTTGACCTTGAGACGCGGATCAACGTCGCGCATGAGGCTCTGGTGAAGGCTGACGTCCACGCCGAGACCCTGAAGGATGCGCCCCGCGTCGGATTCGGCCTCCCAGCCGCCGAGCTCGGCGAATTCCTCCTCAAGCTCCGCCGCGCGGATGCCGTCCTCGTCGGTGAAGTCCTCTTTTTCGTATATCGCGTCCTTCTCCTTGCCGCAGTCGTAGAGCCGCTGGTTGCCGATGATGACCGTGTCGAGCACGGTGTAGTCGTCGAAGAGGCTCTGGTTCTGCTTGAGGACGGACATGCGGCGCTTCGGGTCGAGCACGACGCTGCCGGAGGTCGGCTCCAGCTCGCCGGAAAGTATCTTGATGAAGGTGGATTTGCCCGCGCCGTTCGCGCCGATGATGCCGTAGCAGTTGCCGGCGGTGAATTGCAGATCGACGCGCGAAAACAGCACCGACGAGCCGAACTGCATGGATAGATCGTTTACTGATAGCATAGTGTTTCTCCGTAATATAATTTATAATATAATAATAATTAAAATTCCAGCTCCGTCACGCCGAAATACTTCTCCGCAAAGTCCACGCTCTTCACGCGGAACTCCTTCCCGCGGAGGTACTCAAGGCAGCCCGCGTCCGTCTGAAACGTGAACTCCAGCCTGTACGAATACAGTGCCTGCCCCTTCTCGCCGTAGCTGCGGTTGACGCGCTCGACGCCGTACTTCCCGTCGCCCAGCAGCGGCCAGCCCGCGTGCGCCATCTGCGCGCGTATCTGGTGCGTGCGGCCGGTGAGCAGGCGGCACTCCACGAGCGACAGCGCGCCATTCGTGCGCAACACCCTATACTCCGTCACGGCGGTGCGCGCGCCGGGCTCGGGCTTAGACTTCACGTAGACCTGATTCTTATCCGCGTCCTTGAACAGATAGTTCTCCAGCCGGCCGGATTCCGGCTTCGGCCTGCCGCGGACGGCGCAGAGATAATATTTTTCGATCTCGCGGTCGCGTATCTTATCGTTCAGCACGCGCAGCGCCGCGGCGTTTTTCGCCGCGATCACGATTCCGCCGGTGTTGCGGTCGATGCGGTTGCAGAGCGCGGGGGTAAAGGAGTTCTCCTCCTTCGGCCGCCATTCGCCCTTCTGCGCCATGTAGGCCTGAATGTTGGCGATGAGGGTGTTGTAGTCCCACACGCCCGCACTGTGGCACAGCACACCGGGCTTTTTGTCCACCAGCAGGATGTTCTCGTCCTCATAGACGATGTCGAGCCGCGGCGTGCCGACTTTTAAATAAGAATTTTCTTCGCGGGGTCTTTCAAAAAACTCGTCGTTGATGTATAATTGAAGCGTGTCGCCGAGGGCGAGCCGCGTGTCGCGCTTGGCGCCTTTGCCGTTGACCTTTATCCGCTTGAGCCGGATGTACTTCTGCAGCAGCGATTCCGGCAGCAGGGGGACGGCCTTGCCGACAAAGCGGTCGAGCCGCTGACCGGCATCATTGGCTTTAATTGTAAATTCTTTCATGGCTGTCAGGCAGAAACCTTTCGTTTTTCTAACTTTTTTTATTATACTATATAAAATTAGTGTTGACAAGCCTTGTCAGTTAATCTATAATACTAAAGCGACTGTGCGAGGTGTACTATGCTTCTTAACCTGAGAGAGATAATTGAGATACCGGGCGCTTCCGTTGATTTCGAGACGGAGCTGGAGACCGACAGACTCGATTTCCCCGCGATAAAGGAGTATAAGGCAAAGCCGAAGGCCGTCGGGCGCGTGTATAACGGGGCCGGTATCCTGAACCTGACCGGTGAGATCAGGGCGGATATGGTCTGCGTGTGCGACCGATGCGGCTGCGACTTTGAGCGCACCAAGCTCACCGAGCTGCACGCCACCATCGTGGAGGAGAACGCCGAGGACGATCCGGAGCTGTTCCTGCTTCAGGGTGACGAAATAGATCTGGACGAGATTTTGTCCACCTGCTTCATTCTGGATATGGACAGCAAGTTCCTCTGTAAGGAGGACTGCAAGGGTCTGTGTCCTGACTGCGGCAAAAACCTTAACCTCGGCCCCTGTGGGTGCCGCAAAAAAAATGATCCAAGATTTGCTGTGCTTGAGCAGCTTTTGGATAAAGATTAAAATAGAGCTGCTCAAAACAGCCGTTATCAGGAGGTGTCAACATGGCAGTCCCAAAAGGAAAAGTATCGAGACAGAGACGTGACAAGAGACGTTCTTCTACCTGGAAGCTCACCGCTCCCGGAATCGTCAAGTGCCCCAACTGCGGCGAGTTCTGCATGCCTCACCGTGCTTGCAAGCACTGCGGTCAGTACAAGGGCCGTGCGGTCATCAATGTTGAGGAGAGCAAGTAAAAACGCTTGAGGAGGAAAGGGTAGTACCTTTCCTCCTTTTGCGTATGCGGAGCAGAGCATTTGGCTGCGCCGCGCGATTTCGGAGGAACATGGACAATCTCATCAAATCCATCGACCGCGGCAGCCCGCTGCATGGCAAAGCGCACCCCGGCGACGCGGTCATATCGATAAACGGCCACAAAATAATAGACGTGCTCGACTACAAGTTCTTCGCCTACGACAGCGAGCTGCACGTCGTTCTCCGCCGCCCCGACGGCAGTGAGCGCGAGGTGCACGTCCGCAAGACCGTTGGCGGCGACCTTGGGCTCGAGTTCGAGAGCTACCTGATGGACACGCCGCGCTCCTGCGCGAACAACTGCGTTTTCTGCTTCATCGACCAGCTCCCGAAGGGCATGCGCCGCACCATGTACTTCAAGGATGACGACGCGCGCCTGAGCTTCCTTCTCGGCAACTACATCACGCTTACGAACCTCTCGAAGCGCGAGATAGAGCGCATCATCGCGCTGCATATAAGCCCGATAAACGTCTCCGTCCACACGACAAATCCGGAGCTGCGCTGCGCCATGCTGCGCAATCCGCGCGCCGGAGAGACGATAAACACCATGCGCCGCTTCGCGGAATCCGGCATCACGATGAACTGCCAGATCGTCTGCTGCCCCGGCCTCAACGACGGAGAGGAGCTTATGCGCTCGATGCGCGACCTCGAGGCGCTGTACCCCGGGGTGCACAGCGTGTCGATAGTCCCTGTGGGACTGACGAAGTTCCGCGAGGGGCTGTACCCGCTGACGCCGTTCACAAAGGAGCACGCCGCCGAGACGCTGGACATGATAACCGAGTTCGGCGACAGGTGCCTTGAAAAACACGGCACGCGCATCTTCTTCTGCGGGGACGAGTTCTACATCCTCGCCGGACGCGAGTTCCCGCCGGACGAATTCTTCGAGGAGCACACCCAGCTTGAAAACGGCGTGGGTATGCTGCGCATGCTGGAGACGGAGTTCCGCTCCGCGCTGCGCCTGTCCGACCCGCCGGACGGCATACCCTTCACGATCGCGACCGGCGTCTCCGCCGCGCCGTATTTCCAGAAACTTGTGGACATCGCGCAGGAAAAATATGATACACTAAAGGGTAAGGTCTACCCGATAGTCAACGACTTCTTCGGCCACAGCATCAACGTCACCGGCCTCATAACCGGACAGGATCTCATCCGCCAGCTCAAGGGGAAAGACCTTGGCGAGCGGCTGCTGATATCGCAGAATATGCTGCGGCGGCAGGAGATGGACTTCCTCGACGATATCACGCTTGAGGAGGCCGTGCGCGAGCTGGGAGTGCCGATATACCCCATCGAGCAGGACGGCTTCGCGCTGTGGGATGCGATGGCGGGTGAGCTGCCCGAGGTGAAGCTCCCCGAACGCGGCGAGGACACAGATTATTACAGATACAATCAGAATTGATAAAATAGATATATAAATAGGAGGGAAAGATATGGCAAGACCTCTTGTTGCAATAGTGGGCAGGCCGAACGTCGGCAAGTCCATGCTCTTCAACCGCCTTGTCGGGCAGCGCCTCTCGATAGTTGAGGACACGCCCGGCGTCACGCGCGACAGGCTCTACGCCGAGTGCGAGTGGTGCGGCAGAAAATTTGATATAGTCGATACCGGCGGCATCGAGCCGATGACCGACAGCGAGATACTGCTGTTCATGCGCGAGCAGGCGCAGATAGCGATAAACGCGGCGGACGTTATCGTCCTCGTCACCGACATCCGTACCGGCGTTACCGCAGCGGACAAGGACGTGGCGAATATGCTGCTGCGCTCGCGCAAGCCTGTCGTCCTCGCCGTCAACAAGGCCGACTCCACCGGCGCGGAGGATCCCGCGCTCTACGAGTTCTATTCTCTCGGTCTCGGCGATCCGATCGCCGTCTCCGCCATCCATGGCCACGGCACCGGCGACCTGCTTGACGAGTGCGTCAGGTATTTCCCGGAAGCGGAGGATGAGGACGAGGAGCCGGACTACGTCAAGGTCGCGGTCATCGGCAAGCCGAACGTCGGCAAATCCTCGCTGATAAACCGCATCCTCGGCGAAAAGCGCCTCATCGTCAGCAACGTCGCGGGCACGACGCGCGACGCGGTCGATACGCTGTTTGAAAACGAGACCGGCAAGTTCATGTTCATCGACACCGCCGGCATCCGCCGCAAGTCGAAGGTCGATGAGCGCATCGAGAAGTTCTCCGTCATGCGCGCGCAGCTCGCCATCGAGCGGGCGGATGTGTGCCTCATCATGATAGACGCGCGCGACGGCGTCACCGAGCAGGACACGAAGATCGCCGGACTTGCGCATGAAGCGGGCAAGGCGAGCATCATCGTCGTCAACAAGTGGGATCTGGTCGATAAGGAGACCGGCACCATGGAGAAGATGCGCAAGGACATCATGCGCGACCTGAGCTTCATGAGCTACGCGCCCATCGTCTTTATCTCCGCCATGACCGGCCAGCGTACCGACAGGCTCTTCGAGCTTATAAACTTCGCAAACGACCAGAGCCATATGCGCATCACTACCGGCATGCTCAATAACGTCCTTGCCGACGCGCAGGCGAGAGTCCAGCCGCCCACGGATAAGGGACGCCGCCTGAAGATATATTATATGACGCAGACCGGCATCTGCCCGCCGAATTTCGTGATATTCTGCAATTCGCGCGAGCTGTTCCACTTCTCGTATCAGCGCTATATCGAGAATCAGATACGCGCCGTGTTCGGCCTTGAGGGTACGCCGATACGCATCGTCATTCGGCAGAAAGGCGAGAAGGAATGATATATACCGTTCTGCTGATAATCATTGCCGTCATCGCCTATGGCATCGGCAGCATGAGCAGCGTCGTTATCGCGTCGAATTATGTTTTTCATGTGAACCTGCGCCGTCTCGGCACGGGCAGCTCCGCGCTCTCTAACTTCCGCCGCATCTACGGCGCGAAGGGCTTTGTGAAGCTGCTGCTCGTAGAGCTTGTGCGCGATATCCTGCCGATCCTCATCGGCGGGCTGCTGATGGGCATAAAGGGTCAGGCCGCCGTCGGGCGCGCGTTTGCGGGCTTCTGCCTTGTGATGGGGCGGCTGTATCCGGTGTTTTACGATCTAAAGGGCAGCCACGCGATAATATGCATGCTCGTCGTGATGGCGTTCGTGAACTTCTCCGGTGCGCTGGCGGTGCTGCTGTTCGTGGTGCTCGGCATATGGCTGACGAAGTATGTTTCGCTCGGCGCTGTGGCCGGAGCCGCGGTAATGTGCATCGCGTCGCTTCTGCTGGTGGACGATCCGCTGGTGATGAAGCTTGCGCTCTTTGCGGGGCTTGCGGTGCTCGTGCGGCATATACCCGCCGTGTCGCGCATGCTCTCCGGCCGCGAGACAAAGCTCAGCTTCGAGGAAGATATCAGCTATAAGCTGGATAATAAATTCTGAGCGGAATTGAATAGTTAATGGCGAACCCCAGATGCTGTGCCGCAGCATCTGGGGTGTCGTTGTTGGTAGGGGGATAAAATCGGGACGGCTGCACGCCGCCCCGATTCACAAATTCACGTTTTCCTGTATAGAATATACCCGCATTTGCAGCTGATATGTATCTTTCCCTTGCCGCGGGGCACGCGCAGTATCGTGCCGCAGCCGGGGCACTTGAAAAACTTGTAATTCTTGCGCTGGCGGAAGCGATCCTTCCGCGCTTCCCACTCGCGCTTGCGCTTGGCACGCATGGCGAGGAACGCGTTGTTCTCGGTCTCGCGCTGAGCCAGCCGCCGCGAAAAAGCGCGCACGAAGCAGAATATTACCGCCGCCAGCCCCAGCCAGCTCAGCACCGTGCTGAGCGCGCCGTTGAGCAGCTTTATGCACAATCCGGACAGCAGCAGAGCCGCTAGCCCGCCCCAGAACAGCGCCTTGGACAGCTCGTCCATGCCCTGCCGGCCTTCAAAAAATTTCTGTAACCTTTGCTTCATTTCTGCGCCTCGTAAATCAGTATCTGAATTTATTTTAAGAATTTGTCCACGCAATGTCAATAGACTTCACCGAATGTTTACAATATATCGTGCGGCGGGCTTGAACCGCGCGGCGGTTAGTGGTACAATTACACAAGCATATAAAATAGGACTACTATTGAATAGGAGAATATAAAAATGATTGCAATCGGCTCTGACCACGGCGGCTTTGAACTGAAAAAAGAGGTCATGGCACACCTCGACGCGAGAGGGCTTGAATACAAGGACTTCGGCACCTATTCCGACGCGAGCTGCGACTATCCGGTGTACGGCAAGGCCGTGGCAAAGGCAGTCGCCTCCGGCGAGTGTGAGCGCGGCATCATTATCTGCGGCACCGGCATCGGCATCTCCATCGCCGCGAACAAGGTGCACGGCATCCGCGCTGCGCTCTGCGGGGACTGCTTCTCCGCCGAGGCGACCCGTCAGCACAACGACGCCAACGTCCTCGCGCTCGGCGCGCGCGTTGTCGGCCCGGGCCTTGCGCTGAAGATCGTTGACACCTTCCTCGACACCCCGTTTTCCAACGGCGAGCGGCACATCCGCCGCATAGAGATGATAGAGGACTGATTACCCGAAGCTGGGGGGAACTTTTTTTGGCAAGAAACAGTGAATTTTACAAAGGCAGGCGGAAAAAGCGCAGCTATGCGATAATCCCCGCCGCCGTTATAATCGGCCTCCTCGTGCTGACCGTCGTGCTGTTCTATTCGATGCAGCAGTACGCCGTCATCTCCAAGGATGGCGTATCGGTCGAGCTGCCGCTTCTCGAGAGCGAGGAGAAAACGACCGTGGACTCCGAGGGCAACGTCGTGAAGGTGTTCGATCCGGTGGACGCGTCGATAACCTTTGACGATCCGGACTACTCCGGCGTCGAGGCGCAGGTCGGCGAGGACGTCCCCG
This sequence comes from uncultured Eubacteriales bacterium, assembly GCA_900547315.1. GTDB lineage: Bacteria > Bacillota > Clostridia > Oscillospirales > Oscillospiraceae > Limivicinus. The sequence continues at coordinate 16,624 of URGI01000013.1, read as the reverse complement.
CGATGCGCGCAATCTACGTTTCGAGCGAGAACATCACGCAGGACAAGCTCAACGAATACGCTGACCGTCTCAGTGTCGGCAACGCGCTCGTGCTGGAGATGAAGCCCGTGAGCGGCAACCTCATGTGGAACTCGCAGGCACAGGCCGCGGTGAATTACGGGCTCTATGTCGAGACGGATCAGACCCGCCAGATACCGGAGCTTATCGCGGGGCTGAAAGCCCGCGAGGACAAGGACATCTACCTTGTCGCGGAGATAAACGTCTGCCGTGATGCGCTGTACGCGTCCCGCAGCACGACCGTATGCCTGCGCACCGAGCTCGGCGGCAACTACACCGACGACGAGGGCGCGTGGCTCGACCCGTATAATACCGAGCTTCGGCAGTACGTCATCGATATGTGCAACGAGCTTTACGACATGGGCTTTGACGAGGTCGTGCTCGCAAACGTCCTGCACCCGACGATAACCGACGAGAACACCAAGCTTGTTTACACGCGCGACATGTCCTCCCCGCCGAGCGCCGTGAACGCAGTGTGCGGCTTCGCGGTGAGCGTGGCGGACGCATTGCAGGACAGGCCGGGGCGGCTCTCGATATACTGTTACAGCCGCAAGGCGCTCGTCGGACCCGACACCTCGAACGGGCAGGACGCGGTGCTGTTTATGAAGCTCTTCGACCGCGTGTACCACCCGACGGACAAGGGCACCTATGTCTATAACATGGAGGATATCACGCCGCGCGTCACGCTCGGACAGGCGGAGTACCGCTTCGTGCCGGTGGTCGTGAACTATCTGCCCAGCCCCTCGGATTCAATATCCTGGGTGCTGATAGACAAGGAAGAGCCCAAGAGCGAATGACGCGTCCGGAGGAGGCCGAACATGGAGATATCTGTTGAAAAGCTCGGCGAGCTTCAGCCGGAGGACTGCGTTATATGCGACATCCGCGGCGAGCACGACCGCGCCTACGGCTTTATTCCCGGCTCCATCGGCATAAGCGCGGAGAAACTGCTGGCGTCCCCGCCGGGCGACGGGAAAAAGCTGATAATCTACTGCGCACGCGGCGTCGTGAGCGTAGACCTCGCGGACGAGCTGTGTGACCGCGGGCTTGAGGCGTACAGCCTTGAGGGCGGCTACATCGCATGGCTGCGCGCGGAGATGCGCCGCCGCAACGACGAGGAGCTGCGCGAGCGGGTCGAGCAGAGCATACGCAAGAAATTCCGCGTGTCGCTGATGAGCAAGTTCATAAAGGCGCTCAAGACCTATCAGCTCGTCAACGAGGGCGACCGCGTCGCGGTGTGCATCTCGGGCGGCAAGGACTCGATGCTGATGGCGAAGCTTTTTCAGGAGCTGAAGCGGTACAGCGAGGTCAATTTCGAGGTCAAGTACCTCGTGATGGACCCAGGCTACAATGCCGACAACCGCCGCATAATCGAGGATAACGCCCGCGCGCTGGGCATACCGGTCACGATATTCGAGACGGACATTTTCGAGTCCGTTTACAACGTCGAGAAATCGCCGTGCTACCTCTGCGCAAGGATGCGCCGCGGCTACCTGTACCGCTTCGCGCAGGAGCTGGGCTGCAACAAGATCGCGCTGGGGCACCATTATGACGACGTTATCGAGACCATACTCATGGGCATGCTGCACGGCGCGCAGATACAGAGCATGATGCCGAAGCTGCACAGCACGAATTTCCCCGGCATGGAGCTGATACGCCCGCTGTACCTCATCCGCGAGGACGATATCAAGGCGTGGCGCGATTATAACGGGCTGCACTTCATCCAGTGCGCGTGCAAGTTTACCGACACCTGCACTACCTGCAACGACGGGCAGAATCACTCCAAGCGTCAGGAGACGAAGGAGCTGATACGCGAGCTGAAGAAGTCGAACCCCGACGTTGAGAAGTGCATATTCAAGAGCGTCGAGAACGTGAATCTCGACACGCTCATAGCCTATAAGCAGCACGGCGTGCGGCACCATTTCCTCGACAGCTACGACGATAAAGACGAATGAGAAAAATAAAATTATCGCCCCAAACGGGGCGATAATTTTTTGTATAAACGCAGCTGCGAGGTGCCGACTGAGGGAGAGAATTGCGTTATGTTGTCAGTCCTGCTTTATCAGCTCCAGCAGCGTCTGCCTGAAGCCGTAGCGCTCGGCAAGCGCCCGCGCCTCGTCTATGCGCGGAGTGCCGCGGCGATATGGCGCGCGCTTGCGGGTGCAGCGGAGCATGATGTTCTTCGGCGAGTGGGCAAAGTCGATGAACTCTATCATGTCCACCTCGTAGCCCATGTCCTCCAGCACCGCGGCGCGGATGGAGTCGGTCAGCAGCGCGGACATGCGCTCCTTTATTATCCCGTGGCGCAGGAAAATGTCCAGTTCGCCGCCCTTTTTTATCTGCGCGTTTATCTCATGCTGGCAGCAGGGGACGGAGAAAATGTACCTCACGTCGTGCTGCAGCGCGTAGTGCAGGGCGTAGTCGGTGGCAATGTCGCAGGCGTGCAGCGTCACGACCATGTCGATATGCCGGTCGTAGAGCGTGTCGCGCGTCACGTCGGCGACGTGGAACTCAAGACCGGAGTAGCCGTACTTCGCGGCGATGCCGTTGCAGCGCTCCACGACGTCGGCCTTCAGATCGTAGCCGATGATGTGCGCGCGCATACCGCGCTTCTCGACGAGGTAATAATATAATATGAAGGTGAGATAGGATTTCCCGCAGCCGAAGTCGAGGATGGTCATCTCTTCGAGGCCGGAGGAACCGACCGCGTCGTCGATAAGCTCGATGAAGCGGTTTATCTGCTTGTATTTGTCGTACTTGTCGCGGAGGATCTTGTAGTCGGCGGTGAACACGCCGAGATCGACGAGCGCGGGGATGCACTCGCCCTCCGCAAGAAGATATTTCTTTTCGCGGTTGTGCGCGGCGGGGGCAGGGGCGGTCGCGGCGGCCTTGTCCGTCGGCTGGCTGAATACGGCCTTGCCGAACTCCGGCAGCGCCGCGGCAAGAATATCGCTGATGTTCGGCATTGTTACCTCCTGATAATGCGGAGAAATTGGGCGGATGTATCGGCGCACCGCACCCTTGGCGCCCCTCTTAGGGGAGCTGGCACGGCGTTAGCCGTGACTGAGGGGTCGCCAGCGTTTGGATTAGAGCAGAGTAGAAAAGAACGAGCAGAGTAAAGAAAAGATTGTCATTGCGAAGCCAGTTCGCAAACTGGCTGTGGCAATCCGCGTCCAATAACGCCGCACGAAAACATACTGCCGCCATAAAAAGAAACGGATTCCCACGTCGCTTCGCTCCTCGGAATGACAGGTTGTTTTGACATGTTTGTTCTTTTCACCACGGCTCCAGAGTTGAGATTAGAGCAGGGGACAAAAGAAAGCATGCGCCCTAATTAATATACCTGTCCCCCGCAGCCTCACTCAAACATGCGTTTGAGATTCAGCGCGGCAGCCTTCAGCTCGTTTTTGCTGTAGGAATTATTCGGGTCGGCGAGGACGGCGGCGATCGCGTCGCGGCCGCTTACGCCGCCGGATATCATCGCGTCCACCAGCATCGCCTCGGCGCTGACCGTGTGCTCCACCTTCGTGAACTGATACTCCGGCTCGACTTCGGCGACGATGGCGTACTCGCCCTTGTCATAATTGCCCTTGGCCAGAAGCTGCTCCTTGACCTGCGTGGGCGTGCCGCGGAAGCTCATCTCGTGCAGCTTTGTCATGTCGTTGCAGAGGCACAGCCGCAGCTTCGCCTCGGACTCTATCAGAAAGTCCACCAGCTCCATTATGCGCTTCGGACTCTCGTAAAACGCAAAGGTCCTCGTGTCCGCGCCGCGCATTTTTTCAAGCAGCTTGCGCCGGTCGGCGTTCTCGCGCGGGAAAAATCCGTAGAACAGGAAGCTCGACAGGTCGAAGCCCGATATCGCCAGCGCATTCACCGCCGCGCAGCAGCCGGGGACGCCGACGACGCGTATCCCTTCCTCGACTGCCGCCTTGATAAGCTCGTTGCCGGGGTCGGAGATGCAGGGCGTGCCCGCGTCGGTGATGACGGCGACGCTCTTTCCGGCCTTCATCTCGTTTATAAAATACTTGGCCTTGCCGTATTCGTTGAACTTGTGGTTCGACACGAGCTTGTTGCGTATCTCAAGCTTGCCGAGCAGCACCATCGAGCGCCGCGTATCCTCGGCGGCGATGATGTCCACGTCGGTCAGTATCTGCACCCCGCGCGGGGACATGTCGCGCGAATTGCCGATAGGCGTAGCCACGATGTAAAGTGTTCCGGTTTTCTGCTCGTCCATATGTCTCATCCTCTGTGTCATATTTATTCAACATATTATATCCCATCCGCGCCGCTCTGGCAAGAGACGAAAATACACTTGCCGCCGTGCGGCGGGTATGATATATTAAGAATATTAAGATTTGATCCGCCCGAATCGGGCGAAAACATAAACAGGGGTAGAAGCATGTACAAAGATAAAAAGATATGGCTCGCGCAGTCGGACAAGAACCTTTTCCTGCTGCCCAATATGGCAAACCGCCACGGACTCATCGCCGGCGCGACCGGCACCGGCAAAACGATAACCATGAAGGTGATGGCTGAGTCCTTCTCCGACATGGGCGTGCCGGTGTTCATGGCCGACGTCAAGGGTGACGTCAGCGGTATGTGTGTGCCCGGCGCGGACTCCGCGGATATGCGCGGCCGCATCGAGCGCTTCGGCATCGAGGGCTTCGAGTACAAGTCCTACCCGACCCGCTTCTGGGATATCTTCGGCGAGCAGGGGCACCCCGTCCGCGTCACGATATCCGACATGGGGCCGGTGCTGCTGGCGCGCCTGCTGGGGCTGACCGATGTGCAGGCCGGTGTGCTGAATATCGTCTTCAAGGTCGCCGACGAGCACGGCCTGCTCCTGCTCGACATGAAGGATCTGCGCGCCATGCTCCAGTTCGTGGGCGACAACCGCGCGGAATTCACCACGCAGTACGGCAACGTCTCCGCCGCGAGCATCGGCGCGATACAGCGCGCGCTGCTGGCTTTTGAGGACGAGGGCGGCGAGATATTCTTCGGCGAGCCCGCGCTTGACATCCGCGACTGGATGCGCACCGACGCCGACGGCCGCGGCTATATAAACATTCTCAGCAGCGCGCGGCTTATCCAGAGCCCCAAGGTGTACGGCACCTTCCTGCTCTGGATGCTGACGGAGCTGTTCGAGCGGCTGCCCGAGGTCGGCGATCTCGAAAAGCCGCGCATGATATTCTTCTTCGACGAGGCGCACCTGCTGTTCTCCGACGCGCCGAAGGCGCTGGTGCAGAAGATCGTGCAGGTCGTGAAGCTCATCCGCTCCAAGGGCGTCGGCGTGTATTTCGTCACGCAGTCGCCGTCCGACATTCCGGACGATGTGCTCGCGCAGCTCTCGAACCGCGTGCAGCACGCCCTGCGCGCCTACACTCCGGCAGAGCAGAAGTCCGTCCGCGCCGCCGCCCGCGCGTTCCGCGTGAACCCCGCGTTCGACACCGAGCAGACGCTCATGGAGCTTGGCGTCGGCGAGGCGCTGGTCAGTTTTCTGGACGCCGACGGCGTCCCCGGCGTCGTCGAGCGCGCGAAGATCCTCCCGCCGCAGAGCCTTATGGGGCCTGCCGACAGCGCGAGAATGCAGCAGCTCATCCTCGCGGACGAGTTTGAGCTGAAATACCGCGACGGCGTCGACCGCGAGTCCGCATATGAGATACTCATGCAGGCGAACGCCGAGCTGGAGGAGCGCCGCCGTCAGGAGGCCGAGGAGGCCGCGGCGGAGAAGCAGCGCCAGAAGGAAGAGGCGGCTGCCGAAAAGGCGAGGCTCCGCGAGGAGGCCGCAGCCGAGAAGGCGAAGCAGAAGGCCGAGGCCGCGGCGCAGCGCGAGGCGGAGAAGGAAGCCGAGAAGCGCCGCAAGACCGCGCAGCGCGCCGTCACGAACGCGGCGTCCTCCGTTGCGCGCTCGGTCAGCACGAATCTTGTCAACTCCATCCTCGGCGGCAAGCAGACCAGCGGCAAGACCATCGCCAAGCGCGCCGCGAATAACGCGCTCAGCTCCGTCATGCGCTCCGGCTCCAGCGCCATCGTGCGCGGCCTGTTCGGCAATAAAAAGTGAAGAAGTTGTTAAAAACACCGCTCAACGCCCAAAAATCGAACAGAAACCGTAAGGCGTATATTGAGTGGGCGCGGATAATATGATATCTTAAGATTAGCTTAAGGACTCCCGCAAACGATCAGAAAGAGGGATAAGTTTTTGAAAACACGAGTAATTTCCGCCGTGGTGCTCATCAGCATCACGCTCGCCTGCGTCTTCCTCTCACCGGTGACCCGCGTCATCTTTTTCGCCGCGGCCGGCATCCTCTGCGCGTACGAGCTCAGCCGCAACCTTGAAAAGCTTGAGGTCGGCTGCGCGGCCGGCGTCATGTACGTCTACCTCGCCGCCCAGGCGGCGCTGACCCTGATCGACCGCTTCACCGGCGTCGAGATCGGCCTGTTCTGGTACATGGTGCTCTTCGCCTGCGCTGTGTATTTTGCGCTGTTCTCGGGCATACTCCGGAAGGACGTGGCCGGCAAGGGCGCGCTCGGTACGGTGTTCGGCCTTGCGTATCCCTGCTTCCAGTTCTCGATGATAATGGTCATCTGCGTCAGCGACATCTGGCTCCAGACGCTCGCGGTCGCCTGCCTGTCCACCTGGGTGTGCGACAGCTTTGCCCTCTTCGGCGGCAAGCGCTTCGGCAAGCATAAGATCGCCCCCTCCGTCTCCCCGAACAAGACCGTCGAGGGCTGCATCTGCGGCGCGATCTCGTCCGTCGTTACCGGCGTCATCTTGTATTACCTGTCGCAGCTCTGGCTGCCGATCCCGTTCTGGCTCTGCGTTGTCACCGCGCTTCTCGCGTCCACGATGGGGCAGATCGGCGACCTCGCCGAATCGCTCGTAAAGCGCATGATCGGCGTAAAGGACTTCTCGAATCTTATCCCCGGCCACGGCGGCATGTTCGACCGTGCCGACAGCCTGCTTTTCTCCATCCCGACCGCGTACCTCTGCCTTACCGTTGCCGGGATAATAGCCTGATCTGAGCGTATCATACCACGGAGGTTCCCATGGATACTCTTGATTATTCCGAAAGAAAAGATCTGAAACCGGCGCTGCTGATAATAAATCCGGTGTCGGGCAAGCGCATGGTGCTGCGCAATGTTGCGCAGATAATCCGCGTCCTGATGGACGCGGGCTATAAGGTCACTACGATGATAACCGGCAAAAAGGGCGACGGCACGGCTTTCGCCGCGAGCTTTGGGCGGGATTATCAGCTGGTCTGCTGCACCGGCGGCGACGGGACGCTCAACGAGGTCATCCACGGCCTTGCGACTGCGAATATCGACGTGCCGCTGGGCTACATCCCCTGCGGCAGCACGAACGACTTCGCCGCATCGCACGGGCTGAGCACGGATATCATCGAGGCGGCGGAGCACATCGCCTCGGGGTATTCCACGCGGTATGACATCGGCTGCTTCGGCGGGCGGCATTTCACCTATGTCGCGGCTTTCGGCGCGTTCTCGTGGCTGTCGTATACGACGGATCAGAACATGAAGAACGTCCTCGGCCATACGGCGTATATCCTCGACGCGATAAAGGATCTGTATAAGATAAAGCCGCTGCACATGAAGGTCACGGCGGACGGCGTGACGCATGAGGACGATTATATCTTCGGCGCGATCTGCAATACGACCTCCGTCGCGGGGACGATAACCCTGCCCGCGGCGATGGTGGACACGGCGGACGGCGTGTTCGAGGTGCTGCTCGTGAAGATGCCGAAGACGATGCTGGAGCTGGATATGATAATCCGCGGCCTGCTGTCGCAGGATTATTCCTGCCCGAATATCGACCTGTTTCAGGCAAAGGAGCTGGATATTGAGAATCCGCCGGAGCTTGAGTGGTCACTGGATGGCGAGGCCTCCGGCGTGATGGATAAGGCGCACGTCAGCGTCATCCCGCGGTTTCTGAACCTCCGCGGATAATGCGCGGCGCGTGTTGTGTAATATAATATATAATAGTGTAATGACCACCCCATGCGGTTCACACCGCATGGGGTGGTCGCGCACTATCTTGGCGCCCCTATTAGGGGAGCTGTCAGCCGTAAGGCTGACTGAGGGGTCGCCAGTCTTGATTTACTGCCAGTAGGTAAAAGAAAGAACTTGTCCCAAAAACGCAGGAAGCCGCCACTGCGTTTTTGTTCCTGCTGTATGTGTCCCTTACTCGCTTAACCATCCAGAAAATCCTATGGAAATTATATACCAGTTACAGAATCTGTAAAATTGACACACTAGGTCAAATTCCAAATATTAACACAACATATAGTACTGTCGCTTGCACAGAATACCATATATTGAAAAACTTAAGAAAAATTATAATAAAAAGACAGGTCACACCGCTTGACACTGGTATAGCGTGATGGTAAAATATCCTGTACCTTGGGGCAGAAGTATACATGCCCCAAAATCCAAAGGAATGGAGTAGATTTTATGAGCAAAAACAAAGGTTTCTCCCGTGTAATGGCTTTGGTTTTGTTGATATGCATGGTCGTGAGCTTTGCACCCGCGGCGTATGCAGACGTTGACGAAGCCCCGGCCGTGCAGGAAGAAACGGACGTAGAAGAATCGACCGTAAAAAAACCTGTTTCGGAGGAAGAAGCGCCCGTCGAGGAAAAAGACGCTGAGACTCCGGAACAGCCTGCGGTGCCCTCCGGCAGCAATAGCATCAAGGAACTGTTTAAGTTCCATTGCACTGCTGATGACACCCATGCCGACCAGACCTACAACTGGTTCGGCAGCTATGTAAAGTACAATAATGACATGGCTTATGATGCAGCCCGCGGCGTCTGGACTGCAACTGCAAATATAACCAATGTTCAGACCCTGCTTTCCACCGGCGTGAAGGCTCCGAATAAGGTTTGGGGCAAGACCCATTACCACACCGATGCCGACGGCAATACTGTCCGCACCGCGACCATCAAGCTGGTTTGGGATGCAAATGCTACTGGCCAGAATGCTTCCGGCACCGAAACCACTGGCCTGTGGCTGCCTGACGGCGGTGTGCAGACTGTTGATGTCTGGTGCGCGACCGCTCCTGCGGCTCCGACAATAGCTGGATCCTTTACCAGGTCTGCCGGCAGTACTGTCGCAATTCGTATTCAGGATTCCGCATATGACATTCCGAAGTATGCCAAGAGCTACAGCAAGGTAACCTACTTCAGGTATCTTAAGGAAGGTACCTACAAGTTTACACCTGTGACAAAGGACGAAAACGGAGATTACTGGTGCGACCTCATTATCGATCCGACCAGCTATATTGACGAGTTCAACACTGCCAACAAGGCTGACCCCGCTTTTAGACTTGACCCAAACAAGCCGCTTTCCAACTTCACCTATAAGATGAAGTACACCGGAAGCAAGACCGACTTCAAGACCGACGGCAGCGGCTGGTCCATGCAGTCGTCTTCCTATGATAAGACTATCGGCGAGACCGCCAAGACCGGTAAGGTCGCGTATGTTTCCCAGTATTACATAGTCAAGTACACCGACGGTGTGGGCGGTAAGGCGTTTGCGGATCAGACCTATTATGCAGCCCCCAACGGAGCTACCCCCGCATTCAATGGCACCCCGACCCGCACGAACTACAACTTCATCGGCTGGGACACCACGGTTGCTGATACCGTGACCGGCGACGTGACTTACACCGCAGTCTGGGAAATCGCAGAGCCTGTTGTTCCCTCCGGTGCCAATAGTGCCAAGGAACTGTTCAAGTTCCACTGCACCGTTGATGATACACATGCTGACCAGACTTATAACTGGTTTGGCAACTACGTCAAATATAATAACGATAAAACTTACGACGCGGAGCGCGGCGTCTGGACTGCAAGCGCGAATATAACCAATGTTCAGACCCTGCTTTCCACCGGCGTGAAGGCTCCGAATAAGGTTTGGGGTAAGACCCATTACCACACCGATGCCGACGGCAATACTGTCCGCACCGCAACCATAAAGCTCATCTGGAATCCCGATGCAGTTGGTCAGAATGCTTCCGGCACCGAAACCACTGGCCTGTGGCTGCCTGACGGCGGTGTGCAGACTGTTGATGTCTGGTGCGCGACCGCTCCTGCGGCTCCGACTATAGCCGCTCTGCCCAGATCCACCAAGTCCTCTACCGCTATTCGCGTTCAGAACTCCACTGTTCCTTTTGACCCGAAGAACACCAGAGACACCGTTTCCAGCAATGTACATTACTTCAGAGACTTGAAGGAAGGTACCTACGAATTCACCCCTGTCACCAAGGACGAAAATGGAGACTTCTGGTGCACTCTCAAGATCACTGACTTTGCGCCCTACGTTACCAAATTCAACACCAGAAACAACAACCCCACTCCTGCATACCGTATTGATGAAGAATTAACTACCGCTACTTTTGAGTGGACCTTGAAGTACACCGGCAGCAAGACCGATTACAAGCAGGATGGTTCCGGCTGGTCTATCCAGTCCAGCTCTTGGGCAAAGGGCGAAACCTCCAGAACCGGTAAGCTTCTGTATGTTTCTCAGTATTACACCGTCACCTATACTGACGGCATCAACGGCACGGTATTTGCCGACCAGAGCTACACCGTTAGACTCGGCAAGGCTACTCCCGCGTTCAACGGCACTCCCGAGCGCGAAGGCTACGTGTTCAAGGGCTGGGCTCCCACAGTTGCTGAGACAGTGACCGGCAATGTGACCTATGTCGCACAGTGGGAGGCCAAGGGTCCCAACACTCTGCGCTATAACGCAAACGGCGGTCCGGACGAAGAGGATGTTGTCACCACGGACGAGGCATCCATTGTCGTTAAGGAGGATGTTCCCAATTACCCCGGCTTTGACTTCAAGGGCTGGAACACTCAGGCAAACGGCAAGGGCACTTCTTATAAGGCCGGCGATACCGTCAGCTTCACCGCAGTCCACAACGAGGAGGAGATTACCCTCTTCGCCCAGTGGAAGAGCAGACCTGCAAACACCATTTACTATAACGCAAACGGCGGCGAGGGCGGCCCGGTCAATAACTTCTCCAACGCCATCTACGCCACCGTCCAGACCGGCGTTCCCACCCGCGTGGGCTACACCTTCGTATGCTGGAACACCGAGTCTGACGGCAGCGGCGACAGCTACAAGGGCGGCGACAAGTATTACTTCACCGCTGTCCATAATGGCGAAAAGGTCACCCTTTACGCACAGTGGAAGGCAAACGACTACACCCTCAGCCGTGACTCCAATGGCGGCGACGAGCTCGCTGACGTCACTGTCACCATGGGTCAGCCCTACGGCGACGCTATCGTTGCTTCCCCGCGCGCAGGTTACACCGAGGACGGCTGGTTCCTCATCGTTGACGATACCGTCAGAGGCACCGAGATAAAGGCCGATACCGAAGTGGCCATGCCCGATAATCACCGCATCTTCCTCAAGCGCAGCATCGCTCCCGTGACTGTCACCGTTTCTGAGGACATCACCAAGGATTATGACGGCGAGGAAATCGTCCTCACCGCGAGCACTGAAGAGTACACCGGTCTGCGTTACGCATACCAGTGGTACAAGGATGGCGAGGTTCTTGCAGGCAAGAACGACAAGACTCTGACTCTTGACGGCAATGTCGCCGACAGCGGCGTGTACACCGTCAAGCTCACCGTCACCAATGCTCAGGACAGCGGCGTTATCACTGAGAATGATGCCGTTTCCACCGAGGCCGAGGTCAAGGTTGTCGTCAACAAGATCAACAACTCCCTCACCTACAACTACAACGGCGCGGACGAGAAGGATTCCACCGTTGAGACCACCGAGAGCGCTATCACCGTCGACGCCGACAAGGAAATCACCCGCAAGGGCTACGACTTCCTCGGCTGGAACACCAAGGCCGACGGCACCGGCGACAGCTACAAGAGCGGCGATGAGCTGACCTTTGCCGATAACGGCAACGGCGGCGAGGCTGTCACTCTGTACGCTCAGTGGAAGGGCAAGGAGTACAAGCTCGCCTTCAAGATCAAGGAAGACCCCGATTTCAAGGAAGACGTAAAGCTCAACTTCACCTCCAAGACTGTTGTCTACGGCGAGAAGGTCGGCCAGTTCCCGTACGCAACCCGCAAGGATCACATCCTCGTGTGGTACGATAAGGACGGCAAGCGCGTCAATTCCGAGACGGTCTACCTCGTCGAGGGCGACTCCACCTACACCGGCGTGTGGACTGAGTACAAGCCCGTTGTCGCTACCGGCGACAGCAGCAATATCGCTCTGTACGCAGCCGCAATGTTCGCTTCCGTCGCTTGCATCGGCGCAGGCGTCATCCTGCTCCGCCGCAAGAGAGAAGAGTGATTCGCGGTAGGCGAAGCACCGAATAAGCAATAATACGGAACACCCCCAGATGAAAATCTGGGGGTGTTTTGTATAGGGGAATAGTCTTGACATAGTCCTTTCTTCTATCTATTGGCAATATACCGTGTCTGGCGACCCCTTCGTCGCCGCCGCTTCGCGGCAAAGGTTTTAGTCTGGTGCAGCATTGTTGCTCTGTGCCATTGGCGCCCCTCTTAGGGGAGCTGTCGGCGTAAGCCGACTGAGGGGTCGCCAGCTGTTAGAGAGTGCCATTAGGCAAAAGACAAAACGCACTATATCCTATCCTGTAGGGGACGGCCTCTGTGCCGTTCCGCCATTATCATCATCTGCCCCGTTTCTTAAATCTTCAAGTTAACATAATATTACTCTTGCAATTCGTGAACGGCGTGATAAAATTAAATGGAAAAAACGATAACTGGGGGACATGATGACAAAAGAAGAGAAAACGGCCAAGCTTCAGGAGATCGAGGAGCAGGTCGAGGATTTTTACACCGAGGATGAGGCCGTCGCGCTCGTCAACGGCATTCTTGAGCCGTGGTCGCCGCTGTGCCGCCTAAGCTTCGGCGAGGACGCGTTCAAAATAACCTATTCCTACATGGTCAAATCGTGGCGCGACCGACACCTTATATGCGCCATTCTGGCGCACACCGGCGCGACGGAGCGCAGCTTCGAGAATCTTGCCGCCGAGTGGCGCTTCCATAACGCTGCGTTCCGACTGCACCTTCAGCGCCGCTCTGCGCGCGATGTCGACCTTGACTACACGCGCGATCCGCGCTGGCCTGTCCGCGCCGTGACGGCGGTTCTTGACTGGCTGGACATCGAGTGAGGAAGGGGAGCACATGGCAAAAAACATTGAAATTTCAGACTTTTCCGCCCCAGAGCTTGACGTGTACGCGCGCCTGACGGAGAATCAGCTCCTCAACCGCGCCGACCCGAAAAACGCTATGTTCGTCGCGGAAAGCCCGCTGGTCATCGGTCGCGCGATGGACGCGGGCTGCGTGCCGCTGTCGTTTCTGATGGAGCCGAAGCACATCGAGGGCAGGGGGCACGAAATTCTTGCGCGCTGTGCAGATGATGTACCGGTGTACACCGCGCCGCTTGAGGTGCTGACGCAGCTCACCGGCTTCCATCTGACGCGCGGCATGCTCTGCTGTATGCTGCGTCCGGCGCTGCCGGCGCTTTCGGAGCTGTGCGGCGCGTCGCGGCGCGTGGCCGTGCTGGAGAACGTGATGAACCCGACCAATATCGGTGCGATTTTCCGCTCCGCCGCCGCGCTCGGCATGGACGCCGTCCTGCTCACTGCCGCGGGCAGTGATCCGCTGTATCGCCGCGCCGCGCGTGTCAGTATGGGGACGGTGTTTCAGGTGCCGTGGACGTACCTGCCGGAGGACGCCGACTGGCAGGACGTGCTGTATTCCTACGGCTTCAAGACTGCCGCCATGGCGCTGCGCGACGATTCACTCAGCATCGCGGACCCGCGCCTGCGCGAGGTCGAAAAGCTTGCGGTCGTGCTCGGAACCGAGGGCGACGGGCTGGCGTCGGAGACCATTGCCGCCTGTGACTATACCGTCAAGATCCCGATGTCGCACGGGGTCGACAGCCTGAACGTCGCCGCGGCCTCCGCCGTTGCGTTCTACCAGCTCGGCACCCTGAGCGGAATTTAAGTGCATCTCAGCGACAAATAAAAAAACCCTCACCGTATGGCTCCGGCCATACGGTGAGGGTTTCGCTTTAATGATCTCACGCGACGAGGAAGAACTTGATGAGGAACAGCACGGAGATGACGTAGGTCAGCGCCGAGACGTCCTTGGCCTTGCCGGTGAATATCTTGATGACGGTGTAGGAGATGAGGCCGAGGCCGATGCCGTGGCCGATGGAGCCGGAGATGGGCATGCAGATGAGCATGATCGCGGCGGGCAGACCCTGGGACATATCGTCGAAGTCGATCTTCTTCAGACCGCCGAGCATCAGCAGACCGACGTAGATCAGCGCGGAGGAAGTCGCGGCGGCGGGGATGATCGCGGCGATGGGCGCAATGAACATGCAGGCAAGGAACAGCACGCCAGTGGTCAGCGCGGTCAGGCCGGTGCGGCCGCCGGCCTCGACGCCGGAAGCGGACTCGACGAAGGTGGTGACGGTGGAGGTGCCGGTCAGAGCGCCGGCGACGGTGCCGACGGCGTCGGCAAGAAGGGCTTCCTTCATCTGGGGCATGTTGCCGTCCTCATCGACCATACCCGCACGGGACGCGGTGCCGACGAGGGTGCCGATGGTGTCGAACATGTCGATCATGCAGAAGGTGATGACGAGAGTGGTCACGGTGAACCAGCCGACCTTGGCCAGACCAGCGAAGCTGAACTTGAAGAGGGTGGTCTCCGCCATGTCGCCGAAAGCGGGGAGGAAAGAAGCGGTTGCGAGGCTTGCGAAGGGATTGACGCCGAGGAAGATCGCTTCGCCTGCCCAGTAGATGCAGGAGGCTGCGAGCATACCCAGCAGGACGGCGCCCTTGACCTTGTGGTGCGCGAGGATGACGATGATGAACAGGCCGACGAACATAGTCACAACGGTCAGCACCATGGCGCTGTAACCGCTGCCCATGTTGGACTGGGCGAGGCTCGGAGTGAGCGCGCCGAAGAAGTCGCGCATGACGTAGAACGGGCCGCCGGTCTCGGAGTAGATGCCGGCGTTGGAGCCGACGCCGATGTTCAGCAGCATCAGGCCGATGGCCGGGGCGATGCCGAGACGGATGCCGAGGGGGATAGCGTTGACGATCTTGTCGCGGATATTGAGAACGGAGAGAATGACGAAGACGACGCCCTCAATGAGGATGATGCAGAGCGCGGCCTGGAAGGATTCGAGGTAGCCCATGCCGGTGATGGAAACGATGTTTGCCACAACGACGGCGAAGAAGCTGTTGAGTCCCATGCCGGGAGCCATTGCGAAGGGCTTGTTCGCGGCGAAAGCCATGACGAACATGCCGATTGCGGAAGCGATGCAGGTGGCGAGGAACACGCCGTTCCAGAGCTGCGGGCCGCCCTGCGAGCCGAAGCCGGTGAGCAGGTTGGGGTTGAGCGCGATGATGTAGGCCATCGTCATAAAGGTGGTGAGTCCGGCCACAAGCTCTGTACGGACAGAGCTGCCGTTTTCCTTGAGCTTGAACAATTTCTCCATTGATCTTTTCTCCCTTTTATATTTTTGGAGCGTCTGTTTTCAAAAAACAAACAGGAGATATTATATCAGTTATCCGCGTCTTGTCAACATCTTTATGCAGGAAACGGCGAAGGAACAATTTATGTAAATAAGATTACGTTAACATGATTATGTAAATAAAAGCTGCACCGCGCAGGGCACGGCGCAGCGGGGGATTATGGCGGAGGATGTCAGGAATTTGTGCTGTCGGTATAGAATTCGAGCGGCATGTCATACACGTTGTGGCCGCTCTCAAGCGGCGCGCCGTTGACGGTGATGCTCACGGTGTCCGCGCCGAAGGCGGTCAGGTAGGTGTTGACGAGGCAGCCGACGGCGATGTATTCGCCGCTGGTGCCGAGGGACTGGATGTAGCTGGCGTAGGCGTCGCTGAGGTCGATCGTCAGCGCCCCGCCGTTCTGCGCGAAGTCGAGCAGCTCCACGTCGTCGGGCATGACGCCGGCAGATTTGAGAGCTGCGAACACGCTGTTTTCGTCGAGTGCCGCGGCGGCGACTTCCTGCGTCAGGAAGTGCTCGGCGGTCTCGTCGCCGGTGTAGACGGTTATGACCACGCTGGGCGCGGCTGTGGGTTCGGGTTCGCCCTGTGTGGAGGATGCGGGCTGGCTATGCGCGGGCTGCTTCGTAGCTCCGCAGGCTGCGACGCAGAGGATGAGAAATACGGATGTGAGAATTATAAATATCTTTTTGAATGTATTTTTCATAATGAGACCTCCATTCGGTATGGTGTAATTCTAGCAGAGAAATCCGCGGATGTCATCATAATATTTCTTAATGTGTCGGAAGGGGAGGGGCGTGAAACGGGACGGCCTCTGTGCCGTCCCGCCGCCATTTCATCGCATAGAATGAATATCCAGCGCAAGGTGATATGTTTCGCTATTCCGGACTATCCTCAGCATTGTCGATGTACAAATCTTCTGCCCGTTGCTGAGCTTCAACTAACAATCGTCGGGCACGGCTATAATCAGCTTCATCGATTGCCCAGATTGCATCAGTAGCTGCATTGAAAAGAATGTGATAT
>URGI01000012.1 GCA_900547315.1 uncultured Eubacteriales bacterium | reverse complement strand
GCAAGCTGCTGATACAGCAGGCACAGGCTGATCTCACGGGAGCGGATGACCGCCACCAGCTTTTCCAAGTTTGGCACTTGTCCGGTGTTGGCCGCCTCGTCCCACAGCACCCGCACATGATGGGGCAGTCTGCCGCCGTGAACATTGTCCGCCCGTTCACACAGGAGATTGAACATCTGCGAAAACGCCAGCGCCACAAGGAAATTGTAGGTGCTGTCGGTGTCGCTGATGCAGAAGAATGTCGCCGTGCGCCGATCTCCCATGCGGTCAAGCTCCAGCTCGTCATAGGACATGATCTCCCGGAGCTGGGGAATATCAAAGGGAGCAAGCCGAGCGCCGCAGGAGATCAAAATGCTTTTGGCCGTCTTGCCGCTGCTGAGCTTGTATTTTTTATACTGCTTCACCGCAAAGCAATTCGGCTTGCGCTGCTCCAGCCCCTTGAACATATAGTCCACGGCGTTGAGAAAGTCCTCGTCATCCTCCTTGACCTCCATGCCGGAGATCATGTCCACCAGCGTATTCATGTTGCGATCCTCCTCGGCTCCCTCAAAAATGATGTAGCCCAGCAGGGCGCAGTACAAAAGCGTTTCCGCCTTCGTCCAGAACGGGTCGCCCTCCTTGCCCTCGCCCTTGGTGTTGGAAATGAGGGCATTGACAAACTTTAGAATGTCAGCCTCGGTCTTGATATACGCCAGCGGGTTATAGTGCATGGATTTTGAAAAATCAATGCTGTTGAACACCTTAATTTTGTACCCACGCTTTTGCAAAAATGAGCCGACCTGCCCCAGCACACCGCCCTTCGGGTCTGTGACAACATAGCTGCTGTGCATTTGCATTAAGTTGGGCTTTACAAAAAACCTTGTTTTGCCGCTGCCGGAGCCGCCGATGACAAGCACGTTTTTGTTTCTTGCATACTTCGGGTGCTTCGGGCGGCTGCTCATCATCAGCCTTTCGGTCTGCGTCAGCAGCACGTTATTTTCAAACATGGGGTCGATATATGGCTTTATATCCTCGGCATTGCCCCAACGTGCAGAGCCGTACTCCATGCCCTTACGGTATTTCTTTGCGTTCTTGCCTTTCACATAGACCGCAAGCCGGATAACGACAGCCCCGACAATGCCGATAAGCAAATCCATAGGGTTAAAACTCGGCAGGGCATTTGAAAAGGCAGCGGAAAAGCCGCTGCCAATGGAAAGCAGCTTGCCGGAGAGGTCAGCCCCCGGCGAGAGCCGCACCGCCTGTCCGACTTTATCAAAGAGATACACAAAGAGCAGATAGGGGGCGTTTAGGATAAGCAGCTTCTTGATATTCGGCTTCATAGCGATACCTCCCTGTCCTTGTATTTTGTCTTTTGACGGTTCGCGTTAAGCTGCTTTGCTGCTTCCCGGAATGTGGCAAGTGCCTTTCGGATAGAGGGCTTTTGCTCCTGTGTCAGCTTCTTTGCGGAAAACTCCTTAAAAGCTGCGGTCAGAGCGTCCGCGTCCCGCCCCTTGAAAAATACAAGATAACGGGGCGGCGTTTCGGTGCTGTCTTTCTTTAGGGCAAAGTCGATACCGTATTTTTTTGCCGTCTGCTCAAAGGCTTTGATATTGCCCTCGGTTATCTCAATGTTGGATAGCCCCGCGTTCTGCTTCGCAAGCTGCTTTAGGGTCTGCTTCCCGTGGGGCTGTTTTTCCTGCTGCTTTTTTGCCTGTGCAAGCATGGCTTTGATTGCCTTTTGCAGCATTTCAGCGGTCAGCTTTGCTCCCTTGACCGAGAGCGCAACCACTTTTTCGTTGATTTCGTCCTGCAATGTTTACCGTCCTCCTTTCCCGGTAGTAATGATAGTGTTAGGGTGGTACGCCGCTTTTGGGCGTGAAAAAAGGGCGTCCGTTCTTCACGCCGCCCCGTTAAATCCGCACCCGCAGCCCGTTCAAGTCCTCGGCGCGAATACCTACAAGATACCAGTTGTCGCCGTACTCAATCCGGGTCGGCTTCCATTTGCCGCCTGTGAATACGTCCATGCACTCGCCGCAATGCAAGCCGCCGTAATAGTCGGCAATATCAAAGCGAATATCGTAGCGGTCAGCGGTTTCGTCAAAAATTAAAGCTCCTGTTTTCTGTGCCATGTGGTAAATCCTCCTTTTTTCGTTTACAGGCTTTCGCCCTCGTTGTAGGTGTAGTAGTCCGGGTCGCCGTATTTAGGCTTGCCGGATAATGCGCCGCTTGCCATGTCGTGAGCGACAAGGGAAGTATAATAGCTGTCAATGGTAGACGGGGCATTGAAAAGAACCGCCTTTAGGTACTGCTTGATATTGCGGATTTTCGTGGTGTTCTCCTGCATACAGTCAAGGACAAAGCGGATATGTTCGCTGTCCAGCTTCATAAACTTTGACTTCACAAGCTCGGCGGGGTAATCGTCCCCTGCAATACGGATTTTCTTTCTTGACGTACAGACCGTTTCAAGGATAATGTCAACAATCTCATTCAGACGGTCATGGTCAAACTTCATATCCTGCAAGAGAATGTTATACTCGATATTGTCCTTGATGATTTCCTCATACACTCTGTAAGCGTCGTTCCTTTCCGTTCCTTTCCGTTCCGGCGGCTGTGCCGCTTCGTCCTCGCCATAAGGCAAGGGATTTAGGGAATGGATAGGAATGGAATGGGTACTTGATAAATCCGTATTTGATTTTTCTTTTTTTTGTAAGTTAGTTCTTGATATATCTTTATTTAATTGCATTGGATTTTCCGACGTCGGATTTTCCGTTGTCGGGTTATCCGCTGTTGGATTTTCCAATACCGGGCAATCCAATTCCGGCGGCTGCGGCTGTTCGTAAATGGTGTACTCGATTGCGGTCATTTTGCCTTTCTCGTCGCGTCCCTGCCGCCTTGTGATATATCCGGCTTTTTCAAGCTCCCAAACGGCGGTACGGATAGCGTCGATACTTTCCCGGTTGATGTAGGACAGCCCTGCAAGGGTATAGTCCCAATCCTCCGGCAGGGACAGCATTTGAGATAACAGCCCCTTTGCCTTTAAGGAAAGCTCCTTGTTGCGTAAGTGGTGGTTGCTCATTACGGTGTAGCCTGTGTTGCGTTCCACACGGAAAACTGCCATAGCTTCATCACTCCTTTGCTTTAGATTTGTTGCGCAGTAGAACGCGGATTTTGAGGGGTAAGGTATCTTTTCCTTGCTTCCTCTGTTTTGCGTTCTGTAAGCCCGATAAATCAAGGCTTTTTTTGCCCCTACTGCGTAACATGAGGGCATAAAAATAGCGGCGTTCCTGTTCTCCCAGTGAGAGAGTGAGAAACGCCGCTGTGCGGGTCGCTATTTCATTTCTTCTGCTATCAGTTCTTGCATGACTTCTCCAAAGTCTGCCATGAAAGAAAAGATGAAGTATTCCAAAACGTCGGGGTCTGCGTCCATAGGCTCGGCTTCCTCTGAAAAAGGCAAGCCCATTAGCCCATAAAGCAGTTTGATGATTTTGAACAGCTTGCCCCGGTCGGTGGGGTTGTTCATGGTTACAAGTACGTTGGTAAGGCGGTTGATTGTTTCCATGTCGCCGCCTGTCGTTACCCATACCATTTCCGCGAACGGCTGCGTGATTGCCCCGGCGACAAGGTTTATCTTATTCTTGCCGATTTCGCCGGACGGAAGTATAATACCCTTAGTCAAAAGTTCGTTTTTCATGTCGTCCTCCTTATATTCTGTGGTGCTAAAATGGTGCCCGGTCTTACAAAAACACCTTATGCGGAGATATGACAAGAAAAATGAAGATATGCGGAAAACCTTGATTTTAAGCCATTTTCACATTGGTTTATAAACATTTGTGAGGACTTATAAAAGGTTTTGCGTCTATCAAATCAATAAAAAATACTTTGCCCGCGTGAGCAAAGGCAAGATGTCCAAGCCGGGATTTGAAGTTTGGGCGCGTGAGGCAGAGCGCATGCGCGATGAAGCTCTTACGGAGGATGAGATGGCAAAGGATAAAGCCGCGCATGAGCAGATCGTGCGGAGGCTGACGGAGGAGCTGAATAGAGCATGAAACTGCAAGCCATGCAAACTTGATTTATCCCCAAAACGTAACAGGCAGCCGCTTGCGACGGCTGCCTGTTACGAAATATAACAATGCTGTGAAATTTGCTTTATGCGTTGCTTGCGGCTTTTGTCACACTCTTGACGGCGAGCGCCTTCATCGGCTTCATGAGCAGGACGCATACGCCGTTGAACACCAGCGAGCCGACGACAAAAACGAGAATGAACAGCCCGATGTTGCTTGCGAATGAAGCGGTATCTATGCAGGCGCAGGTAAGATAGGCAAAGCCGACATTGTTGAGCACCTTGGGGGCATAGGGGTGGCCGAGGATGAGCAGCGCGAGAACCGCGGCGAGCGGGATAAGCAGGCCGAAGAGGTCGCCGACGATCGGTGTCAGGGCGGAGATGGCGAGCATTGCGAGCACAGTGAGCACGAGCCCGACAAGGCCTCCTATCTCAACGGTGAGGAAACGTTCCTTGACATCGCCCTCAAGGGTGAAGAGCATGATGTTGCTGATGAAGATCAGCCAGCCGTAGGAAAAACCGATGATGTGCAGGATCGCGTTTGCAATGAGGATCCAGCAGAGAAGCGCGAGGCGGAAATAGAGCAAAAATTTCTTGCCGATTTTTTCTTCCATTGTAAATTCTCCTCGTGTTTATTCAGATTTTGATATTCAGTTCAGCGTATAAAAGTCGACAGGGCGAACCTTCTCCGCTTCAAAGACGCCCTGCTCGCAGAGCAGGCGCTCATACTTCGGCGTATCGAGAATATAGAACTGCTCCTTCTCAAGTGCTTTGAAGATCGTCTCCACAGCCACATTTACATCAGCGCCGTTTTCAAGCAGATACTTGTTGAACGCGACAAACTTTGCGTACTCCTCGGTGTGGTAATACGGCTCATCGTCATGGATGGCGAAGCGCTCGGGACGATGGTGGTCGGTCAGGTGCATCTCGGTGTTTATATAGCCGGGGCAGAAGATGGACACGTCTATATCGGCCTTGTCTGCCTTGAGCTGCTTATACACGCACTCGGAGAGTGCGACCGCGGCATGCTTGGAGCTGAAATACGCGGGAGCGCCGTTCATGGAAATGAGGCCGGCTATGGAGCAGACGTTGATTATCTGGCAGTGTGATTTCTGGCTGCGCATCTGCGGGAGAAAGTTCTGCATCATAAACCAGTGCGAGTATACGTTGGTCTCGTAGACCCAGCGTATGTCTTTCTCCGGGATATGCTCAACATCGGAGAGCGCGGAGACGCCCGCGTTATTTACGAGCACGTCGCAGCGGCCGAACTCGGCCATCGTCTTATCAAGGATCGCTTTGCACTCGTCAAGGACGGAAACGTCAGCCTGCATTGCGAAGGACTTACGGCCCATGCCGCGTATCTCTGTTGCGACGGCTTCGGCCTCATCGCCGTGGATGTCTATTATCGCAACATCGGAACCGCGCTTGGCAAAGCCGAGAGCGAGGGTCTTGCCGATGCCGTTGGCGCCGCCGGTGATGACTACTTTAGCATTTTCGTAGTTTGTGAACATAGATTTACCGCCTTTCTGAATATGAATTTCATGTTTTATCAAAGTGCCGCTTTTACGCGGCACTTTGATTTATGCTGTACGATCAGGTCTTGGGATTGATGCCGGATGCAAGGCGCTGGACGCGCGGCTGTGCAACGACCTGAGACTCGGGGTGAGTGAAGATATAGAACTTCTCATCCTCAATGGCGGTGAAGACGCACTCGCCGACATACCAATCGGGGATGCCGCTCATGACGCCGCGCGTACCGCGGAGCTGACCGGCCTTGTACTCCTCGCTGGTATAGTAAGGATCGTCGTTGATGGCAAAGCGCTCGGGGCGGTGCAGGTCGGCAAGGTGGATGGTGGTCTTGACATACGCGGGAACGAGGCAGTGGACATTGATGGGGTAGTTGTTCTCTTTCATCGCGATGTATACGCTCTCGGAGGTCGCAACACCGGCGGCCTTCGTCGCGTGGTACATCGTTGCCTTGCCGGAGGTCATAAGACCGGCGGTGGATTCGACGTTGACGATCTCGCAGGGAGTGCCCTGGGCGATCATCTGCGGCAGGAATATCTTCATGCCGTAGAGATGGCTGAGGAAGTTGAGCTCGGTTATCCAGTCGATATCGCGCTTGGGCAGCTTCCAGATCGCACCGGAAACGGCGCAGCCGGCGTTGTTGACGAGAATGTCGACATGGCCGAAAGTATCAAGAGTGAGCTTGAGAAGAGCTTCGATGTTCTCGTAGATGGAGATATCGGCGTTCTGGGCGACACACTTCACGCCCATTGCTTCGATCTCTTTCGCGGTCTCGCAGACCAGAGGGTCTATGTCGTTGAGGACGACGTTCATGCCGCGCTTTGCGCCTTCGACGGCAATGGCCTTGCCTATGCCGCGCGCACCGCCGGTGACAACTATGACTTTATCCTTGAATTCTTTCATTGTGATACTCCTTTCCTGCTGCACCAGCACTTAAAATACGAACGCTTTGTTGAGACCGGAGTGGGTCGCATCTGCGATGTTGCCGGGCTCGACTGTATCGCCGACAACTGCGACCTTATCAAATGCGGCTTCAAACTCGGCCACGATCGCATCGTTGGGCTTTACGCCCATTGCGATAACACATGCGTCAAAGGGAGCGTGGGTATCATAACCGGTCGCAAGGCTGTTGAGAGTGACGAATCCGTCGCCGACGGCCTTGAACATCGTGCCGGTCATTATATGGCCGCCGTTCTTGGTGATGTGGCCGACAACTGCGTCGGTAACACTGCGGTACATTGCGGTGCCGACAGCGGGAGCCATCTCTATAACGGAGACCTCATTGTCAAAATCACTGAGGTATTCCGCGGTCTCAAGACCGGTGAGGCCACCGCCGATAACGGCGATCTTCTTGCCCTTGAGCTCGACCTCGTTCTTGAGGACCTGTCTGTAGGTGTATGCCTTGTCAATGCCGTCGACCTGCGGGATTATATCGATGCCGCCTGCCGCGATGACCACGCCGACCGCGCCGACTGCCTTTGCAGCCTCGACGGTGCCGGGAGTGTTGAGACGGATATCAATGCCGAGGTCGGCAGCCTCAATACCGAGAGTCTCGATGAACTCACCGATAAGACCCTTGCAGGGAGGAACAGCGGCGAGGTTCATGTTGCCGCCGATGCGGTCGGACTTTTCAAACACAACGACCTTGAAGCCGCGCTTTGCAAGAGTAATGGCAGCCTGCAGACCGGAGGGGCCTGCGCCGATGACTGCAACGGTCCTGCCGTCGCCGTTCTTTGTGAGCTTGTCGTCTCCGCGATAGGTCTCGCGGCCGAGCACGGGGTTGACTGCGCACTCTATCGCGCGGCCGAGACCTGCCTGCTTGAAGCAGTTCATGCAGCCGATGCACTTGCGCACACGAGCATCGTCGCCGCGCTTTGCCTTGTTGCCGAATTCCGGATCGCAGAGGTTGCCGCGCGCGACGCCGACGAAGTCGGACACGCCCTCTTCAAGCATAGCCTCAGCGTGTGCCGGGTGCTTGACGGTATTGACGGCGATGACGGGGATATGTACGCATTCCTTGATGCCCTTTGCAAGATGCTTCTTCCAGCCTTCCTGATAGGGGTAGGGCTCGATAATCGACCAGCCGGACTCATAGGAGCCGCTGGAGATATTGAGGGATGCAACGCCGAGGGACTCGAGATAGCGGGCGATGTGCTGGCATTCCTTCTCATCGTTGCCATCATCCCAGAAGTCGGTGCCGTTCATACGCACGGAAATGGGGAAGTCGGCGCCGCAGGCAAAGCGGATGCTGATGATGATCTCGGAAATGAAGCGCATCCTGTTGAAGAAGTCTCCGCCGTACTTATCGGTGCGGTGGTTGGTGTGCGGGCTCATGAACTGGTTGACGAGGTAGCCGTGCGCCGCGTGAATCTCAACGCCGTCGAAGCCGGCAGTCTTTGCGATGACTGCGGCCTTGACATAGTTCTTCACCATGGCCTCGACCTCGGCGGTGGTCATTTCCTTCGGAACAACGCCGATGGTCTTGCACATCACGGGAGACGGGCCGATGACGGGATTACCGTGCAGCGTGATGGGGAAGGCCTCGTTGCCGGGATGGTGCAGCTGCATGAATACCTTTGTGTCGTATGCGTGGATCCTGTCGACCATACGGGTGAAGCTCGGGATGACGTTCATGTCGGTCGCGCGGAGCTGGCAGGGCTGAGCAATGCCGGACAGCTCATCGACACGGCACACCTCGCAGATGATGAGGCCGACGCCGCCCTTTGCGCGTTCCTCGTAGAACTTGGTGATCTCCTCGGATGCTTCGCCGGATGCTGCGGCAAAACCGGTGCCCATCGGTGTCATGACTATGCGGTTCTTCAGCGTGAGCTTGCCGATCTTACCTTTTTCAAAAAGCTTTTCGTATTTCATGTTTACCTCCTGAAATTTCGCTTTTTTGTTTTGTACTGCTTGCTGTTAAAAAAATATCATCAGGAGGCCGATCTGTAAATGTGCGCGCCGCACAAACGATGCTGCAATATTGTGCGACAAACCTGAAACACAAAAAGTTCTTGAAATCTTTGTGCGCAGGGCATAATATAGTTAACGAGGTGACAATATGAAATTTTCTGAATTGCTGAGTAAATTGGCTGAGAAATATACCGTTTTGTCAAAGCAAATTGTGAAAGACGGCAATGTGTATTACATTGATAAGGCGGATGCCGGGAAAGTACCCGGTGAAGATGCGTTGACATGGTCTGATGATTTGTGCGGCGTGAACACCGGCGCACTTGGAGAATACCTTTTGTGGAGCGGAGACAGTTCCGACAAACTCAATGCGGCTCAGTGCAGCTGGGCGGAGTTCAAACCGGATGAACTGCCTGATGCGGTGGCGGCTGCCGAGGAGCTGCTGCGCCATGAATACAAGTCCCAGAGCCTGCGGATGCGCATGATGGAAATGATCATGTATGGCAAGGGGCTGGACGCGATCGTGGATGCGATGGCGAAGGAGCTGAACATAAACATCACCATAATCGACATGAGCGGCAAGATTATCACGCACTCGCATCCGTTCACGCTCAACGACTCGCTCTGGATAGAGAGCATAGAGCGTGGCTTCTGCCCGCCGTTTTTTATAAAGCACATATATAATGTGAGCGCGCAGCATGGCGACGAGCAGAACGACGGCCCGCTGCTGCGCCACTGCAAGGATAATCAGCTCTATTACCTTGCCAAGCGGATACGTATTAACGGAGAGCTTTACGGATATGTGTTCATGCTTCAGAAAGAAGAGAACTTCAGCACGTACTGCGAAGATGTGCTGTCGTACATCAGCTATGCGGCGACGGAGTTCATGCTGAAAAATATCAATGCGGACAGCGTGAAGAACGGGCTTTATGATAATCTGCTTATTGACATTTTCCGCGGAATACCGTCGGAGCAGGTAAACGCGCGTATATACGCCGGGGAAATGAAATTTCCGAGCCGCATGTGCATCGCGGCGGTGAAGCCGCGGTTCTTCCAGGGGACAAACTATGTCAAGGATGATATGCCGCGCACGCTGCGGCAAATGTTCCCGCGCGAGAGATACGTATATTACAACAAGATGATGGTCATTCTCTTCGGCCTTTCGGATGATGCCCCTGCGCTTGCGGAGGAGGATATGAGCAAGCTCCTGTCCCTGTGCGAGCATGAGCATCTTATCTGCGGTGTCAGCAACCCGTTTTCTACCGTGACGTCTATGAGGTATTACTATGAGCAGGCGGTGAAAGCCATAGAATTGAATGGCCTGCTGAACCTGCCGGAGAACCTGTATGAATACAAAAATGTGGCGCTCTACGACCTTATAAACAATGTGGCGCAAAGCCGCAAGGTCGGGTTTTACTGCCACCCTGCGCTTCTCCAGCTCATGGAGTACGATAAGCAGAACGGCAGCCAACTGTACGAAACTCTAGGATGTCTTGCAAGGAACGGGTTCAACAGTGCCGCGACAGCTACAGAAATGTTCCTGCACCGCAACACGCTTTCCTACCGCAAACAGAAGATCGCGGCGATGACCGGCATTGACCTGGATGATTTCAACACGCAGTTCATGCTGAAATATTCATACATGATCGAGGAGTATATAGGCAAGCAGTCCGGCACAAAGCTGTAAGACGGGAGCGCGGGCTGGCGCGGGACAAAGCCGCGCAAGAGCAGATAGTGCGGAGGCTGGCGGAAGAGTTGAACATAGAATAAAAAGCATTGTCAAGTAAATTTTGATTTTACTTGACAATGCTTTTCTCTCTGAGTATAGTAGTATATAGAATATGACTATACTTTTTGCGGGGGTGAGGAGCAGTGCAGGCTAAACACGAAATCGAACGACAGTTAGAAAACTTCAAAGAAAACCAGCTTATTTTTGCAAGTCGGCTCTACCGTCAGAGTCTTAGCGATACTGTATCTGAATCAGCTTACTACAAGACGTTGGAGCGCATGTGCCAACAAAACACCTTGGCTCATGTCTCAAGAGGAATATACTGCAAACCGGCTCGCGGTAAGTACGGAATAAGACTTCCTTCCGAACATGATGTTATTCACGAGTTTACGAGAGAAGGAAACGGGACTGTAATAGGTTATGCGTTATATAATCAACTGAACCTGACTACTCAAGTACCTAAGCTGATCGATGTATATTCTTCTCTGCCTGACCAGCAGACAAAGCGGATAGGCAGTGTTCGGCTTACCCAGAAGGAATTGAAATACTCACCGGAAGCGGTACGAATGATCCAAATACTTGAGGTGCTGAAGAACTACTCTGAAATACAGGATTTGAATCAGAGACAATTTATTAAGCTTTGCGAAGAGTTCGCTCCACATTATTCCGATGAGGTATTTGAATATGTCAATTCACGGATTCATTATCCCAAACGTACCATTGCATTCTTACGCAGCATCCTCGACTATTATGGAGTGAAAAATAATTTGAATAAGTATCTGTCTGCAATGTCCGAATACAAATATCCGAAAATGGAGGCGCTGCATGAAACTACATGAATTTCCTGAGGAATATAACGAATTGGTTTTTCTGGTCGCACGTGAGAAACACATATCCGAGTCTGCCGTCAAACGTGATTATGCAAAGGAACATTTCCTCAGAGTATGATCCAACAGGAGCATATAACTTCAGCGCGTGGAAAGACAAGTTGGATGACAACGTAAGAAGCAATTATGAGAAGCTGCATGAGACACTGCTGTACACGGATGAAAAGCAAAATCTTGATGACGCCATTGAGACGTTTGAACATATAGCAAAACAGCTTGAGCAGATAGGTGAATAAGATGAGTATTATTATCTTGTGACTGTGTGAGAAGCGTGGTAAAATACATAGAGTCGATAAACTGCCAGAGGGGGTGTGCCTGTGAACTATATTCTCATGAATAAAGATTCTGCGTGGCTTTCGTTCTCGTGCAGACGCAATGAGTTTGACGAGGTCGAGTGCAGTGAGCATGAGTGGTATACCGAGCTGCGCCCGTGGGGATATCATAATCTCACAGACTACCTGACAGGCAGACAAGCCCCGAAGCACCGCAAGCATATTACGGAGCTTCTTGAGAGATATAACTGCAACGATCTTGAGAGCTTTTTGAATGTCACCCATGCGCTTTCACTCAATGATACATTCTGGGTGAAGCCAGAGACTTCTCTGCTCAAATGGGATGACGTTTCATTGTACCGCAACGAGTTCGATGAGCTTGTTGCTGCGGCAGCTTTTGACGGACGCATTGGGAGCACAAGCTTTTCGACGACATCTCCCGAGTTTGGGACGGATGGATATTTTGCGAAATGCTGGATACGGGAAAACGGGCGGATCATGCTTTACAAAAGCGGAAGTGCGACGTTTGAAATAGAACCGCTGTCGGAATATCTTTCGTGCCAGCTCGCAGAGAAGCTGCACATGGACTATGTGCCTTATGACATCGCGTACTATCACGATAAGCTGATAAGCAAGTGCGCACTGTTCACGAGCGAGAAAGCCGGGCTTGCTAAAGCACATGACCTTCTGCCAAAGGGTGAGCGCTCTGTCTCCGCCATGCTCAATTATTTTACATCGATAGGCTCCGGTGACAGCTTCCGCAGAATGTGCGTGCTCGACGCGTTGATACTCAACACTGACAGGCACCTCGGCAATTTTGGGGCGCTCATAGATAATGACACAATGTCCGTAATACGAATGGCGCCGGTGTTCGACAACAACCGCAGCCTGCTGTTTGATATGGGCATTGACCAACTCAAAAATACAGACTGGTGCATCGGCACATGCACGCCGCGTTTTGGTACTGACTTCATTTCAACAGCAAGAGGAATGCTGACGGATAATATACGTCAGGATCTTGAACCGCTGTGCGATTTCAGCTTTGAGCAGCATCCGAAGATAAAAGCAGAAGAGGCACGGCTCGATGCGCTGTCGACGATAGTGCGTGAACAGGTGAAAAGAATACTGGATTAGGGTGGCACCATGCTTTGCTCAAATCACGATTCAGCAAATTGCGATTAGAGAAGTTCCTAAAGTGCTTGCAAGAATTTGAGGTGTTTCCAATGGGTGATAGAAAAATATACGTTGTTGCAAAAATATTTGACCAGCAGGGATGCATTGCCTAATTCACCCTATGCCAAAATCGACAGGTTTTATAAAAACCTGTCGATTTTCTTTTCCACATATGATAAACTGGACGTAAATCAAAATAAAATATAAGAGGTAGACATGAGATACAAATGCCTTGTTTTCGACCATGACGACACCGTCGTCAACAGCACCGCCACGATACACCACCCCTGCTTCGAGCAGTATCTGCGCCTGCGCTATCCAGGGAGGCACTGTACGCTTGAGGAATATTTCCTGAAAAATTTCGACCCCGGCTTCATGCAGATGTGCCAGAACGAATACGGCATGGACGACGCCGCACTTCAGGACGAGACGGAATTCTGGAAAAAATACGTCGCGCAGCACATCCCCAGCGCGTACCCCGGCATGAACGAGCTTATGTGCCGTCACAAGGCCGAGGGCGGGTACATCTGCGTCGTATCGCACTCCTTCGACGAGAACATCCGCCGCGACTACGCGGAAAACGGCCTGCCGGAGCCGGATCTGGTGTTCGGCTGGGAGCAGCCGCCCGAGCGCCGCAAGCCAAATCCGTGGCCGCTGGAGGAGATAATGTGCCGGCTTGGGCTTGCGCCGGAGGAGCTGCTGATGATAGACGACCTGAAGCCCGGCTTTGACATGGCTCATTCCTGCGGAGTGGACTTCGCCGCAGCCGGCTGGGCGTATGACGTCCCGCAGATCGAGGACTTCATGCGCCGGAACTCCGATTTCTACTTCAAGACCGTGCAGGAGCTTGCGGACTTTCTCGGCGAATAAGCGGTATAAAAGCAACTTTCATATTCTTAATAAATATACAAATTCTTAAATATTTATTGACAACATCCGAAAATCTGTTAAAATGGATGAAAGAAGCATTTATCAAGGTGATGTTCTAAACTAATAAAGAGGATTGCGATTATGGGAAGTAAAATGGAGAAAAGGTACGGCCTGCCCACGGCGATATCCATGGTCATCGGAATCGTCATCGGCTCCGGCGTGTTTATCAAGGGCGGCAAGGTTCTGGCGCTCACGCACGGCAATATGCTTCAGGGTGTGCTCGTGGTTGCGCTCGTCGGCGCGATATGCATAATCTGTTCGCTGGTATTCGCTGAGCTTGGCGCAAAGTACGAGAAGGTGAACGGCGTGGTGGACTATGCCGAAGTGGCTCTGGGGCCGTCGTACTCCTACTATGTCGGCTGGTTTATGACCACGATATATTACCCATGTCTTTCGGCGATGCTGGCCTTCTTCTCCGCGGTGTTCTTCCTTGAGTTGTGCGGCATACAGTCGCTCGACTTCTTCGTGACGGGGACGGTGCGCTCCGAGGCGCTCGGCCTTGGCGCGGGCTTTCTGATGATAGGCTACGGCATCAACGCCATCAGCCCGAAGCTTGCGGGAAAGCTTCAGGTCAGCATGACCATCATAAAGCTCGTCCCGCTGCTGCTTATGGCCGTGGTGGGCATCATCGTCGGCGCGGTCAACGGCACGACCGCGAACGTGCTCGACTATGTCAACACTCCGGAATATGCCGCCGCCGTTGAGGGGACGACCGCGTTTCAGGGTGTGTTTGCAGGCGTCGCGTCCTTCGCGTTCGCGTATGAGGGCTGGATAATCGCAACCTCGATAAATTCCGAACTGCATGACGCGAAGCGCAATCTTCCCATCGCGCTCATTCTCGGCGCGCTGTTCTGCACCGTGCTCTACTGCCTGTACATATTTGCGATGAGCAGCGTCGGCGATGTGCAGACCATCATCGGCACATGGCCGCTGGGCGAGTCCCTGCCGCGCATCGCGTTTTCAAACATCTTCGGCAAGACCATCGGCACCATCGTTTACGCATTCATCAGCATCGGCTGCCTCGGCGTTATGAACGGCCTTATCATGGGCTCGTGCCGCGGCATGTACTCCGTCGCCGCGCGCGGTATGGGGCCGCGCCCGGAGTTCTACGGCGACATTGACCATCAGAACGGCTTCACCATGAAGTCGGCGATAATCGGCATGATGCTCGGCGGCTTCTGGTACGCATGGACGGCGGTTATCTGGATGTACGGCCCCGACTTCATGGGCGGGCTGCACGACTGCCAGTGGATAGCGTGGGAGCCGGACGAGATATGCATCATCAATCTCTATGCCATGTATATCCCCATGTTCATCGCGCTCATCGTCAAGGACAAGGGCGGCAGTGTCATAAAGCGCTACGTCCTGCCGATACTTGGGCTGTGCTGCTGCGTGTTCATGTGCTATTGCTGCTGGGTCGGCAAGGGCTATAAGCAGGTGCTGGGCTATCTGGCGTTCTTCGCGGTCGTGATGCTCATAGGCAAACTCTTCAAGGGCAAGCGCATCGAGGCCGAGGTTCTGGAATAAAAATGCATAAACATATCGGCGGGGGGGACACTCCGCCGATATTTGTTTACAGTGCATGACTTGACATATTTTTGAGGGATAATATAATTAAAATATCACATTTTCAGGAGGCTATCATGGCTGCCATACTGTATATAATCGTGCCGTGCTACAATGAGGAGGCGGTGCTGCCGATAACGGCGCCGATGTTCCTTACAAAGATAAACGAGCTTGCCGCTGTGGGTAAAATAAGTCCCGAGAGTCGGGTCATGTTCGTCAACGACGGCAGCCGCGACCGGACGTGGGAGATCATTTCGGAGCTTGCCAAAGGGGACGAGCACTATATCGGCATCAGCCAGAGCCGCAACCGCGGTCACCAGAACGCCGTCCTTGCCGGACTCATGGAGGCGCGCGAGCACTGCGACATCACGATATCCATCGACTGCGACGGACAGGACGACATCAACGCCATGGACGCGATGGTCGACGCGTATCTCGACGGCTGTGAGGTCGTGTACGGTGTGCGCTCCAGCCGCGAGACGGACACCTTCTTCAAGCGCTTCACCGCGCAGAGCTTTTATAAATTCCTCTCCGCGATGGGCGCGGAGGTCGTGTATAATCATGCGGACTACAGGCTCATCAGCGCGCGTGTACTGAAGGAATTCGCAAACTTCCGCGAGGTCAACCTGTTCCTGCGCGGCCTTGTGCCGCTGGTCGGCTTCAAGAGCACTACCGTCAGCTATTCCCGCGCGGAGCGCATCGCGGGCGAGAGCCACTATCCGCTGAAAAAAATGATCGCTCTCGCGGTCGACGGCATCACGAGCCTGTCGGTGAAGCCGCTGCGGATGATAACCGGCTTCGGCGCAGCCGTCGCGCTCATCAGCTTCATAGGCGTGCTGTGGGCGCTCATCACGGCGATAGCGGGCAAGGCCGTCGCGGGCTGGGCGAGCATGACGTGCATAATCTGCTTTGTCAGCGGCGTACAGCTTATCTGCCTCGGCATCATAGGCGAGTACATCGGGAAAATATATCTTGAAACGAAGCAGCGCCCGCGCTATATAATCAGCGAGCGCACATGGGTGCACAAGCCTGCGGAGCCCGGCAGAGAAGAATGATACGCAGCTTATAGGCATTGACATTTTGTCTCCTTTGTATTATTATAAATAATACAAAGGAGACGTTTTATATGCTTTTGACCTTCGACTTTTCAAGTGATACGCCGCTGTATATACAGCTCCGCAACCAGATCATCATCGGCATTGCGGACGGCAGACTGATTTCAGGGGAGAAACTGCCGACAGTGCGCGCACTGGCTGAGGAGAGCGGCATAAACACCATGACCGTGAGCAAGGCCTACCAGCTGCTGAAGCAGGAGGGCTATATTACGACCGACCGGCGCAGCGGCGCGGCTGTCGCGCCGCGCGGGGAGCGGGGAAGCGTTTCGGAGAAAACGCTGTCCGCGCTGAGACTGAGCCTTTCGGAGCTGCGCCTTGCGGGATTTGGCCGCGCGGAGACTCTGGAGCTGTGCGATAAGCTTTACGGCGATAAGGACAAGGAGGAGACAAAATGATCTGGCGAATCATTCTCTGGGGCAGTCTCATATGGCTGCCGTATCTGATGTACAGAGTGCTCGGCGGCGAGGCGAAGTTCACGAAAAATATCGCCGTCGGTGTGACGATGCCGTTTGAGGCGCACGAGGACGCGGAGGTCTGCCGGCGGCTCGCAAAATTCAAAAAGGAGCTGGGCATAGTCTGCGCCGTGCTGACCGCCGCGGTCGTGCCGTGCGTGTTTATCCGCAGCGTCAGCCTTTCTATGACGCTGTATCTCACGTGGGCGGACGTCTGCATCGTGATCCCGTATATACCGTACCTGCGCTGCAACCGCGACCTGAAGCGCATCAAGCGCAGCCGCGGCTGGGCGGCGGAGCGCGGCGACACGCGCACGGTTGATCTGAAAGCCATTCAGGAGCCGCACGGCATATCGGCGTGGTGCTTTGTTCCGGCGATAGCACTTGCGCTGCTGCCGCTGGTGTCTGAGCGCGTGATGTGGGCGATATACGCCGCCAATGCAGTCGGCGCGGCTGCGTGTCTTGCCTGCTTCCGCTGGGCGTTCCGCCGCCGCGCGGAGCTTGTGGACGCGGACACCGACCTCACCAATACCCTCACGCGCATTCGCCGCCACAGCTGGGAGCGGATATGGCTGGCCGCGGCATACGGGCTTGCGCTCGTGAGCCTCGCGGTGTGGCTGTCAGACGGCAATCCGGTCCGGTCGCTGCTTGGA
This sequence comes from uncultured Eubacteriales bacterium, assembly GCA_900547315.1. Lineage (GTDB taxonomy): Bacteria > Bacillota > Clostridia > Oscillospirales > Oscillospiraceae > Limivicinus. Next base: position 17,193 of record URGI01000012.1, on the reverse strand, counting down.
ATTTTGCTCGCGTCGGCGATAGTTATCATCGCGGTGCTGCGCATCGAGTTTAAAACGCGCGAACTGCAGGCGCGGCTCACCGAGAGCAGCGGCAGGGGCTGGTATGCCGACGAGGACGATAAGTGGCTCGGCGGCGTGGTGTATTACGACCCGCACGATACGCGCACGGTCGTCAACTGCCGCGTCGGCAGCAGTACGACCGTCAATCTCGCGCGCCCCAACGGCAGAGTCCTTGCGGGCATGGCCGCGCTGATCCTGCTGGCGATGCCGTTCACCGGCGCGCTGATAGACGCGGTGACGAACCGGCCGACATCGCTTGAACTCACGAATACGGAGCTTGTCGCTTATTGCGGGGACAAGAGCGCGTACCGCATAGAGCGGGCGGATATCGAGAGCGCGGAGCTTCTCGACGAGCTGCCGGAGCATCTTGTCCGCAGCGTCGGCACCGGCGCGGAGAATCTGCTGAAGGGCGATTTCAGCGCCGCAGAATACGGCAGGCTCAAGCTGTGCCTTGACCCGACCTGCCCGCCGTTTCTGCTCGTGGAATGTGCCGGCGGGGAGACATATCTCCTCGGTTCGCGCACCGAAGGCGAGACGGAGGTAATTTTTGGCGAAATCGGGGCTTGAAAACGGGCGGGATTATGATAATATATAATTCCGGAATCTATATTGTAAATATTATATAATAGGTAAGCGTTGATGAGTATTGAAAGCATAAGCTCAAGAAAGAATACATATATCGCCCATGTCAGGGCACTCGCGTCAGACGGCGCGTACCGCCGCGAGCAGGGGCAGTTCCTGTGCGACGGGATAAAAACTCTGCGCGAGGCCGTCGCCTTCGGCGCGGAAATCGTCTCGGTTCTGTGGAAAGAACGGCCGACGGAGGTCGAGGGGCTTGCGGGAGCGAAGGAGTACGCCGCACCGGCGGAGCTGTTCGATTACGCGTCGCCGCTGAAGAACAGCCCAGGGCCGCTGTTCGCTGTCCGCATGCGCAGGATCGGCGCGGCTCGGCTGAAAAACGCCATCGTTCTCGAGGGCGTACAGGACCCCGGCAACGTTGGCACGGTCATCCGCACGGCGAACGCTTTCGGCGTGGACGCCGTGATACTCACCGGCGTGTGCGCCGATCTCTATAATCCCAAAACCGTGCGTGCCACGATGGGCGCGATATTCCGCCAGCGCGTGCTGGAGCTGCCGCTCGCGGAGCTGCGCGCGGCGCTGGATGAAAACGGCCTGCCGCTGTACGGCGCGGCGCTGAGCGAGACGGCGCGGGATTTCAGGGAGATACCGCTGGATAAGGCCGCGGTCGCGGTAGGCAGCGAGGGAAACGGCTTGAGCACGGAGCTGCTCGCAATCTGCGACGGGCAGCTGATAATCCCGATGCGGCCGGACAGCGAATCGCTGAACGCGGGCGTCGCGGCGTCGGTCATCATGTGGGAAATGAGCAGGGGCAGCCTGTAAGAAAACCGTAGGGGGCGGAGCTTGGAATGTCGGCAATAAAATATTGGCTTTGGCTTTCCGCGGCTGCCGTCAGCCCGAAGGCCAAGGCGGCTCTGATAGATAAATACAGTGACGCGGAGAAGGCGTTCTATGCTCCGGCTGGGGAGTTCGAGACGCTGACCGGCGTGTCGAAGAAGGAAGCCGAGACTCTTGAAAAGCGGGATATAAGCTGCGCGGATAGAATACTAGCCGCGTGCGCGCGGCAGGGGATACGGGCGGTGACGATGCAGGACGCGGACTATCCGCAGCGCCTGAAGAATATTTTCGCGCCGCCGGTCGTTATATATCTGAAGGGACGGCTGCACTCGCTGGACGATGAGGCGGCAATCGCCGTCATCGGGACGCGCAAGGCCAGCGCGTACGGCCTGAAAATGGGCAGAAAGCTCGCGTATGAGATAGTGCGGGGCGGCGGAGTCGTCGTGTCGCTGCTCACGAGCGGCGTGGATGCGGCGGCCGCCAGAGGCGCGCTGCTTGCGGGAGGCCGCTGCGTCGGCGTGCTGGGTACGCCGCATGAGTGCGAGGCGGGAACGCTTGCCGCCGAGGTCGCCGCGCGGGGCGCGCTTATAAGCGAGTACCCGCCGGAAACCAAGCCGGAGAAGCATTTCTTCCGTGACCGCAACCGCATCGCCGCGGGGCTGTCCGTTGGCGTGGCGGTGGTCGAGGCTCCGGAGCGCAGCGGCGCACGGCTATTCGCGGAGACGGCGATGGAGCAGGGGAGAGAGATCTTCGCGGTTCCGGGCAACGCGGACGCGCCGAACAGCGTCGGGACGATCGCGATGATAAAGGACGGAGCGAAGCCCGTCGTGTGCGGCTGGGATGTGCTGAGCGAGTTTGAATCGCGCTTCGGCGGAAAGCTGCACGAGCTGCCCGAAAGTGAGCTGCCGGAAGAGGAGGAAGCACAGAATGCAGACGTTCCGGCAAAAAAATCTGTTGACAAGCCAAAAGACAGCGATTATATTGACTTGAAGAAACAGCTTGAGGGACTAAATGAGGATCAGCTGAAGATCATCGCTGCGATCGGGAAGTCCGCAAGCCATATTGACGATATCATAGCGAGCACGGGACTGAGCACGGCGAGAGTTCTCTCGCAGCTCACGGTTCTGGAGATCAAGGGCTATGTGCGCCGTGATCCCGGCCGCCGTGTGGCGCTTAATATAGCAAAGAAGTGAGGAAACGTAATGGCAAAAGCGAAGGATCTTGTCATAGTCGAATCTCCGGCTAAGGCAAAGACCATTGAAAAATATCTCGGGAGCGGTTATAAGGTAACGGCGTCGATGGGACATCTGCGCGATCTGCCGAAGAGCAAGATGGGCGTTGACATAGAGCACGGCTTCGAGCCGAAGTACATCCCCGTGAGGGATAAGAAAGAGCTTATCGACCAGCTGAAGAAGGATTCCAAGGCGGCAAAAACAGTCTATCTCGCGACCGACCCTGACCGCGAGGGCGAAGCCATATCGTGGCATCTCAAGGAGCTGCTCGACCTGCCGGACGAGAAGGCGCGCCGCGTCACCTTCAATGAGATAACCAAAAAGGTCGTCACTGAGAGCATCCAGCACCCGCGCGATATCGATCAGGATCTGGTCGACGCGCAGCAGGCGCGCCGCATACTCGACCGCATCGTCGGCTACGAGCTGTCGCCGCTGCTGTGGAAAAAGGTCAAGAGCGGCCTGTCCGCGGGGCGCGTGCAGTCTGTCGCAACGCGCATGGTCGTTGACCGCGAGGAGGAGATAAAGAGCTTCGTCAGCGAGGAATACTGGCTGCTCGACGCGCATCTCAGCCGCGGTGAGGGCGGCGGATTTTCCGCCAGATTCTATGGCCGCGACGGGAAAAAGCAGGAGCTTCACAGCGAGGACGAGGTCAACGCGATAATCGACCTGACAAAGGGCAAGCACTTTACCGTCGATTCCGTGAAGCGCGGCGAGAAGCAGCGCAGCCCCGCGCCTCCGTTCATCACCTCGACATTGCAGCAGGAGGCCTCGCGCCGTCTTGGCATGACCCCGCGCCGTACGATGTCTATTGCGCAGCAGCTCTATGAGGGCGTTGACATTACCGGCCGCGGCACTGTCGGCCTTATAACCTATATGAGAACCGACTCGCTCCGTCTCTCGGAGGAGGCGCTGGCAGCAGCGCGCGGTTTTATAATCAACCGCTACGGTGAGGCGTATTACCCCGGCAAGCCGCGCCATTTCAAGACCAAGGCCGGCGCGCAGGACGCGCACGAGGCCATACGGCCCACCGACGTGGAGCTCACGCCGGAGCTTGTGCGCAAGGATCTGACGCAGGAGCAGTACCGGCTCTACCGCCTTATCTGGGGGCGCTTTACGGCCTGCCAGATGGCGAACGCCGTGTATGATAATGTCGCCGTCGATGTTGTATCCGCCGGATGCAGCTTCCGCGCGACGTATTCCGAGATGAAATTCGCGGGTTACACCGCGGTATATGAGGAAGCGAAAGACGAGGAGAGCGCGGAGATATCCAATCCGCTCCCATCGCTGAGTGAGGGCGAAGTCCTGACGCTTGAGAAGATGACTTCCGACCAGCAGTTCACGCAGCCGCCCGCGAGATATACCGAGGCTACGCTGATACGCGCGATGGAGGAGAAGGGCATAGGCCGCCCCTCGACCTACGCGCCGACGATATCCACGATAACCTCCCATGATTACGTTATCAAGGAAGGAAAGTACCTGCGTCCGACTCCGCTCGGCGAGGTCGTGACGGGGCTTATGAAGGAGCACTTCGCGGACATCGTCGATCTGAAGTTTACTAACCATATGGAGGCCGAGCTTGACGAGATCGAGAAGGGTAAGGCTGCGTGGCGCGACGTGCTGGCCGAGTTCTACGGCGATTTCAGCAAGGAGATGAGCGCTGCGGAGCAGGCCATGGACGGTGTGAAGCTCAAGGTGCCGGATGTCCTCAGCGACGAATACTGCGAGGTCTGCGGACGGCAGATGGTCGTGAAGAAGGGCAAGTTCGGATATTTCCTCGCCTGCCCGGGTTTCCCGGAGTGCACGTTCACAAAGCCGATCGTAATAGAAATGCCCGGCAAATGCCCGAAGTGCGGCGGCAAGATACTCAAGCGCACCTCGAAAAAGGGATATGTGTTCTACGCCTGCGAGCGCGGCCCCGAGTGCGGATTTATCACATGGGACGTGCCGACGAAGGACTTCTGCCCGGCCTGCGGCAAGACGATGTTCAAGCGCAGCGGCCGCGGCGCGCTCAAGCCCTTCTGCATAAACGAGGCCTGCCCGAACTTCGTGCCTGAGGACGAGCGCGGCTATAAGAGAAAGGCCGCCGCGAAGAGCGGGGAAGAGCCTGCCGGCGAAGCGGCGGAAGAGGAAAAGAAGCCTGCCGCAAAGAAGGCCGCGGCGAAAAAGTCCGCATCCAAAAAGACAACGGCCAAAAAGACAACGGCGAAGAAAACCGCCGCAAAAGCAAAGGATAAGGAATAATATTAATGGAAACAGTCACCGTTTTGGGCGCCGGACTTGCCGGAAGCGAGTGCGCATGGCAGCTTGCGAAGCGCGGAATAAAGGTCAGGCTCATCGAAATGAAGCCGGAGAAATATACCCCCGCGCATAAGGCCGCGGGCTTTGCGGAGCTTGTCTGCTCGAATTCACTGCGCAGTGACGAGCTGAGCAACGCCGTCGGGCTTCTCAAGGCGGAGATGCGGAAGATGGGCTCACTCATCATGGAGTCCGCGGACGCAAACCGCGTGGCCGCGGGCGGCGCGCTTGCCGTTGACCGCGAGGGCTTTTCGGAGTATATAACCCGCGCGCTCAAGGAGCATGAGAACGTTGAGCTCATCACCGCCGAGGCGGATAAAATACCCGAGGGCGAGGTCGTCATCGCAACAGGCCCCCTCAGCAGCGACGCGATAGCGGCGGAGATAGAAAAGCTCTGCCCGGACAGCGACCTGCACTTTTACGACGCTGTCGCCCCGATAGTCACGCTCGAGAGCGTCGATATGGATAACGCATTCTTCGCATCGCGCTATGATAAGGGCACAGCGGATTATGTAAACTGCCCGATGACGAAGGAGGAGTATCTCGCCTTCGTGACCGAGCTTGTCAGCGCTAAGGAGGCCGAGGTGCACGGCTTTGACGACGGCGGGGTCTTTGAGGGCTGCATGCCGGTCGAGGTCATGGCGCGCCGCGGGGTGGACACTCTGCGCTACGGGCCGCTGAAGCCGGTCGGACTTATCGACCCGCGCACAGGACATGAAAATTACGCGGTCGTCCAGCTGCGGCGGGACAATGCCGACGGCACGATATATAACATGGTCGGCTTTCAGACTCACCTCACATGGGGCGAGCAGAAGCGCGTGTTCTCGATGATACCGGCGCTGAAGAACGCGGAGTTCGTGCGCTACGGAGTCATGCACCGCAACACATATCTTAATAGCCCCAAGCTCCTTGACCGCTATTACCGGCTGAGAAGCGACCCGCGCATCAGCTTCGCCGGTCAAATGACCGGCGTTGAGGGCTATGTCGAGTCCGCGGCCTCCGGCATACTCGTCGGCATCGAGACGGCCGCGCGCGTGCTCGGCATGGAGCCTGTGGACTTCCCGCAGGAGACCGCGATAGGTGCGCTGGGGCTGTACATCTCCGGCGGCAGTGTCGGCGATTTCCAGCCGATGAACATAAATTTCGGTATAATAAGCCCCCTGGGCTACAGGGTCAAGGGTAAGAGAAACAAAAACGCCGCGATATCCGAGCGTGCGCTCGGCGTTATCGACGGCCTTATGGCAAAGGAGGTTTTCCACTGTGAGGATAATCGTTGACGCAATGGGCGGCGATAACGCGCCGGAGGAAATAGTAAAGGGCGCTGTGCGCGCGAAGAGAGAACTTGGCGTGGACGTCACCCTCGTCGGCATCGAGGATAAGGTCAGAGCCTGCCTCAAGGCCGAGGGCTGCGCCGACGGCGAGGTAGAGGTCGTCAACGCCAGCGAGGTAGTCACTATGGAGGACGACCCCAGCACCGCCACCCGCCGCAAGAAAGATTCATCCATGGCCGTCGCGCTCGCGATGCTTAAGGACGGCAAGGGCGACGCAGTAGTCTCCGCGGGCAGCACCGGCGCGCTCCTCACCGGAGCGACGCTGACCGTCAAGCGCATCCGCGGCATCCGCCGCGCGGCGATGGCGCCAGTTCTTCCGAGCGGGGAGCACGGCGTCATGCTCATCGACTGCGGCGCGAACGTCGAGTGCACGGCGGAATATCTGCTTCAGTTTGCGTATATGGGCAGCTTCTATGCCAAGAAACTCATGGGCTGTGAGAACCCGCGCGTCGGCCTGCTGAACGTCGGTACCGAGGACACCAAGGGCGGCGAGCTTCAGCATCAGGCTTTCGCACTGCTGAAGGAGGCGCACGAAGATGGGCGCATCAATTTCGTCGGCAACGTCGAGGGCACGGGCGTTTTTGCCGGTGCGGCGGACGTTGTAGTAACTGACGGCTTTACCGGCAACGTCCTTCTCAAGAGCACCGAGGGCGTTATCAAATATATGATGAAGCAGCTCAAGGGCGTGTTCTATAAGAACACTGCCAATAAGCTCGCAGCGGCGGTGCTGAAAAAGGATCTCGGCGTCATGAAGAAATCCATGGACGTCAACGAGGTCGGCGGCACGGCGATGATCGGCATCAGCAGGCCCGTCATCAAGGCGCACGGCTCCTCCAACGCCGCATGCATCTTCTCTGCGATGCGTCAGGCGCAGAGCTTTGCCGAGTCCGGCATAATCTCCGACATAGAGGCAAACATCGAATACATGAAGCTCAGAACCGAGGCAAAGGCGGAATGAACGAAATAACTGGTCTGGAAGAAAAAATCGGCTATCAGTTTAAAAACAAGCAGCTTCTCGAAACGGCGCTGACCCACAGCTCCTATGCCAACGAGCGCCATTCTCCCGCCTGCCAGAGCTATGAGCGGCTGGAGTTCCTGGGCGACTCGATACTCGGCATCGTGACGGCGGATTTCCTGTATCACCATGAGCCGGAGCTGCCGGAGGGGCGCATGACACGGCTGCGCGCGGAGCTCGTCTGCGAGACGAGCCTGCACAAGGTCGCGCTGGAACTCGGCATCAGCGAATATATGCGCCTTGGCCGCGGCGAGGAGCACACCGGCGGACGGCAGCGCCCGTCGATACTTGCGGATATGGTCGAGGCGATCATCGCCGCCATGTATATCGACAGCGGCATGGATCAGGCGCGCGAGTTTATAATGACCCGCGTTCTCAAGGACGCAAGGATCGACGACAACCACCGCACGGCGGATTACAAGACCGAGCTTCAGGAGCTTGTGCAGCGCCGCAGCAATCAGCATATCAGCTATGAGCTTATCGGCGAGAGCGGCCCCGACCACTGCAAGACCTTTACGTTTCAGGTCTGCGTCAACGGGCTTCCCGTCGGCGAGGGCAGCGGCAGAACGAAGAAGGAAGCCGAGCAGCAGGCCGCCGGCAGAGCGCTGGAGGCGATGAGAGAGTGAGCGCGAGAGAAAGCATCATCCCCGTTTTCGTGCCGCACCTCGGCTGCCCGAACGACTGCGTGTTCTGCAACCAGCGCCGCATATCCGGCGCGCAGGAGCCTGCAGGGGTCGAAAATGTGAAAAACGCGATAGAGTCAGCAGCCGCCTTGCCCCGCAACGGGGCGAAGCGGCAACTGGCGTTTTATGGGGGCAGCTTCACGGCCATCCCATCCTGCCAGCAGGAGGCGCTGCTGGGCGCGGCGAAGGAATATCTTGACCGCGGCGAGATAGACGCGATACGGCTTTCCACGCGGCCTGACGCAATAGACGGCGCGGTGCTGGCACGGCTGAAGAGATACGGCGTGGAGACGATAGAGCTTGGCGCGCAGTCGCTGTGCGACGAGATACTGCTGCTGTCCGGCCGCGGACACACGGCGGAGGATGTCGTTAGCGCGTCGAAGCAGATAAAGGCCGCGGGCTTCCGGCTGATACTCCAGATGATGACCGGACTCCCCGGCGACAGCGTGGAGCGCACGGTGGACACGGCGAAGAAGATAATCGCCCTGCATCCGGACGGCGTGCGCATATACCCGACCGTCATAGTGCGCGATACGGCGCTTTACGATCTGTGGCAGGCGGGGGAGTATAAGGAGCACACGGTGGCCGACGCGGTGGAATACTGCGCGGCGATCGTACCGCTTTTCGAAGCGGCGGGGATACCGATAATCCGTCTCGGCCTGAACCCGACGGACGAGCTGTCCGGCGGCGCGGCAGCGGGCGGCGCGTATCATCCGGCGCTGGGCGAGCTCGTGAAGAGCCGTCTTATGCTCGATAAAATGCGTGCGGTGCTGAACGGCGTCCCTGCGGGGAGCAGGGTCACGCTCGGCGTGAATAAAAGCCGCGTTTCGCAGGCAGTCGGCCAGCATCGGGGAAACGTCTCACGCCTGACAGCTGAATTCGGCCTCAAAGAGCTGAAAATACGCGGGATAGACGCGGAAAATGATGAAATTTCCATAGTTTCCATTGAAAAAACCTGAGATATATAATATAATAACTTGTTAAGTTTTAAAATCAGAGGTTATTCATTTGTACTTAAAAGCACTGGAGATACAGGGATTCAAATCCTTTGCCGATAAAACGCGGCTTACATTTGAAAAAGATATAACCGCCATTGTCGGGCCGAACGGCTCCGGCAAGTCGAACATATCCGACGCCATACTCTGGGTCATGGGCGAGCAGCGGACAAAGGCTCTGCGCGGCGCGAAGATGGAGGATGTCATCTTCGGCGGTACGGAGAAGCGCAGCCCGCTGGGTTTTGCGCAGGTGTCGCTGATAATTGACAACTCTGCCCACATCTTCGACTATGACAGCAGCGAGATAATGCTGACCCGCCGCTATTACCGCAGCGGCGACAGCGAGTATTACATCAACCGTGAGTCGGTCAGGCTCAAGGATATAAACAACCTCCTCATGGATACCGGCCTTGGCCGCGACGGCTATTCGATCATCGGCCAGGGGCGCATCGCGGAGATCGTCTCCACCAAGAGTACCGACCGGCGCGAGGTATTCGAAGAGGCGGCGGGCATATCCCGTTTCCGCTACCGCAAGGAGGAGGCGGAGCGCAAGCTCGAAAAAACGGAGGAAAATCTCCTCCGCGTGAACGACAAGATAGAAGAGCTTGAAATTCAGGTCGGGCCGCTGAAAAAGCAGGCCGAGACCGCAAAAAAATATCTGAAGCTGCGCGATGAGCTGCGCGTGCAGGAGATATCCGTCTGGATGGAGACGCTGGACAAGCTGCGCTCCCAGGCGGACAATATCAAGACCGAGTACGAGCAGTCCAAGACCGAGCTGGAGCAGACGCGGGCGGAGCTTCAGGCGCTGTATTCCTCGTCCGAGAGCATAACGGAGCGTATGCACCAGAAGGACGTTGAGACGGAGCACGCGCGCGAGCGCCTGTCCGCCGCCGAGGCCATGGCCTCCGAGTGTGAGGCGAACGCCGCGGTGCTGCGCGCCAACGTCCAGAGCAGCAAGGAGAGCATGCAGCGCATGCTCGACGATATCGCGGATCAGGAGAACCGCGTCAGCGAGATACGCGGCCGCATTGACGAGGGGCAGAAGCGCATTGACGAAATAAACTCTGCTCTCCGCGAGCTTGAGCAGAAAACCGCACAGAATAACAACGTGCTTGACGGCTGCCGCATGAAGCTGCAGAGCCGTGAGCAGGTAGTGAACCAGCTTTCCGAGCGCTCGACGAAGCTCAATATCGACGCGCGCAGCATGGATTCACGTATAAATATGCTCTCCGAGATGGAGAAGGACTATGACGGCTACTCGCGCGCGGTCAAGACGATAATGCGTGAGACGCAGCGCGGCAACCTGCGCGGGGTTCACGGCCCCGTCGCAAATCTTGTCCGCACGGACGATGAGTGCGCCCTCGCAATAGAGACGGCGCTGGGCGCCGCGGCGCAGAATATAGTCGTCGACACCCAAAACGACGGCCGCAGCGCGATAGAGCTTTTGAAGCGCATGGACGCCGGACGGGCGACATTCCTGCCCGTTGATACCATCCGCGGCAGCGTGATGCGCGACGCGCCGGTCAACGACCCGGGCTTCGTCGGCATCGCAAGCGAGCTCGCGGAGTTTGACAGCAAGTATGAGCAGATATTCCTGAACCTGCTGGGCAGGACCGTCGTGGCGGAATCTCTAGCCGCCGCGGTGCGAATGTCGAAGGCGAGCGGGAACCGCCTGCGCATCGTTACGCTGGACGGACAGCTGATAAACGCCGGCGGCTCGATGACCGGCGGCAGCAGCGCCAAGGGCAGCGGCATAATCTCCCGCGCGAACGAGCTTGAAAAGCTGAAGAAGCAGCGTACCGGCCTCGCCGAAAAAGTGAAGTCCTGCGATGCGGAGCTTGAGCGGGCAAAGTCCAATCTTGCCGCCGTCCGCTATCAGCTGGATATGGCGCTGGAGGATCAGGCGGAGCTGCGCAGCGGCGTCTCCTCGAACGAGGCGGAGAAGCGGGCGACCGAAAATTCGGTGCACCAGCTCTCGCTCCTGCTCGACAGCCTGACCGGAGACAGCGAAGCGCGGCGGAACGCCGTCGCGGCGCACGAGCGGCAGATAGAGCAGTTCGAGCAGCGGCTTGAAGAGAAAAACGCGAGACTCGCGGAGATAAACGCCGATATCCGCACGATAAAGGACGAGATAGCGAAGATAAGCGCAAGTAAGATCGAGCTTGAGGGGAAGCGCACCCGCGCCGAGAAGGACGCGCAGCAGCGCAGCAGCGACATCATCGATCTTGAGCGCCGCACCGCGAAGATAGAGCAGCGCAAGCTCGCCGCCGAGATGGAGGAGAAGCAGCTGCTGGACAAGCTCTGGGATAACTACGAGCTGAGCCACAGCGCAGCGAACGCCGTGCGCCAGCCGGTGGAGAATCTTCAGAAGGCGACCAGGGCGATAAACGAGCTGCGCCGCGAGATAAACTCTCTCGGCAACCCGAACCTGGGCGCGATAGACGAGTATGAGCGCGTCAACACCCGCTACGAGTTCCTGACCGGTCAGAGGGACGACGTCGACAAGGCCAAGAGCGAATTGCTCGGCATAATAAACGACATCACCTCCGAGATGAAGGACGTATTCCTGACGCACTTCCGCCAGATAGACGAGTGCTTCCGGCAGACGTTTCTGGAGCTGTTCGGCGGCGGCAAGGCGGCGCTGGTGCTTGAGGACGAGAACAACGTCCTTGAGTGCGGCATAGAGATAAAGGTTCAGCCGCCCGGCAAGGCGCTGTCAAATATCAGCTTGCTCTCCGGCGGCGAGATGGCCTTCGTCGCGATCGCGCTGTATTTTGCGATCTTAAAGGTGCGCCCGACTCCATTCTGCGTCATGGACGAAATCGAGGCTGCGCTCGATGAGGCGAACGTCACGCGATACGCCGAGTACATGCGCCGTATGTCCGACAAGACGCAGTTCCTTGTCATCACGCACCGCCGCGGCACCATGGAGGAGGCCGATATGCTCTACGGCGTGACCATGCAGGAAAAGGGCGTGTCTACCGTGATAGAGCTTGACCTTGAAAATGCGCAGAAAACGATAGAGGAGTAAACACATGGGATTTTTCGATAAAATATTCGGCGGCCTGACCAAGACCCGCCGCAATCTTGAGGAGCTTGAGGAGATATTCCAGAGCTATAAGCCCGACAATGAGGACTTCTACGACGAGCTTGAAGAGCTGCTCGTGATGTCCGACGTCGGCGCGGCGACCGCGGCGACGGTCGTACAGGGGCTCAAGAAGATGACATGGGAGCGCCGCTTCCGCTATGGCGACGAGGCGCGCGAGGGGCTTATCGAGATACTGACAAAGCTTCTGAACGTCGGCGACACGGCACTGAAGCTCGACACCAAGCCCTCGGTCATCCTTATGGTAGGCGTCAACGGCGTCGGCAAGACGACGACCATCGGCAAGCTCGCCGCTCAGCTCAAGGCGGAGGGCAAAAAAGTCCTGCTCTGCGCGGGCGACACCTTCCGCGCTGCCGCGGCCGAGCAGCTCGGCATCTGGGCGGAACGCTCCGGAGTGGACATTGTCCGCCACGAGGAGGGCAGCGACCCCGCCGCCGTCGTGTATGACGGCATCTGCGCTGCCAAGGCCAGAAACAGCGACGTCATAATCATCGACACCGCCGGCCGCCTGCACAACAAGGCCAATCTCATGAACGAGCTGAGCAAGATACGCCGCATAATAGACCGCGAACTGCCGGAGGCGGACGTCGAAACGCTGATGGTGCTCGACGCGACCACCGGCCAAAACGGGCTTCTGCAGGCCAAGCAGTTTCTTGAAAGCTCCCGCCTCACCGGCATCGTCCTCACAAAGCTTGACGGCACAGCCAAGGGCGGCATAGTGTTTGCCATCACGAGCGAGCTGAACATTCCGGTCAAGTACGTCGGCGTGGGCGAGGGGATAGACGACCTCATCCCGTTCGACGCAAAGACCTTCGCGGAGGCGCTGTTCAAATGAAGATAATCCTTGCGAGCAATAATAAAAACAAGATGCGAGAGTTCCGCGAGCTTCTCGCCGGAACGGACGCGGAACCGATCAGCCAGCGCGACGCGGGCTGCGACTTCGAGGTCGACGAAACCGGAACGACCTTTGAGGAGAACGCCTTTCTGAAGGCGGACGCGGTATTGAAAGCTACCGGCTGCATCGCCGTCGCGGACGATTCCGGTCTGGTGGTCGATGCGCTCAACGGCGAGCCGGGGATATACTCCGCGCGCTACGGCTTCGGCCACGACGCGAGCGACGCGGAGAGAAACAGATATCTGCTCGGCAAGCTCGGCAACGAGAAAAACCGCCGTGCGCGCTTTGTCTGCTGTGTGTGCTGCTGCCTGCCGGACGGCAATACGATAACTGCGCGAGGCGAATGCGAGGGCGAGATACTCGACGCGCCGCGCGGCAGCAACGGCTTCGGCTACGATCCGCTCTTCCGCCCGCTGGGCTACGATGTCAGCATGGCGGAGCTGAGCGCCGACGAGAAAAACGCGATATCTCACCGCGGCAAGGCGATGAGAGAATTTATAGAGAAGTTTAAGAGGTATTATAATGGCATTGACAAGTAAGCAGCGCGCCCAGCTCCGCGGCCTTGCGGCAGCGGAGAACACGATAATTCAGGTCGGCAAGGGCGGCATAAACGAAAATCTGGTTGCATCTGTAAGCGCAGCTCTCGCGGCGCGCGAGCTCGTGAAGGGCAAGGTGCTGGAAAACTCCATGCTCACCGCCCGCGAAGCCTGCGACGCGCTCTCCGTGGCCTGCAAGGCCGAGCAGGTGCAGGTGATAGGCACAAAATTCGTGCTGTATAAGCGCAACGAAAAAGAACCGAAAATAGTTCTGGTCAAAGACAAAAAGAAAGCCAAGTAATCACAATAAGGACAGGAAAATGAGAATTGTCGTGTACGGCGGCAGCTTCAACCCCCCGCATCTTGGGCATGTTGAGGCCGCCAGAACCGTCAGCGCAGAGCTTGCGCCGGATAAATTTCTGATAATACCGACGAACGTATCGCCGCATAAGATGCTCGCCGAGGGCAGCCCCGAGCCGCGGGCGCGGCTCGAGATGTGCCGCCTTGCCTTTGCCGGTATCCCCGGCGCGGAGATATCGGATATGGAGCTGCAGCGCGAGGGAAAGAGCTACACCGCGCAGACCGTGGAGGAGCTGCGGCGCAGCTACCCTGATGACGAGCTGTTCCTCGTCATGGGGACGGATATGCTCCTTAGCTTTGAGTCATGGTACCGCTTTGAGTACCTGCTTGAAAACTGCACCCTCGCGGTGCTCGCGCGCGATGAGGACGAGGACGTTCAGCTCATCCGCCAGCGCGATGTGCTAGCGGAGAAGTACGGCGCGAAGGTTGTGATCCTGAAACACGACCCCGTCGCCGCAAGCTCCAGCGATATCCGCGAGAGGCTGCGCTTCGGCATCGGCTCGGAGCTGCTGCCGGACAGCGTGTATTCCGAGATAATCCGCCGCCATTATTATGACGCGCGGCCGGAGCTGAGCTGGCTGCGGGCAAAGGTGATGCCGTATCTCACCGAGAAGCGCGTAGCGCATGTCCTTGGCTGCGAGAACGAGGCCGTCAGTCTCGCAAACCGCTGGGGCGAGGATCCTGAGCGCGCCGCGGTGGCCGGAATACTGCATGATATCACGAAGAGGCTCAGCGCCGAAGAACAGTTGAAATTGTGCGAAAAGTATGGTATCATCAACGACGCCGCCGAGGTCGCAAACCCGAAGCTGCTGCATGCCAAGACAGGCGCGGCCTTCGCGAGGGAGCTGTTCGGCATCGAGGACGATATATACGGCGCGATCCGTTGGCACACCACCGGCAAGCCGGACATGACGCTTCTGGAGAAGATAATATATCTTGCCGACTTCGTGGAGCCGACGCGGGATTTCCCAGGCGTTGAAGAGCTGCGCGAGCTGTGCTTTGAGGATATAGACGCAGCCATGGCCAAGGGGCTGGAGATGAGCCTTGAGTTCATCCGCTCCGGCGGCGCGGAGCCGTATAAGGACAGCGTTGAGGCCTGCGAATGGTACGCCGCGCTGGTTGATTGATTTTAATTAGGAGGCAAAACAAATATGCTTACTTCCGCTGAAATAGCCGCCATTGCCGCAAAGGCTCTGGACGATAAAAAGGCAAGAGACATCAAGGTTCTGAAAACCGATAAGCAGACCGTGCTGGCCGATTACTTCGTCATCTGCAACGGCACCTCGTCCACGCATATCAAGGCGCTGGTCGACGAGGTGGACAAGCAGCTCTCCGAGGCGGGTGAGCCGCCCATACGCCGTGAGGGTCTGCGCTCCGATATATGGGTGCTGATGGACTTCGGCTGCGTCATCGTCCATGTGTTCACCGACGAGGCCAGAAAGTTCTATAATCTTGAGCGCCTCTGGAGCGATGCGGAGGAGGTCGATCCCTCATCCCTTCCGCGCCCCTGATTACAGGGGCTTCCGGAAACAGATTCTATAAATTAAAGAGGGATTGATCAAAATGAAATATGATTTTACAGCGATAGAAAAGAAATGGCAGGCAAGATGGGAAGAGACCAAGCCCTATGCCGCCGTCACCGGCAGCGATAAGCCCAAGTTCTACGGCCTTATCGAGTTCCCGTACCCCTCCGGTCAGGGACTGCATGTCGGCCATCCGCGCCCCTTCACCGCGATGGACATCGTCACGCGCAAAAAGCGCATGGAGGGCTATAATGTCCTGTTCCCGATCGGCTTTGACGCTTTCGGCCTGCCGACCGAGAACTACGCTATCAAGAACCACATCCACCCTGCAATAGTCACCAAGGACAATATCGCAAACTTCACCAGCCAGCTCAAGATGCTGGGCTACGGCTTCGACTGGGATCGCGCCGTCGATACCACCGACCCGAAGTATTATAAGTGGACGCAGTGGATATTCCTCCAGATGTTCAAGAATGGTCTTGCCTACAAGACCACCATGCCCGTCAACTGGTGCACCAGCTGCAAGTGCGTGCTTGCAAACGAAGAGGTCGTTGACGGCGTGTGCGAGCGCTGCGGTGCTCCGGTCATCCGCAAGGAGAAGAGCCAGTGGATGCTGAAGATCACCGCCTACGCCCAGCGCCTGCTCGACGATCTGGACGATGTCGATTACATTGAGCGCGTCAAGATCCAGCAACGCAACTGGATCGGCCGTTCTACCGGTGCGGAGATAACCTTCAAGACCAACATCGGCGACGAAGTCACCGTTTACACCACCCGTGCCGACACCCTGTTCGGTACGACCTATATGGTCATCTCGCCCGAGCACCCGCTGCTCAAGCAGTGGCAGCCGCATATCGCCAACTGGAGCGACGTTGAGGCCTATCAGGCCGAGGCCGCCCGCAAGTCCGATTTTGAGCGCGGCGAGCTGAACAAGGACAAGACCGGCGTCCGGCTCGACGGCATTGAGGCCATAAACCCCGTAACTCACAAGAATCTGCCGATCTTCGTCTCCGACTACGTCCTCATGGGCTACGGCACCGGTATCGTCATGGGCGTTCCGGGGCACGACCAGCGCGACTGGGAGTTTGCCACCAAGTTCGGCCTGCCGATAATCGAGGTCGTCTCCGGCGGCGACGTGACCAAGGAAGCCTTCGTTGCAAAGGACGACAGCGCCATCATGGTCAATTCCGGTTTCCTCAACGGCATGACCGTTAAAGAGGCCATCCCCGCGATGAAGAAATACGTTGTGGAGCAGGGCTTCGGCAAGGAGAAGGTCAATTATAAGCTGCGCGACTGGGTGTTCTCCCGTCAGCGCTACTGGGGAGAGCCGATCCCCCTCGTCAACTGCCCGAAGTGCGGCTGGGTCCCCGTTCCGGAGGAGCAGCTGCCCGTCGTGCTGCCGCAGGTCGAGAGCTATGAACCGACTGACGACGGCGAAAGCCCCCTCTCCAAGATGACCGACTGGGTCAACACCACCTGCCCATGCTGCGGCGGCCCCGCCATGCGCGAGACTGACACCATGCCCCAGTGGGCCGGCTCCAGCTGGTATTTCCTGCGCTACATGGATCCGCACAACGACAAGGAGCTTGCGAGCAAGGAAGCTCTTGAATACTGGTCTCCGGTCGACTGGTACAACGGCGGCATGGAGCACACCACGCTGCACCTGCTATACAGCCGCTTCTGGCATAAGTTCCTGTACGACATCGGCGTCGTGCCCACCAAGGAGCCGTATGCCAAGCGCACCAG
>URGI01000011.1 GCA_900547315.1 uncultured Eubacteriales bacterium | reverse complement strand
ATAAGCAGAAAGTTGTTTCAAAATTGTAAAATCAGAAAATATTTTTTCGGAAATACGCTCGTAATTGAGCTGTGGCTATATTATAATAGAAAAAAACGTTTGAAAAAGTGCCCGCGCAACCGCCGGTTGACAGATTTGACGGTGCGCTTTCTTGTCCGCAACAGCGAAATTTATTATACTCGGCTCGTAAAAAACAGGGGAGCGTCCCCCGATGGAGGCAGCAATATGATTCTGGCAGA
Organism: uncultured Eubacteriales bacterium; assembly: GCA_900547315.1. Taxonomy (GTDB): domain Bacteria; phylum Bacillota; class Clostridia; order Oscillospirales; family Oscillospiraceae; genus Limivicinus. The sequence continues at coordinate 36,592 of URGI01000011.1, read as the reverse complement.
CAAGATAATAGACCTGCGCAAGAAAGCGGGATGGTCGCAGGAGGAGCTGGCGCAGCAGCTTGGCGTTTCGCGGCAGTCGGTCTCAAAATGGGAGGGTGCGCAGTCCATACCCGATATTGATAAGATATTGCAGATGAGCCGCATTTTCGGCGTGAGCACGGATTACCTGCTCAAGGATGAAATAGAGCTTCCCGCGGAGGAGCCCGCGGCGGCGGACAGCACGCCGGCGCTGCGCCGCGTGAGCATGGAGGAGGCATCATGGTATCTCGCGCTGAGCCGCGAGACCGCGCCGAAGCTGGCGCTTGCGACGTTTCTATGTGTCATCTCGCCTGTGTGTCTGATATTTCTGGCCGGGTTGAGCAGCGGCGGGTTCGTCCCAATCACGGAAACGGCTGCGGCGGGCATCGGCCTGTGCACGCTGATGATTCTCGTGGCGATCGGGGTCACATTATTTATAACCAGCGCCGCGAAGGTGAAGGACTTCGAGTTCATCGGGAACGAGCCGTTCGAGACCGAGTACGGTGTGAGCGGCATGGTGCGCGAGCGGGAGCGGGAATTCCGCGAGAAGAATTCCCGCCTGACCGTTATCGGTACGGTGCTGTGCATCCTCTCCGTGCTGCCGCTGTTTGCGGTGCTCAGCGTGCTGCCCGCGGCGGACGACGTCGTCTATATCGCCGCAGTCTGTGTGCTGCTGTTCATGGTGGGGCTTGGCTGCATAGCCTTCGTGTATTCGGGAACATATCACGGCGCGATGGAAAAGCTACTGGAGGAGGGAGATTACAGCCGTGACAATAAGGGCCGCAGAAAGGTCGTCGGCACGATCAGCGCCGTGTATTGGCTCATAGTGACGGCAGTGTTCCTCGTGATGATGTTCAGCCCCAGTTCGCCGATGCTGCCGAACGAGACATGGATCATATGGGCGGTCGGCGGAGTGCTCTACGCGGCGGTGATGGCCGTCGTGCGCCTCCTCACCGGTCGGAAATAAGAAGCAGAATATAAAAACCCCTGCAGCCGCTGAAGAGCGCGGATGCAGGGGTGCTTTATTATAATAAGTAGAACCGCGCGGCGTCTCAATCCAGATGCAGCTTGCGGCGGAGATTTACGGTCTCGGCGGCGCAGACGTCGCGGAAGGTGGTGACGAGCTTTGACACGTACGGCTTATTCTTCCACGCGATGCTTATCGTGAACGGCTCGCCCATCGGCACAGCGGTCAGGCGCCTGCGCTTCTCCTCCGGCAGTGTCGTGGCCAGCACGTCGGGGCTGAAGCACGCGCCCATGCCGTCGGCGCACAGATCCAGCAGCGTCTGGATATTGCCGCAGCGGAATATGATCGGCGGCTGGATGTTCGCCTTTTCAAGCAGCGTCTGGCTCATTCGCCCGATGATATCCGCCGGCTGACCCAGCAGGAAAGGACAGTCGGCCAGCAGACGCAGATCGCGCGTATGCACAAAGGCATCCAGCTTGAACGGGTTTATCAGTCCCCCGCACAGATACAGCATCGTCTGCGCATGGTAGAGCTCCTTGTAGCTCAGCTCCGGAACGTCGCTCATCACGCGGCCGATGACAACATCCAGCTCATCTTCGATGAGCATGTTCACCATCTCTTCGTTGCTGCGCTCCTTGACGCGCACCTGCACCTTCGGATACAGCTTGTTGAACGCGGGGATGATGCGCGGCAGCAGCACGCGGCCTCGCGTATACGCAATGCCGAGACGCAGCAGGCCGCCCTGACCGGAATTGATGTCGCGGAACTCGTCCTCCATCGAGGCGCTGAGCCGCTGAAAGCTCTGACAGTAGCGGTAAAAAACACGCCCCTCGTAGGTCAGCTCGAATTTCGGGCGGCGCTGAAACAGTTGACATTTCAGCTCTTTTTCGAGCGCGGCCATGTGCGCGCTGAGCGTCTGCTGCGTTATGTGCAGTTCCTCGGCGGCGCGGGTGATGCTTTTTTGATCGGCGACAACTATATAATATTTCATCGGGAGCAGATTCACGGCACTTCCTCCTCACAGTAATTATACTGTATATTACCACAAGTTTCGACAGTTTGCAATCTGGTTAAGTGCGACTTATATTTTTTTAAAACCGAAGTCAAATACAATGAGTAAAAATCGAAACAGGAGGTATAGCTAATGTTCAAGTATAAGACCGCGTATTTCTGCGCAAACGCAAAATTGTCCACGCAGGTCGCAACGCCCGTCGTAAACGGCTGCCTGACGCTGGGGCTGCTGATCGATCTTGCATCGGAACGGATTGAAGATGTGTCCGTTTCGCTGAATTCTGATTTAGCGAGATGCATAGTCAAGGAATATTTCGTCGGAAAGCGTGTTGTTAAAGATTCGGCACAGATAATCGAAGAGATAAATATGCGCCATCGCGGCAACGCCGTAAAGGCAATAATCAAGGCATACACCGATATTCAGCAGAATTACATCAGTTATGCCCATACATATTCCGACGGTAGAACCTGCTCGGAACCTGACTGAAAGCGGAAAAAAATGCAGTATCGGCGGCGTATGAACCGGCTGTTAAAAAAAAGATATGGCCAGAATTCACAGCAATTTTTTGTTGATTTAGCGATATTTACAGTAAAAACAAAAGGTGATATATAATTTATATAACCTGAACAAAGTGAATATCCGGTTGATTTGATGTCTGCCGCTTATCCCAAAAGCGGGGCTCGACATAGAATGCCAACTGCACTTCCGATATGCTGTATTTATTGTTCTGTATGCACAGCGCTTCGGAGGCGTAGTTGGTTTTGTTTTTCCCCGAGGGGTACAAAGGACAAGCACATTTTTAAGGAGAGAGAAAAAGAGATGCAAAAGAAACGTCTGATCACTGCAGCGATCCTGACTATCCTTTGTGCGGTGCTCGCATTTGTACCGATGAGCGGCCTTGACCCTGCCGGCAAGGGCGTTCTTCTGGTGTTCCTGTGGGCTATCCTCATGTGGATCGTCAGACCCATCCCCGAATACCTCGTCGGCGTACTCGCCGCCGCCATCCTCGCAATATTCTTCGGCCAGAAGGCAAACGTCGTCTCCGGCTTTGCGACCTCCGGCTGGTGGCTGTGTCTGTGGGCCGGCTTTATCGGCTCCGTCATCAAGTTCTCCGGTCTCGGCGAACGCGTCGCATACTGGATACTTGTCAAGCTCACCAAGAGCGAGCTGAGCGCAAACTACGCGACCAGCCTTGCAAACACCGTCCTGTCCCTGATGATCCCCTCCAACACCGCACGCGGCGCCGTTATGAGCCCCATCTGCGACAACATCTGCGAGGGCATGGGCTACAAGCGCGGAGAACATAAGGGCGACGCCGCCATCATGCTCTCCAACCTCTACACCAACACCACCAACACTTGGCTGTTCTACACCGCAGTCGGCGCAAACGCCATCGGTATGGCACTCGTTGAGGAAATGACCGGACAGTCCATCTCCTGGACGGGCTGGCTCAAGGCCACCTGCATCCCCGCCGGAATCATTGTCCTGCTCATCCCCCTCATCACAAACTTCCTCTTCGGCACCCGCAAGGGCGAGAAGCGCAGCATCGACATCGAGTTTGCAAAGAAGAAGCTCGAAGAGATGGGCCCCCTGACCGTCAAGGAAAAGAAGGCCGCTATCTACTTCGCCCTGACTCTGCTTGCGTTCTGCACCAACGGCATCCACCATGTCGCTCCTGACTACGTCGTTTTTGTCACCATCTTCCTGATGCTCTGCCCCGGCATCGGCGTCTGCTCCTTCAAGGATGTCGGCCCGAACTTTGCCTGGCCTGCATTCATCCAGCTCGGCTTCGCGATGTCCCTGGCCTCCTGCGTCAATAAGACCGGCGGCTTCCAGTGGCTCGTTGATGCCATGTTTACCACCAACCCTGCTTTCTCCGCAATGGATCCCACTCTGTTCATCACGATCTGGCTCGCGTTCGTTGTTGTCAGCCACATCATCTTCGCCGGCATGAACGCTATGGAAGCCGTTCTGGTTCCCGTCAGCATGACGATGGCCGCGGCTCTTGGCTTCGACGTTTACACCATGGGTCTGCTGACCGTTATGGCCATCGCCCCGAGTGCAAACTTCCTGCCCTTCAACAGCGCTCCGAACCTCATCTACGCTTCCACCGACAGATTCTCCACGGCTCAGCAGCTCAAGGGCGCAATAGTCATAGCGGTGCTCGTCATCATCGGCTTTGTGTTCCTCGTGAACGTCTGGTTCCCCGTGATCGGTATTCTTTGATAAGCACTGAACGCAGGGAGGGATCGATATAAAAAAGAAGATATGTCTGTTACTGGGTCCCGCTCTCTTCCTGCTCGCATTTATTCCTTACGCCGGGCTGGATCTCAAGATCCGCCTGGCGCTGGGAACGGTGCTCTGGATGGGAGTATGGTGGGTTACCCTTCCGGTACCGGCAGCAATAACCGCATTCCTGCCCGTAGCGATAAATGCCATTTTCTCACTCACCGATATGCAGAGCGTAATAAGCTGCTATTCGGCGGAGCTGGTTTTCCTTCTGGCGGGGTCTGATATCATAAGCATGGCATGGGAGGCCACAGGCGTTGACCAGCGCATAGCGGCGCGCTCACTCGCCCTTGTCGGCACCTCTGTCAAGCAGCAGATCCTTGTCTGGTTCATCATCGCAACGCTGCTCTCGTCCGTCCTGCCAAATACGGTCGTGGCGGCGGTGATGTGCTCCATAGCAATATCCATGCTCAAGGCGGTAGGAGAGGGCGACGTCAAAAACAGCAAGAGCGCTTCACTTATCCTGCTTGCCATCGTCTACGGCGCGAATAACGGCGGTATGCTGACCCCGCTCGGCGGAGCGATGAATCTCGTAACGGTGTCCTACATTGAGGGCTTCACCGGCACCGAGTTCCTCTATTCCGACTGGGTGGTGCGTATGCTCCCGTTCACCTTGCTTGCGACCGCGGTCACTGCGCTGTTCCTTGTCGGCGGAGACTGCGGCAAAAAGCATTTTGACTGCTCGAGAGAGCATTTCCGTGAGCTGTGCCGCAGCTTCCCGAAGCTCGACCGCGCGGGCAAAGCGTCGATGGTGATCTTCTTCGCCGCGGCGATACTTGCATTTACGCGTGGGATTTATCAGCAGCTGCTACCCGCTCTCAAGCCCGGCTACATTTTTCTCATCGGAGGTCTGCTGATGTTCTTCCTCAAGGATGAGCATGGCGAAGCGGTCGTCACCTGGGAGAAGGCCGAGAAAAATCTGATGTGGGGTCTGTTCTTCCTCTTCTCCGGCGGCACGGCGCTCGGCGCACTCGTCAACGGCAGTGGAGCGGCGGATACCCTCGCAGAGATCATCTCCGGAATCAATTTCCACAGCGAATTCACCCTTATCATAGCGATAGTCACCCTTAACGTTATCCTGTCGGACGTCGTCAACAACACGGCCTGCGCCGCGGTTACGATTCCGATAGTCATCAGCATTGCACAGGGACTCGGCCTACCCGTGATCCCCTACCTCTGGATAGCCACCGTATCCTACAACCTGTCCTTCACCCTGCCCACCTCCATCCGTTCCATCCCCGTGGGCTACGGACTCGACACACGGTTCATGTTCCGCAAAGGCGTTGTTGTCACCGGATGCATGATCCTGCTTGTCAGCGTGATGGGCTGGCTCTTCGTGCGGTACTGGCCGGCATTCACGGCTCTGTGATCCAATTATAAATACAGCATCAGCTGTGCATATACCGGTCTTAACGGCATCCCCGTAAGGCAGAAAGCGTATGCAGCCGGCGAGTGGGCGTGACCATTTCATCTCCTGTTGCGCCCCTGCCGGCTTTATATTTTATAGAATTGAGGTTTTGACCATGAGAGTTAAAAAGCTTGAAAACAGCGGCCCTAAGCTTATGCAGGGCAACGAAGCATGTGCAGCCGGCGCTCTGGCGGCCGACTGTCGGTTCATGGCCGGTTATCCTATAACCCCGGCCACTGAGATCCCCGAATACCTCTCCAGTAAGATGTTTGAAGCCGGCGGCGTATTCATGCAGATGGAAGACGAGCTCGCATCCATCAACGCCGTCATCGGCGCAAGCTGGGGCGGTGCGCGCGCAATGACCGCCACCTCCGGCCCGGGCTACTCCCTGATGATCGAAGGCATCGGCTACGCTGCCGAGACCGAGACCCCGCTCGTCGTTGTCAACGTCATGCGCGGCGGCCCTGCGACCGGCCAGCCCACCTGCACCTCGCAGGACGCGATCATGCAGACCCGCTACGGCGGACACGGCGACTACGAGATAATCGCCCTCACCCCGTCCTCCGTTCAGGAAGCCTTTGACTTCACCGTCCGCGCCTTCAACCTCGCAGAGAAGTACAGAGTACCCGTGTTCGTGCTGTCCGATGAGACCGTCGGCCACACCCGCGAGAAGCTCGTCATCCCCGAGACCGTTGAGATATTCGACGACAAGTACGAAGGCAAGTGCGACGCCATCTACAGACCCGACGAAAACGGCATCCCCGCAAGAGTCCGCTTCTTTGAGGGACAGCATGTTCTCGTTGACGGCCAGCTCCACGACGAGCGCGGCATCCGTGCCGGTACCGATCCCGCGGTATGTTCCGCAGCCATCCACCACTACTGCGACAAGATATTCCGCAACATTGACGATATCACCTCCGTCGAGGAATTCTTCCTTGAGGACGCCGAGACCGTTCTCGTTGCCTACGGCTCCGTCAGCCGCAGCGCGCTCTCCGCGGTTCGCCGTGCACGCGGCGAAGGCCGCAAGGTCGGCATGCTGAAGCTTAATACCGTATGGCCTGTCCCCGAAAAGCAGATCCGCGCCGCATGCGAAAAGGCAAAGCGCGTCATCGTTCCCGAAATGAACGTCGGCGAATACAAGCGCGAGGTGCAGCGCATAGCGGGTTACGACAAGGTCGAGGGCTTCAACTCCATCGGCGGCGCGTTCCCCGCTCCGAAAGCAATTTACGAAAAGATCGTTGAGGTGAAGTAATATGAACAGTATCGCAGAGAAATACATCCGTAAGGAGACCCTTCCTTTCATATTCTGCCCCGGCTGCGGCCACGGCATAGTCGTCAACGCCTTCCTGCGCGTCCTTGACAAGCTGAACATCGGCGAGAACGAAATGGGTCTTGTCAGCGGCATCGGCTGCTCCTCCTGGGCTCCCGTATATATCGACATGGACTGCCTGCACACCCTGCACGGCCGCGCTCTTGCTCAGGCCGAGGGTCTGAAGGCCGTCAACCCCGACAAGAAGGTTGTTGTCTTCTCCGGCGACGGCGACTGCGCCGGTATCGGCGGCAACCACCTCATCCACGCCGCGAAGCGCAACGTTGACATCACCGTTATCATGATGAGCAACTACATCTACGGCATGACCGGCGGCCAGCGCGCCCCTACCACTCCCTACGGCGCCATCACCAAGACCTCTCCTCTCGGCAACGAGGAGCACCCCTTCGACATGTACAAGCTCGTCACCGGCGCAGGCGCTACCTACTACGCCAGAGCCAGCGTCACTCATCCCATCCAGCTCGAGAAGGCCATAGAAGAGGGCATCAAGCACAAGGGCTTCTCCTTCATCGAGGTTCTCTCCCCCTGCCCGACCACCGCAGGCAGAAACATATTCAGCTTCAAGACTCCGACCGAAATGTACGACTGGTACGAGCAGCAGGTCGCCGTTCTCAAGCCCGGCCAGACCGAGGCTCCCGACGGCAAGATCGGTCTCGGCATTCTCTACGTCGATGACACCAAGGAAGAGCTGTGCGACGTTCAGGCAGAAAAGAAGGAGGAAGCGAAGAAATGAAGATCACAATAGATTCCGCATGGTGCAAGGGCTGCGCCCTCTGCGTCAGAGCCTGCAAGAAGGGCGTGCTTGAGATCGGCCATGAGCGCAGCCGCGGCGGCTACCTCATGCCCTACGCCAAAAACCCCGAAGCCTGCATCGGCTGCCGGATGTGCGAGCGCACCTGTCCGGATGTCTGCATCAGCGTCACCAAGGAATAAGGAGGAGATCAGCTATGCGTAAAGATTTCAGATTCGGCGGCTCCGGCGGACAGGGCGTTATCTCCCTCGCCGTGCTGCTTGCAAACGCCTACGGCGTACAGAATAATTATGAGGTCGCCCAGACCCAGAGCTACGGCCCCGCGGCTCGCGGCGGCGCGTGCAAGGCGGAGCTTGTAGTCTCCGATGAGAGAATTGACTACGTCAAGGCCGACGTGCTCGACTGCTTCGTGGCCTTCAACAAGCCCAGCTTTGATAAGTTCAAGGGCGATATCAACCCCAACACCCGCGTTTTCGTTGACAGCACCTTCGTTCCCGAGGATGATGTCAAGGACTGCGGTGCGAAGGAGATATACATGTTCCCCGCCACCCAGTACGCCGAGGAGAATTTCCGCGTCGTCTGCACTAACATCGTCATGATGGGCTTCTTCGTGGCCAAGAACCCCGAGCTCACCAAGGAAAACGCGCTCGAAGCCATCAAAGAGGTTATGAACCCCAAGGTCGTCGATCTCAACCTGAAGGCCTTTATGTTCGGTTACGAAAAGGGTCTCAACGGCTGAACGGAGTTTGATTAATGGAAAGAGTAGCAGCTTCCCTTAAAAGCAAGATAATGTCCGCCGAAGAGGCCGCGCAGCTCGTCAAGAGCGGCATGTCCATCGGCCTCAGCGGCTTCACCAGCGTCGGCTATCCGAAGGCCGTGCCCAGCGCGCTCGCCGCGTCCGGGCACGCCAAGGATCTGACCATTCTGGTCGGCGCCGCGGTCGGTGACGACTGCGACGGCGCGCTCGTCCGCGCGGGATGCGTGAAAAAGCGCTTCGGCCACCAGACCAACAAGGATCTGCGCACCGCGATCAATAACGGCAGCGTATCCTTCAGCGACATTCACATTTCGCACTTCCCGATGAATCTCAACCAGCAGACCCTTCAGGGCGTTGATGTTGCGATCGTCGAGTGCGTCGCCATCACCGAGGACGGCCTGTACCTCTGCGCCTCCGCGGGCAGCACCGACGCCGCCGTGCACAACGCGCGTTTCGTCATCGCCGAGGTCAACACCTCCGTCCCTATGGGACTTATGGGCATGCACGACATCTTCGAGGTCGGCATCCCGCCCCACGCCCGCATCATAAACATCACCGACCCGCGCGACCGCATTGGCACACCCTACGTGCCCTGCCCGCCGGAGAAGATCGCGGCCATTGTAATGACCGATAAGCTTGACCCGCCCCAGAAGTTCAAGCCCGTCACTCCCGCGACGCAGAAGGTCGGCGAAAACGTCGTAAAGTTCCTCAAGGACGAGATCGCCGCCGGACGGCTCCCCGCCGATCCCGGCCCGATACAGTCCGGCGTCGGCTCCGTCGGCAACGCTGTTCTGAGCGTTCTGTCTGCATCCGGCTTCAAGGGACTCACGATGTACACCGAGGTCATGCAGGACGCGGCCTTCTCGCTCATCGACCAGGGCGTTATTGACTTTGTCTCCGCAAGCTCCATCGCGCTTGCCGCCGACAGCCGCGAACGCTTCTTCGAGAATATCGACCAGTACCGCGACAAGATGGTCATCCGTCCGCAGGAGATATCCAACCATCCGGAGGTCATCCGCCGTCTCGGCATCATCGCGCTGAACACGCCCGTCGAGGTCGATATCTACGGCAACGTAAACTCCACGCACCAGATGGGCAGCAAGATGCTCAACGGCATCGGCGGCAGCGGCGACTTCGCCCGCAACGCCCGCATCAGCATCTTCGCCACCGAATCCACCGCAAAAGACGGCTTGATATCCTGCATCGTGCCCATGGTTTCCCACGTTGACCAGACAGAGCACGATGTGGCCGTCATTATAACCGAGCAGGGTATTGCCGACTTGCGCTGGAAGACTCCGAAGGAGCGCGCCGAGCTGCTTATCGAGAACTGCGCTCATCCGGATTACCGCCCGATGCTGCGCGAGTATTACGAGCACGCTCTGGCGACTTCCGCAGGCAAGCACACCCCGCACGATCTCACCAAAGCGCTTTCCTGGCACCAGCGTTATCTTGAAACCGGCACAATGAAAGAATAAAAAATTAAAAAGGAGAGAGAAAACATGAGCGATAATGTTGTACTTTATTGCGAAAACCTTCCTACCGAGGGTATGGAGACCCTTATTGCAGAGCTTTGCCCGCCTGAGCTCGACCTGCGCTTCCTCTACCCTGTCAAGAACGGCAAGAAGGGCGACTTCGAGGATGCGGATTACATTCTCGCCTCCATCCATAAGATCGGCAAGGACGAGATGGACAGAGCAAAGAACCTGAAGCTCATCCATGTCCCCGCAACCGGTTACAACCATGTTGACCTCGAGTATGCAAAGCAGAAGGGCATCCCCGTCTGCAACTCCAACGGTGAGAACGCCACCACCACCGCAGAGTTCACCATCGCACTGATGCTGGCCTGCATGCGCCGCCTCTCCATGATCGACCGCCGCTGCAAGCAGGGCGAGTGGCACAGCTGGACCTGGCGTCACGACTCCTACGAGCTGCGCGACAAGGTCATCGGCGTCGTCGGCGGCGGCAACATCGGCCGCATGGTTCTCCAGCGCCTTCAGGGCTGGGAGTGCAAGGACTTCCTGTACTACGATCCGTACCCGATGCCCAAGGAGCTTGAAGAGAAGCTGCACTGCAGACGCGTTGATCTCGAGACTCTGCTGCGCGAGTCCGACGTCGTCTCCCTGCACTGCCCGCTGACCAAGGATACCCGCGGTCTTATCGGCGAGGAGCAGTTCAACATGATGAAGCCCAACGCCATCATCGTCAATGAGGCGCGCGGCGCTGTCATCGATGACAAGGCTCTGGTCAAGGCTCTCGAAGAGGGCAAGATTTGGGGTGCCGCGATTGACACCTGGGAGAAGGAGCCTCTCGATCCCAACGACCCGCTGGTCAAGATGGAGAAGGTCATCACTACCTCTCACCTCGGCGCTGCAACCCGCGAGACCGTCGTCCGTTGCTTCGGCGTAGGATATGACAATATCATGCGCATGAGACGCGGCGAAGAGCTGCGCAACCGCATCGTCTGATACGGCAATAAAAGTGCGGAGGAATTCCCTCCGCGCTTTTATCTGGAATATTTGGAACGCCAAAGCGTCCGCTGTTTTCAGCGGACGCTTTGGCGTTTATTTCGATTTAGTCAGCAGACACACGGATTCTACATGATTTGTATACGGGAACATGTCCACGGGCTGGATGCGTGATACGCGGTAGCCGCCGGAGACGAGGACGTCGAGGTCGCGGCGCAGGGAGTCCGGCCCGCAGGAGATATAGACGATATGCTTCGGCGCGGCGCGCAGGAGCGAGGACAGGAACTGCGGACTGCTGCCGGAGCGGGGCGGATCCATGAATACGACGTCAGGCCGCTTGCCGCCGGTAGACATCTCTTCCATATACTTTCCCGCGTCGCCGGCTGTGAACCAGCAGTTTTTGATACCGTTGAGTTTGGCGTTGATGATCGCGTCCTTCACCGCGTCGCGGTTCAGCTCGACCCCGAGCACCTGACCGGCCTTGCCGGCGGCGCACAGTCCGATAGTTCCGACGCCGCAGTAGGCGTCCAGTACAAGCTCTTTGCCCGTCAGTCCTGCCATTTCGATGGCGATGGAATAGAGCTTCTCGGTCTGGACGGGGTTTATCTGATAAAACGAGCGCGGGGATATGCGGAAGCAAAGCCCCAGCAGGGAATCTTCGATATACCCGTCGCCGAGGAGCACCTTCTCGCGGGAGCCGAGCACAACGGGGCCGAAACGGTCGTTGATGTTCAGCACAACGGTCGTTATCTCGGGGTGCAGCTCGGTCAGCTTTTTCAAGAACGGCTTCTGAAGCTTGAATATCGGGGACACTGCGACGAGGACGACCATGACCTGACCGCTCTGGAAGCCTCTGCGGACGAGTACATGGCGCAGCCATCCGGTGCCGGTTCGCTCGTCGAAAGCCTGAATTTTGAAGCTGCGCAGCATATTGCGGATATCGACGATGATGCCGTCGGCGATCTTATCCTCTATCATGCATTCATCCACCGGTATTATGCTGTGGCTTCCGGTCTGGTATATACCGGATATGATATGGCGCTGCCGGTCGAGGCCGAAGGCGGCGCACACCTTGTTGCGATAGTGCGTCGGCTCGTCCATGCCGATGATATCGTTCACATGGCAGAACTCGCCCAGAAGGCTCACGAGCTGCCTCTGCTTATGCAGCAGCTGCTCGGAATATGGGAGATTCTGAAGCTGACATCCGCCGCATTTGCGGAAATTCGGGCACGGAGCCATATTATTATCCGTCACAAAAATGCCCCCTGACAAACAATAGATATCTGAATTCTACCACAAAATATCCCCCGATGCTACATATTTCGCACGAATAATGTGAAAAGCGGTGTGGAAACGTGGAAAACCCCGCCGGGGGGAGCGGCGGGGTTCGTTGGGGGGAGAAGAAAGTATTATTCCAAACCGGCTGTGCCGGGCGGAAACAAATTTAATGGGGTGGGCATTCGCTTCGCCCTTGACTTTATATTAACCATTCGCGGGTCAATATAAAAGTGGCAGAACCCCGCCGGCGCACAATTTTTAGGCGTTGGCGGGGATTTGTGCGAATTTCCGCTGAATGTGTCAATTTGCCTTACTCGGTGCGTTCGTCGCCCCAGAAGAACAGTGCGACGGTGCCGGGACCGGTGTGACTGCCGATGGTGGTGCCGACGTGATTTATCTCGACCTTGCCGTTGAGCTTGGGGAACTTCTCTTCTACGAGATCGGCGACGGCGCGCGCGTCGTCATAGCAGGCGGAGTTGGAGATGTAGCACTTGCCGGAGTAGTCGTGGCCGTCCTGCGCATGCTGTTCCATGCGGCTCACGATCTCTTTTATAACGCGCTTCTTGGTGCGGATCTTGGAGCGGGGGATGAGGCGGCCGAGGTTATCCATATTCAGCAGCGGGCAGATCTCAAGCAGGCCGCCGAACACGGCCGCGGTCTTTGAAATTCTGCCGCCGCGGACATAGCTCGTCAGGTCGGTGGAGAAGAACCAGTGGTGGAGCTTGAGCTTGTTTTCCTCAAGCCACTGCACGAGTTCCTCGGCGCTGAGACCCTCGTCGCGCTTAGTGGCGGCGGTGTCCATCAGCAGGCCGTAGCCGGAGGATGCGCCGAGAGAATCGACGATGTAGACATTGCGCTCAGGGAAGCGCTCCTTGACGACGAGCGCGGCGTTGCGGGCGGAGTTGATGGTGCCGGAGATACCGGAGGAGAGGCAGACATGGACGACGTCAAGCCCCTGCTCAAGGAACTTTGAGAAGAACTCAACGTATTCGGAGATGTTGACCTGCGAGGTGCGGGTGTCCGCGCCGTCGGCCATGGCCTTGTAAAAATCCTCAAAGCTCATGCTCTCGCCTAAATCGTCCAAATACTCCTTGCCATTCATGGCATAATGGAAGCAGACATAGTGAATATCGCGGCGCTGGAAATGCTCCTTGGAAAGATCGGCGGTGGAGCAGCAGCTCAAAACATAGTTAGCCATAGTTATACCATCCTAATCGTAAAATTACACTGTTTACACTGTAAAATATACTACGTGTTTCTCCAATATTCAAGCTACGCGGCACGGTGCGGGGTCTACCGGATGAAAAAGCGCGTAGAGAGCGGTTGATCCGTTCTCTACGCACAGTAGAAATCCAGTATTATCAATGCTTTAAGAGCCGCTGCCAGACTTCGGCCTGCGGTGATGATGCGGACTTTTGCGGATGTTGCAGCCGAGGTAAACTATGATCTCCGCCGGTATCGCCAGCAGGAAAAGCTGCCACGGACGCTCCACCGGAATGAAGAAATAGACCAGCACGATGAGGCTGAACACAAAGGCTGAGAGAATGTACAGCAGCCGGCGGGCGCCTTTGAACACGCAGTCGAGCACCATATAGGTGAGCAGCGTGACGGAAATGCCGATGAGAAAGATGCGCCATTCGAGGATGCCGATTATCCACAGCGTTACGAACACGGTGAGCGCCACGGTCATCACGCTGACCAGCGCCAACGCGATAATGGTGTCCACACTGTAGCTCGGCGGTTCCTCTTCGTCCTCGTCCTTCGGCTTTTCCCATGCGTCGTGCGACGAGAGGAGATAGTCCACCGTCACGCCGAAGAGCTCGGCCATCTGAGTGAGGACAAACGCATCAGGTATCGCCTCGCCGCGCTCCCATTTCGATATGCTCTTATCGGAGTAGTTAAGCCGCTGGCCAAGCCCGGCCTGCGTCATGCCCGCTCCTGTGCGGAGCTTGATTATGTTGCTGGCTGTTATAAGCCGGAGTTCTTCTAGCTGCATCAGGCCCTCTCATTTATGCGGAGGATGACCGAGGCGCAGCGCGCCTCGTCATACAGTACGGGTACGGGATAGGTCGGGTTCGCTTCGGCAAGCGCCCATTCGACCATCTGGGGGATGTCCTTCTCCTCAACGTGCAGCCCCTCGGGGATGCCCATGCGCTTGTTCATGGCGTATATCTCGGCGATGAAGGCCTTGGCCTTCTCTTCGTCGCTGCCGGTTCTGGCGACACCGGATATCTCCGCAAGATGCGCGAGCTTTTTATAAACGACCTCGCCGTAGTCCTCAAGGACTATCGGGAGAATAACGGCGTTCGCAAGCCCGTGCGGGGTGCCGTATATGCCGCCCATCGTGTGCGCTATGGCGTGAACGTTGCCGACGCCCGCCCGCGTGAACGCGAAGCCCGCTTTGAACGATGCCTTCAGCATCTCCTCGCGCGCTTCCATGTCGCTGCCGTTGTTATATGCGCGCTCAAGATATTTGAAGATCGCGATGACCGCTTCCTCGGCGAGCCGGATGCTCTCGGCGGTGTTGTTCGTCCAGCAGAGATAGGCCTCGACCGCGTGGGTCAGGGCGTCCATACCGGTCGTGGACGTGGTTTTCTGCGGGAGGTCGCGCGTCAGCTCCGGATCCATGACTGCGTACAGCGGGACAAGGTTCAGATCCATGATGGCGTATTTATGATGCGTCGCGGCGTCGGTAATGACGGCAGCAATCGTCGTCTCCGAGCCGGTGCCCGCGGTCGTCGGCACGGCGACGAAGGGCGGCAGCCTGCGGCCGACTTTGAAAAGACCCGCCATGTCGCCTATCTGTTTGTCCGGACGGACGATAAGCGCGGCCGCGGCCTTCGCGGCGTCCATCGGCGAGCCGCCGCCGATTGCGAGAAAGCCGTTGCAGTAATTGTCACGGTATGCTTCGCGGATCTTGAACACAGTGGTCGTGGAGGGGTTCGCCTCGACCTCGCTGAAATGGTAATATTCGATACCGGCGGCCTTCAGGCTTTCGAGTATCGCCGGAGCGAGAGACTTGCCGACGTGCCGACCGGTGACGACCATGACGCGGCTGACGTCATGCTCCTTGAGCAGGGGAGCGATATTCTTCGAGCTGCCCTCGCCGGAGACGAGGATGGGCTTGCGCCAGTAGAGCGCGCGGCTGCCGATGTTCATGCCCATCTGAAAGCTTCTGTACCATGCCTTATCAATAAATCGCATAATTGCCTCCGTTGTATAGATTTTCAGTTATCATCAGAGCCTATGCGGCCCTTTGCGTCGAATCTGCGCTTGTATTTTGCCAATGTGGAGTCAAGAGCGGCTGCGGGGTCTATGCCAAGCTCACGGCTCAGCGCGATGAGGGAAAACAGGCAGTCGCCAAGCTCCTGCTCTGTGTCCGCCGTCATTCTGAAATCGACCTTGCCGTAATCCGTCGCTTTCAGCAGCTCCTTGCCGAGCTCGCCGACCTCGGACGACAGGTCAATATACCGCTCGGTTATCCCGCAGCGGAGCTTGTACTCGTCGAGAAAGCCGTAAACGGCGCTGTCATCTATCATATCTGAACCTCGCATACGCTTTTTTCTATTTTAATTACTATTTATCACCAAGTCAAGTGTTGAAAAGACTTTTTGCATAATGTATAATCACGTCAGGGAAATCTGTCAAAACAAAATAATTATAGGGGGACGGCAATGAGGGATCTGAAACATCTCATATACTTCGAGCATCTGCTCGACGACGCAGCGAACGAGCTTGTTCTGCGCGCGGCGGAGAGCGGGGCGCACCCGATCGGCTACACATGTTATCATGTGCCGGAGGTGCTGCTGAATCTTGACAACTGCTTTTCCGTGCGTATGCGCGCGCCGCGCACAGGGTCGATGGACATCTCGACCTACTACCTTACAAACTATCTCTGCGGCTACTCGAAGGCGCTGGTGGAGCGCGGCATCGAGGGCGGGTACAGCTTTCTTGACGCCATCGCAGGCGGCGAGACCTGCTCGGAGATGAACCGCGCGCTGGAGCATTTCGAGTTGCTGCGCCTTGTGGACAAGCCGGACTTCTTCGTCTCGTTCATCGACGTGCCGTTCAAGATAACCGAGCACGGGCTGAAGCATTATGAGAACCAGATAATGCGGAAGATACTCGAACCGATGAACGCGAAATTCGGCACCGACATATCCGACGCCGCGATACGAGCCGCCGTCGCCGAGCACAACGAGGTCTGCCGCATACTGACCGAGATAGGGAATATGCGCAAGCTGAAGAACCCGCCCGTGACGGGCTATGAATACCATGTACTCTGTCTGGTGTCCTACTGCTGTCCGAAAAAGCTGATACTGCCGCATCTGCGCGAGACGCTCGAGGAGCTGAAGACCCGCGAGCCGGACGAGAAAAGCCCGTACCGCGCGCGTATCGTCATCGTAGGCTCCGAGATAGACGATCCGGAGTTTATAAAGACCGTTGAGCAGTCCGGCGCGCTCGTCGTCGCCGACCGCTTCTGCTTCGGCGCGCTGCCGGGGCGGCAGGAGATACCGCTGCGCGAGGGCGAACCCGCGCTGCGCCAGATATGCCGCTTCTATCAGCAGTCCAGCCAGTGTCCGCGCTACATGGCGCGCGACAAGGTGCTCGACCGGCGCGAATTTGTCTACCGGCTCGTGAAGGAATATCATGCCGACGGCGTACTGTACGAGGCGCTGAAGTTCTGCGAGTTCTGGGGCTATGAGCGCCCGCTCGCCTCGCATATCCTGACCGAGGAGATGGGCGTGCCGACCGTCTGCGTTGACCGGCAGTATACCGGCAGCGCATCCGGCCAGCTGCGCACGCGCGTTCAGGCGTTTGTGGAGAGCCTTGAGATAAAGAATATAAATATGGCAAAGGAGGGCTTGTAATGCCGCAAAGGAAAACCGGCCTCGGCGATACATATCAGGCCGTGAGCGGCCTGCGCAGGACCCGCGAATGGCGCGGCCTGCGGGACACGTTGTACGATTTCCGCTGGTGGCTCACGACATGGAAGGACATGATAGCCTTCGTGCTGAAAAGCCCGCTTCAGGTCGTGAAAGGGCTGTGGAAATACCGCTGGATGGCGACGTATCTCACCGTTCCGGCCTTCATTGACCGCCAGCTTGAGGGCAACCGCGGCGTGCAGCTCCGCTCCGGCCACCTGCTGTACGACGTGATAATCAAGCATACGACGGATATCATCGGCACAATGTTCGACGCGGACATGTCCATTGGCGGCAAAAAGTCGCTCTCGGACAGGATAGTCTGCCTTGACGAGCTGGTGCCGACGGAGATAATGTCCGGCTTCCCGAATCTTATCGGGCTTCCGGTGCAGACGATACCGATTTTCCTCGCCTCGATGATAAACCAGCAGCTTCCGCCGGTGTATCTCGACAGCGTGGAGAACTACGGCGTACCCGCCGACGTCTGCCCGCTGCCGTCGGCTGAGGCGGGCGTCGCCATAGAAGGGGACTACCCGATATTCGGCAAATGCTTCATCTCCTGCAACATGCCCTGCGACGGCAGCGTCATGACAAGCGAGTATCAGGACAGATATTTCAAGCTGCCGACATACGAGCTGGGCGTACCGCTGAGATACAACGACGATGTCGACGCGCAGGACTACGCGGTCGAGGAGATCATGGGCTGCATCGAATTCATCGAGCAGCAGACGGGGGAGAAGTTCGACTGGGACGCATTTTATAAGGGCATGGAGAACTACAACGAGGTCACGCGCTTCCATCTCGACCTTTGGGAGATAAACCGGACGAAGTACCCGCAGGTCACGGGGCCGACGCCGTGGCTGTACAGGATGTACTCCTTCCACCTGCACGGCGGCATGGATGACCGGTTCATAAAGGCCGACAGCAAGGTGCGCCGCATCATGCAGGACGGCTACGCCAGGCGCCTGCCGTGCTCGCGCGAGATGCGCCACAAGGCGCTGGTCTGGTCGTGTCCGGCGAACTACTACACCAATTTCGCCAACTGGCTGGAGCTGTGCTGGGGCATAGTCTGCGTCATGGATATGGAGACGCATATCTCCCAGCAGATCATCGACACCTCGACCCGCCGCCGCGCACTCGAGGGGCTGGCGCTGACCTTCCAGCGCACGACCATGCGCAAGCACACCAAGGGAGGCTATAAGAACGCTGTGGACGAGATGTGGCGCGTCGCGGAGGAATACGGAGTCGACACGATAATCATGTATGACCAGATATCCTGCAAGGGCATGGACGGTCTGCAGGGCATATTCGACGATCAGGCGCGCGAGCGGAAGATAAACTTCATCTGGGTGCAGCAGGATCTGATGGACTGCCGCACGATATCCAGACGCGACATGCGCCGCCAGGTGAGCGCCTACATGTCCTCCGTGCTGCGCGAGGAGCCGGTCGACCCCACGCTCATCGATTTTGACGATTCCGAGGCATGGTAAGGAAAATATAAAAACTGCGCCGGTGCAAAGCTGCACCGGCGCAGAATTTTTATCTCAGTCGAGGGGATCGTTCAGCCAGTTGCTCACAACGGATTCTTCGAGGCCGAGTCCCTTGGAGAGGAAAACTACCATCTCGTTGAAGTTGAGGTTCTTCATATGCTCGTAGTTGGTCTTGCTGGTGGTATCCCCGACGGGACGCCCCTCCATATAACCGCATTCGTAGCACATGTTGAGCGGATATTTGCGATGGGTGTCAAGCACCATCTCGTTTCCGCAGCGCGGACATTTCATGGTTCATACCTCCGTTTATGTATTGTATAATATTTATGCGCGAAATACTTATACAATGTTAATCCAGGTAAACACAATATGCAAGAATAATCTACAAAATAACAACATTTTGATGCAAATCCGCGCTGTGGAATGAATATTCGGGGCGTTTATGGAAAAGGCGGTCATATGACCGCCTTTTCGAACTGTCTGACTGCTGACTTCCTATATATCAATCGTCCAGAAGCCCATCATCGCAGATCAGGCCGTAACCGCCCTGCTTGCGCTGATAGACAACGGAGATGGCGTCACCCGCGTCCATATTACGGAACACGAAGAACTCATGGCCGAGCAGATTCATCTGCAGAATAGCCTCCTCCGCCGACATAGGCTTGATGGAAAAATGCTTGCTGCGTACGATTTTGAATTCCTCATCGGCATCATCCTCCACAGGGACAAATGCCGGAGAGCTCTCATGCTCGAGCGCGCCCTCGCGAAGCCGCTTTTCGAGCCGCTTCTTGTTTCTGCGTATCTGGCGCTCAATGGCCGCTACGCCGGAGTCAACCGAGGCGTACATGTCGTTCGTCAGTTCGCTTGCCCGATAGTACAGGCCGTTGTTATGGATCGTGATCTCGGCGAGGAAGCGCCCGCGCTCAATGCTGAAGGTGACATAGGCTTCGGCCTCGGTCTTGAACAGACGGTCGAGCTTGCTGATCTTCTTTGTGGCATAGGCTCTCAGATCCTCGGAGGAATCCATCTTCTTCTCGGTAAAAGTGAACTTCATTAGTGCCAACTCCTTTCGATATCCACTGGTACCTTGAGGGGAAAAGCCCCTCTTTATATGTTTATTATATCACGATGAACGACAGAAAAGAAGTGAATTTTGTGTAAATTGCAATAATCGGCACAATGCATTGTTTAGCGCCGGAAATTTCGGCACGTTGACCAAAAATTTCCGGCGCTGTCTTCATAATATTAATAGGTAGCTGACTCAGCCCTCGCTGCCGATGTGGATCTTCGCGTGGCGGCATATGGCCTCAAAGGTCTGCTGGCTGATGTCGTGCTCGATCTTGCAGGCGTCTGCCTCGGCTGTCTCTTTATCGACGCCGATGTCGATAAGAAACGCCGTCAGCGTCTTGTGCCGGTCAAGCATGCTCGAAGCGACCGCCATACCGGTGTCGGTCAGGGTTATCAGGCCGTCTTTGTCCATCGTGATATGCCCGCTTTCTCTGAGCCGTTTGGTCGCATAGCTTACGCTGGGCTTTGTCACGCCTAAGAACTCGGCCACATCGATGGAACGGACATAGCCATGTTTTTCCTTCATCATCAGCATTGCCTCGAGGTAATCCTCGGAAGCTCTCAATATCTCCATGGCAATCTGCACCATCCTTTGCTGTTTTGTAATATATAGGTTAACACAATTTAACCAAAAATGCAAGGTCGAAAAAAATATTAAAAAAAGCTATTGACACACAAGGTTAGTCGTGTTAAACTATGTCACGGTTAAAGGCACTTAACCTTTTTCTTTCGACTTTGGGTTAGAGGCTGTTAACCGACCACAGAGCTAAGATACGGAGGGATATATATGATGCCGCTTACTCTGACAGACGCCGGTGAGGAGAACATGATCCGAAAAGTCGGCGGCAGTCCTGAAGTAAAAAAACATCTGGAGGATCTCGGCATTGTCGCGGGCGGAACCGTTACGGTCATTTCGACCATCGGCGGCAACGTCATCGTCAAGGTCAAGGAAGCCAGAATCGCCATCAGCAAAGAGATGGCAAGCAAGATCATGGTATAAAAACCAAAAAAGGAGAGAGGACTATGAAAACACTGAAGGAGACCAAGATAGGCGAAACTGTCAAGGTCGTCAAGCTCCACGGCGAGGGTCCTGTCAAACGCAGGATCATGGACATGGGCATTACCAAGGGCGTCGAAGTTTACGTCCGCAAGGTCGCCCCTCTGGGAGACCCCGTTGAGGTCACTGTCCGCGGTTATGAGCTGAGTCTCAGAAAAGCCGACGCGGAAATGATCGAAGTCGAGTAAAATTTTTGGTCGGCAGTTAATTTAGTTTAACTTCAAAGGAGCTTAATGATGGAAAAACAGATCAAAATTGCCCTTGCGGGTAATCCGAACTGCGGTAAAACAACGCTGTTCAATGCGCTGACCGGTTCCAATCAGTTTGTTGGTAACTGGCCCGGCGTCACCGTCGAGAAAAAGGAAGGCAAGCTCAAGAAGCATGACGACGTCGTCATCATGGACCTTCCCGGCATCTACTCCCTGTCCCCATACACGCTGGAGGAAGTTGTTGCCCGTAACTACCTGATAAGTGAGCGCCCTGACGCGATACTCAACATCGTCGACGGCACCAACCTTGAGCGTAACCTCTACCTGACCACTCAGCTCACTGAGCTTGGCATCCCCGTGGTCGTTGCGATAAACATGATGGACGTCGTCCGCAAGAACGGCGACCAGATAAACATAAAGGAACTGTCCCGCGAGCTGGGCTGCGAGGTCTATGAGATCTCCGCTCTGAAGGGCGACGGCGTTATGACCGCGGCTGAAGCCGCCATCAAGGCCGCCAAGAACACCAAGACCGTTCCGATGCACACCTTCTCCGGTGTTGTTGAGCATGCTATAGCTCACATCGAGGAAGCCGCAGTTCACAACATGCCCGAGGAGCAGCAGCGCTGGTACGCAATAAAGATCTTCGAGCGTGATGACAAGGTGCTTGAGAAGCTCAGCATCCCCGCCGACGTTATGGCTCACATCGAGGAGGACATCAAGGCCGCCGAGAAGGAGCTGGATGACGACGCAGAGAGCATCATCACCAACGAGCGCTACGTCTACATAGCAAGCATTATCAAGGGCTGCTACAAGAAGAAAAACAAGGGCGGCCTCTCCGCTTCCGATAAGATCGATAAGATCGTCACTAACCGCTGGCTCGGCCTGCCGATATTCGCGGTCGTAATGTTCCTCGTTTACTGGGTCGCAATGGTCGCTGTCGGTGCTCCCGCTACCGACTGGGCAAATGACGGCGTGTTCGGCGACGGCTGGCACCTGTTCGGCATCGGCTCTTCCGAGTACAATGACGTCAACGACGAGTACACCGCGGCTCTCACCGCAGTAGACGCGTTCCTCGGCACTGAGACCGACGTTGAAGCAGACGACTTCGACGGCGACGCTCTCCTCGCTGAGGCAGAAGCGTTCCAGCCCGAGTCCAAGGAAGCTGTCATCGGCGTTGAAGATGAAGAGACCCTCGCGATCAACGACATGACCGCTTACTATGACGCCATCCCTGAGGATGCCGACGAGGATTCCACTGTAGCTATGACCTATGTCGATGCAGTCGCTTACCTCAAGGAGAACGGCTTTGACGCTCCCGACCCCGCTGACTACGGCGTATGGGTCCCCGGTATCCCTGTTCTCATCGGTGACGGCCTTGAGGCTGCAGGCGCAGCTGACTGGCTGAGCGGACTTATCCTTGACGGTATCGTAGCCGGTGTCGGCGCGGTCCTTGGCTTTGTCCCCCAGATGCTCGTTCTGTTCCTGATGCTGGCTTTCCTCGAAGCCTGCGGCTACATGGCGCGTATCGCCTTCGTTCTTGACCGTATCTTCCGCAAGTTCGGCCTTTCCGGTAAGTCCTTCATCCCGATGCTCATCGGTGTCGGCTGCGGCGTTCCCGGTATCATGGCTTCCCGTACCATCGAAAATGAGCGTGACCGCCGTATGACGATCATGACCACCACCTTTATCCCCTGCGGCGCAAAGGTCCCGTTCATCGCAATGATCGCAGGCGCCCTCTTCGGCGGCAGCGCAATTGTCTCCACCTCCGCATACTTCATCGGCATGGCCGCTATCATCATCTCCGGTATCATGCTGAAGAAGACCAAGATGTTCTCCGGCGAGCCTGCTCCCTTCGTTATGGAGCTGCCCGCATACCACTGGCCGACTCTCGGCAACGTCCTCCGCAGCATGTGGGAGCGCGGCTGGAGCTTCATCAAGAAGGCCGGTACCATCATCCTGCTGTCCACCATCTTCGTATGGTTCACCACTTACTTCGGCTGGGTCGAGGGTCAGTTCCAGATGCTCTCTGAGGATCAGATCGACTCCTCCATCCTCGCAACCATCGGCAACGCAATCGCCTGGATCTTCACTCCGCTTGGCTGGGGCAACTGGCAGGCAACTGTCGCTTCCATCACCGGCCTTGTCGCTAAGGAGAACATTGTTGGTACTCTCGGTATCCTCTATGGCGGCGGCGACGGCACTGTTTACCAGAACATCGCCAGCGCGTTCACCGGCATCACCGGCTACTCCTTCCTCGTCTTCAACCTTCTTTGCGCTCCCTGCTTCGCGGCTATCGGCGCAATCAAGCGTGAGATGAACAACGCAAAGTGGACTTGGTTTGCAATCGGCTATCAGTGCGGCTTCGCTTACATCATCGCTCTGCTGATCAACCAGTTCGGCGGCCTGTTCACCGGCAGCGTCAACGTCATCGGCCTGATCTTCGCGATCGCGGCTCTGGCACTCATCATCTACATGCTCGCTAAGCCCTACAAGGAAGCAACCAAGCTCAGCAGCGTCAAGTAATTTACCTCTAATAATATCGCAATCCCGCTGAAAGGAGAGATTTTCAATGTTGGCATGGTTATCAGCGAATATTGGCACGATACTCATAACGCTGGTTTTGATAGCCATAGTTGTTGGTATCAGCGTGTATCTCATCAAGCAGAAGAAACAGGGTAAATCCTCCTGCGGAGCAAATTGTGCACACTGCGCAATGCATGGCAACTGCCATAACCACTCGTAACACAGGTATGGAGGGGCGGGGCGTGCTTCGCCCCTCCAATTTAAAAAGAAACGGAGGTCAGGGATGCCATATCAAGAAAACAGGTTGTCGGCGTCGGCAATTAAGTATCTGCTTGCCATCTCGGGCCTTTGCAAGGACGGCAAGGGTGTGCGCTGCGTTGATGTTTCAACGGAGCTGAACGTTACCAAGCCGAGCGCTCATCACATGATACAGAGCCTGTGCGATGCAGGACTTGCCGAGCGCGAGCGCTATGGCGCTGTGTATCTCACCGATGAGGGCAGAGAAGCGGCGGCGCTTTACAGAACCTGCTATGACGCTTTGTTCATACAGATAAAAAAGGTCGTCAGCGTTGACGATACGGCCTGCCGCAATGCCGCCTGCGCGGCGCTTGAGCAGGTGGCCGATCAGATGCCGCAGCTTGCGGCACAGGAGGGAGCACAAAATGACTGAAACTGTTGTAATGATAGACGGAATGATGTGCGGAATGTGCGAGTCGCATATAAACGATGTAGTGCGTAAGAACTTCGATGTCAAGAAGGTCAGTTCTTCCCACAGCAAGGGACGCTGCGTGATCCTCTCCGAGCAGCCCATAGATGAGAGCGCGCTGCGCTCCGCGATAAACGCGACGGGCTACGAGGTCAAGGACGTCACATCCGGCCCCGCGCCTGAGAAGCACGGCCTCTTCGGAAGACGGTAATCTATCCCGTCTCCCCCCAGGGGGGAGATTAAGATAAACATTGAAAATACACAGCGTCTGGAACGCTGTTATTTATAAAGCATAAGTTAAATGACTCTAACCGGAATAAGAAAGGAGCGACCAGTGAGCGTTGTAATTTTAGGCGGAAATGAGTGTATGGAGCGCAGATATATGGACCTCTGCAAGGCATATAGCTGTGACGCAAAGGTGTTTACCAAGCCCGGTGGAGGGCTTAAAAATAAACTCGGCCGTCCGGATCTGACGATATTTTTCACCAGCACCATGTCCCACAAGATGGTTCAGGGCGCGTTGAGCGAGCTGAAGGGACACAATACGATAATCGAGCGCTGCCACACCAGCTCTCTCTCCGCACTGCGGGGAATACTGGAAAAGCACACCGGATAAAATAATATCCAATAATAAAAAGGAGGACAGCCATGTCGGAGGAAATGTTTGTGCGCCAGTGCGCGCCCACCCTCGCCGGGGTCAAGACAGGCAGCCTGTTTTCATGTCCGTATGACACAAGGGAGGGCATGACCGAGGACGTCAGAAGGCTCAACCGTGTGCTCGTGCCGAAGGGGCTTCGGCTGCTGCCGCTGCGCTATTCCGAAAAGAGAGTGCTGCTGTACCTGTACAGACCGACGGAGCTGTGGCGCGACCTCAACGACGACAAGGCGGCTGAGATTCTTGACGCCGCAGGATATTCCTGCACCGACTGCGACCGCTGCGTTGTGAAGCTTATTCAGAGGCTGCGCGGCAACAAGGATTTTCCGCACGAGATCGGCCTGTTCCTGAGCTATCCTCCCGAAGACGTGAAAGGATTTATCGACAATAACGCCGCAAACTTCAAGTATTCCGGACTCTGGAAGGTGTACGGCGACGAGAAGCGCGCGAAAGCGATGTTCGAGAAATTCAAAAAGTGTACGGACATATATTGCCGCATGTGGCAGGCCGGAGTCAGTCTGGACAGGCTTGCGGTATCGGCATGAAATTGATTTGAAAGGAAGTAAAAACATGAAGAAAACAGCTGTTATTTATTGGAGCGGCACCGGCAACACCGAGGCAATGGCAGAGGCTGTCCTCGCCGGCATGAAGGACGGAGGAGCGGATGCAGTCATTCTCACCCCCGATCAGGTTGACGCGGCTTCCGTCAGCAAGTATGACGCAATAGCGTTCGGCTGCCCGGCAATGGGTTCCGAGATGCTGGAAGAGAGCGAGTTCGAGCCGATGTTCTCGTCCGTAAAGGGCAGCCTCGGCGGCAAGAAGATCGCACTCTTCGGTTCCTACGGCTGGGGCGACGGCGACTGGATGCGCATCTGGGAAGACGACTGCGGCGACGCCGGCATCACCCTCGCCTGCGAGAGCGTGATCTGCAACGAAGCGCCCGACAACGGCGCGCTTGCGTCCTGCAAGGCCATGGGCAAGCAGCTCGCTGAGTAATAAAATGAACGCCGTAAAAATGCTGCTCGGCAAGCTATCGGCGATAGCTCTCGCGCTGGCGGTCATAGCGCTGATCGCCATGCCGCAGTGGATAAACGTGTAACCTAACCAAGACCGTGCCACCGGCACGGTCTTTATTTACACTCCAATAACATTATGTAAACAATAATATGTAAATTAATTGCGCCGCGTTCTGAATCTTTTCTCTTGACATATAAGTTTGTAAATGCTAACTTATATGTATATAAAGGTTAGAAGAAACTAACTTTAGAGAGGATAGAAATATGACGCTCAACGAGTTGAAAATAGGAGCTGCGGCTGTTATCACCGCCGTAGGCGGCGACGGAGCACTGCGCTGCCGCCTGCTTGACATGGGAATCATTCCGAAAACGCGTGTTACGCTTCAGAAGGTCGCGCCGATGGGCGATCCGATAGAGATCCGCGTGCGCGGCTATGAATTGACGCTGCGCGTGGAAGAAGCGGAGAAGATAGAGGTGGAGGTCGGTGCGGAATGATATTTGCGCTTGTCGGCAACCAGAATTGCGGTAAGACCACGCTTTTTAACGCGCTCACCGGCTCCAATCAGCACGTCGGGAATTTTCCCGGTGTAACGGTCGATCAGAAGATCGGCGATATACGCGGGGAGAAGGACTGCTCCGTCGTTGACCTGCCCGGTATATATTCGCTCCGTCCGTATACGCAGGAGGAGATCGTCTCGCGCGACTTTATAATCAACCAGAAGCCGGACGGGATAATCAACATTGTTGATGCGACGAATATTGAGCGTAATCTCTATCTGACGCTCCAACTGCTTGAGCTTCGCGTACCGATGGTGCTGGCGCTAAATATGATGGACGAGGTGCGCGCCAACGGCGGGGCGATCGACGTTCGGAAAATGAGTGCCGCGCTGGGCATCCCAGTGGTGCCTATCGTGGCGGCGAAGGGCGAGGGCGTGTCGGAGCTCGTGGATCAGGCTATGGCGACTGCGCGCGGCAAAGTCATGCCGAAGGTAACAGACTTCTGCGGGGAGGATTCGGCCGTTCACCGCTGCATCCACGCCGTTGTTCATCTTATTGCCGACCATGCGGATCGCATAGGCGTTCCCGCCCGCTTCTGCGCGGCGAAGCTTATCGAGGGCGGGGACGGTCTTGCAGACGAACTGGGGCTTGACCAGAACGAAAAGGAGCTGCTTGAGCACTGCGTCGTGCAGATGGAGAATGAGGCGGGGCTGGACAGAAATGCGGCGCTTGCGGACATGCGCTATACGTTCATTGAGAACGTTGTGGAGCATTCCGTCATCAAATGCCATGAGAGCAAAGAACATGCGCGCTCCATACGTATAGATAAGGTACTCACTGGGCGCTACACAGCTATACCCGTCTTTCTCGGCATAATGCTGCTGACCTTTTATCTGACCTTCAACGTTATAGGCCAGAGACTGTCGGACTGGCTTGAGCTTGGGATCGACGCACTGACGCGGATCGTTGACGCGGGGCTTACGGCTTACGGCATCAACCCCGTGGTACATAGCCTGATAATCGACGGCATTTTTGCGGGTGTCGGCAGCGTGCTTGTGTTCCTGCCGATAATCGTAACGCTGTTTTTCTTCCTCTCCATCCTGGAGGATACCGGCTATATGGCGCGCGTGGCCTTCGTGATGGATAAGCCGCTGCGAAAGATCGGCCTGTCCGGGCGCAGCATAGTTCCGATGCTCATCGGCTTCGGCTGCTCTGTACCGGCCATTATGGCGACGCGCACAGTCTCGTCCGACCGTGACCGCAAGATGACCATTCTGCTTACGCCGTATATGAGCTGCTCGGCAAAAATATCAATATATGCGTTCTTTACCGCGGCCTTTTTCCCAAAATACCGCGCGCTGGTTATGATATCGCTCTATCTGCTGGGCATCCTTGTCGGCATTGCGGCGGCGCTCATTATGAATAAAACAGTCTTTCGCGGTAAGCCCGTACCATTTGTAATGGAGCTGCCGAATTACCGTATGCCAAGTCTGAAAAGTGTCGCGCTGCTGCTGTGGGAAAAGGCGCGCGACTTCCTGCAGCGTGCGTTTACGGTAATCTTCCTTGCAACTATCATAATCTGGTTCCTCCAGAGCTTTGACACACGGCTGAACGTTGTGGCGGACAGCTCGGCAAGCCTGCTGGCGCTCATAGGCCGCTGGATAGCCCCGCTGTTTGCACCGCTGGGCTTTGCGGATTGGCGCTGCGCAACCGCGCTCATTTCCGGTTTGATTGCAAAGGAGTCGGTTGTGAGTACGCTTGAAGTTCTGCTTGGCGGTGCCGCCATATCGTCCATGCTCTCAACGCGCGCGGCCATCGGCTTCCTCGTCTTTACGCTGCTGTATACTCCCTGCGTCGCCGCCATGGCGACGATACGCCGTGAGCTTAACTCGACAGTGAAAACGGCTGGTGTTGTGCTGATGCAGTGCGCGGTGGCGTGGTGCGCGGCGTTCATCGCCTACGCTGCGGCAGGGGGATTCGTGTGATGAGCTGGCCGGATTATGTGCTGCTGGCGCTGGTTGCCATATGCGCCGCGCGGGCGTTTGGAGTCTGGCGGCGCTCGATGAAGAGCGGGAACTGCTGCGGATGCAGCGGCGACTGCACACATTGTACCGCGCGGTGCGGCCGCTGCGAGGACAAAAACAAACCGGAACACCAATAGGTGTTCCGGTTTGTTTTTGCAGACTCAGACCTTGACTCCGAAGGCTTTCATTTCGCCGCGAAGCTCGTCCGCGTCGCCGTGAAAAACTATGCCCGGCATGCCGGTACGCTCCGCGCCTTCGATGTTTGCTGCCGAATCGTCGATAAACAGGCACTCAGAGGGGGTAAGATCAAAGGTCGAATACAGCAACTCATATATTTCCGCGCATGGCTTGACGAGCTTGACGTCCGCCGATATCAGCGTCCCGTCAAAATACTCGCTGCCGGGAACGCGCGGCCAGTACTCATGCTGCCGGTAGCTGGCGTTGGAGAGCAGGTATACGCCGTAGCCCGCTTCCTTCAGCTCGCGTACAAGCTCCGCCATGCCGGGGACGGGCAGGATCGGCCTGTCCCAGCGGTCGACCAACAGGTGCGCCTGCTCGTGCAGCCGCTCGGGGAGGCGGCTGCACATGCTCGCGGCGGCTTCCTCCTCGGTCATGGAGCCGCGATCCATCTTCGCCCATTCGAGCGAGAGATAGACGTTGTTCATAAGCGTCCGCCTGTCCGCGGGCTTCACGCCGACGGCGTCAAGGAAATAGTTCCTGTCGAACTTCAGCAGGACATTGCCCATGTCAAAAATGATGTTTTTTATCATCAGACTATCTTCACCTTGCCCTTTGTGGCGCGGAACACGATCACAAGCGAGATTATCGTCGTGAGCGTGAGGATAGTCGCAAGCGCGGCGGCGGTGCCATCGCTCATGCGGACGACCTCCTGATAGATCGCAACGGCAATGGTCGAGGTCTTGCCGGAGTAGAGCATGATGGAACTGGACAGCTCGTTGATGCAGGTGATCCAGCTGAGCACGGCTCCGGACATGATGCCCGGCAGCATCATGCGTGCCGTGACGGTGAAGAAGGTCTTCATCGGGGACACGCCGAGGTTAATCGACGCCTCCTCAATAAACGGATCCATCTGGTATAGGAACGCGCTGCCGGAGCGCACCGTGTATGGCAATTTTCTGATGATGTAGGAGATTATCATTATGGCCGCGGTGCCGACAAGGATGATGGGCTTGCGGTTGAACGCGACAATAAGGCCGATACCAAGGACGGAGCCGGGGATAACGTAGGGGAACATGATGAGCGTGTCGATGAGGTTTGCGACCTTGCCCTTCTTGCGGACGAGGATGTACGACACAAGGATGCCGATAATGATGATGAACACGATGGCGATTATCGAGAACACGTAGGTGTTGCGGATGTTGCGGCCGAGGCGGGACATTATCGTACGGTAGTTGTTGAAGTTGATGCCCTTGACCATGCCGGAGAAGCTGCGCTCAACGAAGGACTGGCACACGACGACGATCTGCGGCAGGAACGCCAGTGCGACGACAATGTATATCGGCAGCGAGGCGAAGAAGCGCTTCCAGCCGCGGAGCTTCGTCTCCTGAGGGGGACGGAGCGAGCTCATCATGTAGTTGCGCTTGTCTACGACGAGCTTCTGGAAAGCGAGCATCGTCAGCGAGCAGACGACGATGATGACCGACAGCGCCGAGGCCATGTAGGGGTCTGTCGCACTTTCGGACATGTACTCGTTGTAGACAAGCACCGGCAGCACGGTGTAGCCCTCGCCGAGGAGCATCGGGGTGCCGAAGTCGGCAAGGCAGGTCATGAACACCATGATGCAGCCCGCGAGTATCGACGGGAGGATGACCGGCAGAGTGACCGTCCAGATGCGGCGGAGCTTGCTCATGCCGAGGTTTTCGGACGCTTCCTCAAGCGAGGAGTCGATGCTGTTCATCGCGCCCGAGGTGTAGAGGTAGATGTACGGAAATAGGTGCAGCGTAAAGACGAAGATTATGCCGCCGCGGCCGTATATCGTCGGCGCGACAAGGCCGATCTTTGCAAACAGCTTTGCAAGCAGACCGGCGCGGCCGAGCAGGATTATCCATGAGTACGCGCCAATGAACGGGGGACTCATAAGGCTCATTATAATGAAGATGTGCAGGACCTTTTTGCCGGGGATGTTGTAGCGCGTCATAAGATACGCGATGGGAACGCCGACGATGGTGGTTGTAAGGACGGTGGCGAAGCACACGACCATGGAGCGGATGAGGGCCTGATAGTAGTAGGGCTTCGAGAAGAAGCGCTTGAAGTTATAGAGCGTTATGCCGTCGACCTTGTTGGAGAACACGCTCTTCGTGAGTATCGTGTAGAACGGGTACACGATGAACATGCACATGGCGAGGATCACGAATACCTTTGTGAAAAACCAGAAATCCGGTCTCCAGCGGGAACCGAGACGTTTGTTCACAGGCTGAGCACCTCCTCGTTCACGTCGTACAGGCTGATGCGCAGCGGGTCGAAGCTGAGATGCACCTTCTCGCCGTCGGTGTGCACCTCGGCGGTATCCTTGGTGTACTCGTTGACGATGAGGTTCTGCCCGTCGTCAAGCTGCACTTCGTACTCGATGAAGTCGCCGAGGAAGGTGGAGAACAGAATAGTTCCGGGCATACCGTCGGCGGAGAAGAACAGCTGCTCCGGCCGCGCGGATATCTTGCCCTTGCCGGAATACTCGCGGCGGACGGGAACCTGAATGTTCAGCTCGCCCTTGATGCTGACGTCCGCGACGCCGCCACCGGGAGCGGAGACCTCGCAGTCGAGGAAGTTGCTGACGCCGATGAAGCCTGCGACGAACGGATTCTGCGGCTTGGCGTATATCTCGTTCGGGGTGCCGATCTGCATGATGTGGCCGTCCTTCATAACGGCGATACGGTCGGAGATGGCGAGTGCCTCCTCCTGATCGTGCGTGACGTATATGGTGGTGATGCCGAGGCGGCGCTGGAGCTTCTTGATGACGGAGCGCATCTGCACGCGCAGCTTCGCGTCAAGGTTGCTCAGCGGCTCGTCCATCAGCAGAACGCTCGGCTCGATGACGAATGCGCGCGCCAGCGCGACGCGCTGCTGCTGACCGCCGGACAGCTCGTTCGGCTTGCGGTCGGCAAGGTGGGATATCTGCACCAGCTCCAGCGCCTCGTCCACACGGGGCTTTATCTCTCTGGCCGGAACCTTGCGCGCCTTGAGACCGTAGGCGACGTTATCGCGCACGCTCAGGTGCGGGAAGATGGCGTAGTTCTGGAACACCATGCCGATGTCGCGCTTATGAGCGGGCACGTCGTTGATGCGCTTGTCGCCGAAATAGAAGTCGCCGCCCTCGATGGAGTTAAAGCCCGCTATCATGCGCAGAAGCGTGGTCTTGCCGCAGCCGGACGGGCCGAGCAGAGTGAAGAATTCGCCCTCGCGGATGTCCAGCGAAACGCCGTTGAGTGCGGTGAAGTCGCCGTAGCGCTTGACGGCGTCCTTGATGATTACCTGATTGCTCATGTGGTCTCCTCCGTATATGTGTAAAGTTTTATATTACGCAGATTCAAAAATATTCCGGAGCCGTGCCGTAGCATTTTTCAGTCCGCGCATAATACCGCAAGAGGGCACCATTGG
Organism: uncultured Eubacteriales bacterium; assembly: GCA_900547315.1. Classification (GTDB taxonomy): domain Bacteria; phylum Bacillota; class Clostridia; order Oscillospirales; family Oscillospiraceae; genus Limivicinus. The sequence goes on along the minus strand of URGI01000011.1, from coordinate 4,531 downwards.
AAGGTGCCCTCCGGGTAAGCTTGGATCAAAGAAAATCAGCCTGCAATGAGGTCGTTGAACTTCTCCTTGATGGAATCTCTGTTGGCGGCGGCGTAGTCAAAGTCGTAGTTGCCGACGTTGCAGTCGTCGAGAGAGCAGAGACCCTGAGGAGCGACGTCAGAGCGGACGGGGCGGCGTGCCCAGTCGGCGTTCTGAGCGGTCTGGCACTCAGCGCTGGTGACGAAGTCGATGAACAGCTTTGCGTTCTCTTCATTGGGGCAGCCCTTGATGAGAGCAACACCGTCGGGAACGGCGGAGTTCTTCTCAGGATATACATAGCCGATGTCGGGGTTGTCGTTGTAGAGGACTGCGGACTTCTCGATGGTCACGCCGAGGGCGTACTCACCGGAAGCAACGAGCTTGTGGCAGTTGCCGGAGCTGTCCTGAAGCTTGCCGTCGAGGTTGGCGATGAACTTCTCAACGAGCGCCCAGCCTTCATCGATGGTGGGCTGGCTGAACAGCATGGTGCACAGCTGTGTGTAAGCGGAGCCGGACTTGGAGGGAGAGCAGTAAGCGATCTTGCCCTTCAGGTTCTCGTCGCAGAGGCCTTCCCAGGTGGTGGGGACTTCATCCTCGGAGAGCATGGTCTTGTTGTAGATGAAGACCATGGGCAGCGGGGACTCGCCTATCCAGTAGCCGTTGGGATCCTTGTAGGCTTCGCCGATGAACTCGTCGTTTGCGCAGACGTACGGCTCAAAGTAATCGTTGTAGGCCGCGAGGGTGTCAGCACCGCCGCCCCACAGAACGTCGCCCTGGGGATTGGCAGCTTCTGCAACGAGGCGCTGGCACAGCTCGCCGGTACCGGCGGCGATGACTTCAACTTGGATGTTGGGATACTTCTCCATGAACTGGGCAACGCCTGCGTTCAGAGGATCGGCATCGTGGGGAGAGTAGACAACGAGCTTGCCGGTGTAATCTTCCGGAGCTTTCTCAGTGTTCTCTGCGGGAGTGTTTTCTGCGGGGGTCTCTGCTTCGGGAGCCTTGGATTCCTCAGGCTGGGAAGCGGCCTGCTGGCCGCAAGCGCACAGCGCGAACACCATGCACAGAGCCAGAAGCAGTGCGAAGAGCTTCTTCATTTGTTTTCCTCCTGTAAAATTTGTACTTCGCGGGATGGTCATATTGATTATGAATCCCTAGGATACGATAGATTATAACATCGCTGTTGTAAGAATTCAACAAAAATTATGAATTAATGAAAAATTTGTTAACAGCAAACCAAAAAGCTCCCGCAGGGCATTTCAGACCCAGCGGGAGCTTTTTGCTTATCTTACAAATCTGATTTATCTAAGCGATAGAAGTACCGGTAATCCGAACGCAGGATGTTCCGTATGAACGGGACGGACAGCACCGCGTCCGCGGACATCCACGCCACGGGGTCGGCGGCGCACATCGCGTAGAAAGCGAGCATGGGCGCGGCCGCGCTGACGGCTCCGCCCGCTATCGCAGGGGGCAGCAGCAGGCACACGGTGACGCGTGCGACAAGCTCCGCGGTGCCAGCGCCGAGGATGAACTGCGGGCGGCCTATGCCTTGTACGCAGTTTCGCATGACGAAGATGAACGCGAGGAAGGGGTACATCGCAAGGTCAATATGCAGATATGCGTTGCCATAGCGGATGGTCTCTGGCGTGACCTTGTCGGCGCTGAGGAAGATGTGCAGATACGCGCCGTTTATCGTCAGCAGCAGGCCGGTACCGACCATAACGGCGGTTATGACGGCGGCGATGATGAGCGCCTGCAGCGTGCCCTTGCGGATGCGCGCGTAGTCGCCGGCGCCGAGGTTCTGCGCGGCGAAGCTCGTCATGGCGGAGCCGAGGCCGTTGAACGGTGTCATAAGCAGGTTGTTGAGCTTGTGCGCTGCGCCGAAGCCATTCTGCGCCGCGTTCGAGACCATGACACCGTCGAGTATATCGAACTGCACCACGACGCCCTGCATCACAATGATGCCGATTGACAGCACGGAGAACTGGAGGCCGAGCGGCACGCCCTGTATCAGGTGACGCGAGACGTCGCGCCATGTGATGCGCCAGTCCTCGCGGCCGAGGCGGAGCTGCGGATATTTTGAGAACGCGTAGAAGAAACAGGCAAAGGTGCTTATCAGCTGCGCGGCGACGGTCGCTATCGCGGCGCCCGCGACGCCCCAATGGAACGCGAGGATGAACAGCAGGTCAAGCCCGACGTTCAGGACGGTCGAGAACAGCAGGAAGAGCAGCGGCGTTGCCGAGTCGCCCATGCTGCGCAGGAACGAGCAGATGAAGTTATAAAAAAGCTGCGCGCCGATACCGGAGAAGATGATCATGCAGTAGGTGTGCGCTGCGTTATAGACCGCGGGGCTGTCCGGCGTGACGTTTATCCACGCGAGCATCGGGTTCAGAAGTGCAAGCGCGAGCGCGGTGAGGACGACGGTCAGCACGGTGGAGAGCACAAACTGCGTCGCAAGTGAGTGGCGCACGCCCTGATCGTCATGCGTACCGACGCGGCAGGAGGTCACGGCGCAGAAACCGGCGCTGGAACCGAAGGCGAATTGCAGGAAAACGAAGACGAGCGGGGTGGTGTCGGTAACGCCTGCTACCTCGTCGGCGGTCAGTGTCTGGCCGACTATCGCCGCGTCGCTTATGGAGTAGACCTGCTGCAGAAGATAGGAGACTATTATGGGCAGCGAAAACAGCAGGATGGTTTTCCAACAGGAGCCGAGTGTTAGCTGCACAGGATGAAAAATGGCTTTGAGATCAAACGCATTTTTCATTGGAATCCCTGACTTTTCTCTGATAATTATGCTTCCGGAAACTCATGGCTTTACTCCGGAAGAGCTGTGATTATAGCTTTACCGCAGTTACTTGTCAAGGGGCAAAATGTTAATATTTTATGACCGGCTCACGGAGCCGAAAACCGCGAGCAGAAGCCGTCGATATAGTCCTCAAGCAGCGGCAGAACGGCACACTTTTCGGCGGCTCCGTCATACATGCTGTACAGCAGATGCATGGGCGCATAAAACTCCAGAGCTCGCAGCCGCGCCGTGCGGGGATCGCCGCATAGCGGCAGGAAAACCTCACGCATATATTCAAGCGGCCCCGCCGCGAGGTACTGCTGATACAGTGCGCTCATCTCGGCGCTGCGGTACTGCTCCAGCGTCAGCATCCGCCTGAAGCAAGACGGGAATTCCTCCTCCGTCCAGTACCTGAACATGTCGATGCTGTACTGCCGTATGCGTTCAAGCGGGGTAAGCTCTTCCGCGGCGCACTCATTGCTGTCGGGCATCCTGTGCTCGCCGGCCTTATCGGCATCGCCCTCCTGCATACGCAGGACGATGTGGTCAAAGATATCCCGCTTGCTCTTGTAGTGCTTGTAGAGCGATGGGGCTTTTATCCCGACAGCTGCGGATATCTGCTCCACGGTGACGGCCTCGTAGCCGCTGACGGCGAAGAGCCGCAGCGCCTCGGTAAGTATCCGTGTTTTGGTGTCGGTGTTTCTCATGGCGCGTTCCTCCTAGCTGCGTTGATGCCGCTATTATACAGCTAACGCATGTTAGCTGTCAATCATCACGGGGCGGAGAAAAATACTGCGGCTTGACCGGTAAATAACATGTATGATACTATGGGCACAAAGTGGAGGAGAGATATATGGCGTTTGATTACAAAAAGGAATATAAAGAATACTATATGCCCAAGGCAAAGCCGGAGATCATCGAGATACCGCCGATGAATTACATCGCCGTGCGCGGTGTGGGTGACCCAAACGAGGAGGGCGGCGCGTACAAGGCGGCCATTGGGCTGCTTTATGGCATTGCTTTCACTCTGAAGATGAGCAAGAAGGGTTCCCATCAAATCGAAGGATATTTTGATTATGTCGTGCCGCCGCTGGAGGGCTTCTGGTGGCAGCCCAGCGTGGAGGGTGTCGATTATAAAAACAAGCAGGATTTCCACTGGATATCCGTTATCCGCGTTCCGGATTTCGTGACGCGGCAGGATTTCGACTGGGCTGTCGCCGAGGCGGAAAAGAAGAAAAAGACCAGCTTCGCGGACGTTGAGTTCATAACGGTCGAAGAGGGGCTGTGCGTGCAGATGATGCATGTCGGGGCGTATGACGACGAGCCTGCGAGCGTCGCGCTCATGGACGCGTTCCTCGCGGAAAACGGCTATGCCAGCGACTTTTCCGAAACCCGCCTGCACCATGAGATATATCTGTCCGACGCGCGCAAGACCGCGCCGGAAAAGCTGAAAACCGTCATCCGGCAGCCAATCAAACGGGCAGAGCGAGGAAAGAGATGAACACAATCATTCGTAAAATACGCCCGGAAGAATACGGCCTTTTGCGGGAATTTCTCTATCAGGCCATCTATCTTCCGGAGGGCGTGGAGCCGCCGCCCCGATCTGTGATAGATCTGCCGGAGCTACATGTCTATATTGCGGACTTTGGCAATAGCTCTGGCGACCACGGTCTGGTAGCAAAAATAAAAAAAAAAGTGATAGGCGATGAAACGGTTATCCTTCACCTC
>URGI01000010.1 GCA_900547315.1 uncultured Eubacteriales bacterium | reverse complement strand
AGAAAGGGGACTCCCGTCCCCTCTCTGCACTCTCCCCATGCAATTCTATACATTGCCGACAGCTTTGTCTACAGGCTAAAACGAGCCGCTGTATGCGGCTCGTTTTTGCTTAAACAAGATTCCTGTAATCGGTGCAGTCCTTGACGCTGTCGGGCGGGAAGAACTCCTCGACAGGGAAGCGTATCTTCCCGAACAGTGCGCAGGGGTCGTCGTCGGATGTACTGGGGCACTCCTTGTCGGGCATGCAGTAATCGTACGCTGGGATCAGGAGCTGAGTTCCGCGCTCCAGACGGATTATGGAGAACTGGCCGATCGTGACGTACCATCTCCGCGCCGTGTCCGTAGTAATCAGAGTCTCGGGGAATGCCGCGTTAATAAACTCAGGAACGCTCCGCTGCTCAAGCTCGGTCGTCAGCAGGCACTCGGACTCGACGAGCTTCATGTTCAGCGCTATCGGATCGACGGACTCTACGACGCCGGTCGGGAGATCATCCGCCCACGATATCGGCGACACAGTATCGGAAGAAAAGCTCTTGACGCGCCCGCTCCCGCCGAAGAGCATAACGCGCTTGTCGAATATCGCAAGTCCGGTTATGGCCTGCGCGTTGGGGAAGGTCTCGCCGGTGATCTTGTAGAAATAGGTGCAGTCAACCGTGTAGTAGCCTCTGTTGAAGGTTATCGGCTCCACATTTACCTGAACGTACAGCAGCTCGGCGGCTTTCGCGCGCACACTCAGAGCATTCTCTATGTAGGACTGCGAGGTGACGGTAGGAAACACCCTGAGGTCGTCAACACAATCCTTGTCGCGGCAGCTGTCAAATATCTTATTGGTATTAATGCATACGGCTTCGCGGATGCATGCCGAGCTCTCTACCGGCCCCGGCACAACTCTGTCGGCCATAGATAAGACCTCCTGTTTACTGGATTGAAGCAAACTTCAGTACAGTCTATGCTAAGATGATGTATAAGTGTGAATTTACTCTTGAAAAAATACACCGGAGCGTTATATAATACTTTTATTAATTAAATTACGGAGTGCCTATATGGATAGATTTGGATTCATACACGAAAAACTTGATATAAAGATCTTGATTTTGTTTATTCTGCGCCGCCTGCCTGGTGTGGTAGACCGTGAAACGCTGGGCGAGCTGTGCCAGTGCGACAACGGAATAGGCTACTTCGATTATTCCGACTGCCTCAGCGAGCTTACCGAGAACGGCAACGTCATTGAGACGCCGGAGGGCTACCAGATAACCGAGAAGGGCGCCCGCAATGCCGACGCCGTGGAGTCGAGCCTCCCATATTCCGTGCGCACCAAGGCGCTCAAGCTCATCGCCCCAGTGGAGGAGCGTATGCGCCGCGCAGCGATGATAACCGCCGAACACAGTGTGACCGAGGACGGCTGCACGGTGCATCTCGCAATGGCTGACGGGAAAGGTAAGATAATCGACCTCAGCTTCCTGTGCGCCGGTGAGGAGCAGGCGGCAGAGATTGAAAAGCGCTTCCGCCGCAGCGCAGAGGAATACTATCAGCGCATAGCGCAAATGTTTACGGAGTGAGGTATAAAGATGAAAACAGTTATCCCCGAGGGCTACAAAAGTATACTCAGTATTTATGATACGCAGAAGGCCATCAGTCTGCTCAAGCGTCTGTTTGAGGACAGGCTTGGCGCGCTTCTCAATCTCTATCGCGTGTCCGCGCCGCTCTTTGTAGAGGAAAGCTCCGGCTTGAACGACAATCTAAACGGCGTTGAGCGCCCCGTCGGCTTTGATATCCTGCGCTCCGACAAGCACGCCGAGGTCGTGCAGTCGCTCGCGAAGTGGAAGCGTCTCGCGCTCAAGCGCTACGGCTTCTACCCCGGCAAGGGACTGTATACCGACATGAACGCCATACGTCGTGACGAGGATGAGCTGGACAATCTGCACTCGGTCTACGTTGACCAGTGGGACTGGGAGAAGGTCATCCTGCCCGAAAACCGCAATCTTGACCACCTTAAATCGACGGTCATGGACATAGTCGAGGCCATATGCGACACGCAGGACACCATGCAGGCCATATACCCGCAGCTCCAGTGCCTCGGAAAGCTGGAGCGCCGCGTCTCGTTTGTGACGAGCCAGCAGCTTGAGGACGCGTATCCGGAGCTTACGCCGAAACAGCGTGAAAACGCATACCTGAAGGAGCATAAGACCGCGTTCATCATCGGTATCGGCGGCGCACTCAAGTCCGGTCAGAAGCATGACGGCCGCGCCCCCGACTATGACGACTGGGCGCTGAACGGCGATATAATGTTCTGGGACGATGTTCTCGGCTGTGCGATGGAGGTTTCGTCCATGGGCATCCGCGTCGATCCCACATCCCTTGACCGCCAGCTTAGCATTGCCGGATGCGACGAGCGCCGCGAGCTGCCGTATCACAAGATGCTCCTCGCCGGTGAGCTTCCGCTGACCATCGGCGGAGGCATAGGCCAGTCACGTCTCTCGATGCTGCTGCTCGGCAAGGCACATATCGGCGAGGTTCAGGCCTCAATCTGGGACGAATACACCGAAAAGGTGTGCAGCGAGACGGGAGTTACTCTGCTGTAATCAGATAAATAATACCGCCGCAGGAAAATCCTGCGGCGGCTCTGCGCTCGGCAGGCGGAAGCCGACGTCGTGCCGACGGCGCGGCGACGTCAGCCTCCTGTCGGTACATAGAACAGAACAGAGAAGAATAGAACAGAATAGAGAAGAGTAGAGTAGAATAGAAAAGATAATAATATATATAAATATTCTGGTGGTGATGGTGACGCGCGCGCGGAAAGCGAGAATTTTTTTGTTGGGGCGGGGAAGCGCCCGCCATGCCCTGCGGCGCACCGTAACGGCAGTGTGCGGATACGGGAAAGAAAAATCCCGCAGCCGGATGGCTGCGGGATCGAGAAATGGAGCGGATGATGGGAGTCGAACCCACCTTATCGGCTTGGGAAGCCGGAGTTCTACCGATGAACTACATCCGCAGATATTCAGCTTTTGTATTATAGCACCCCTTGCAGGAAATTTCAACAAGAACTTTTCAACCAGCTTCGGCAAAATAATCAGCCGGTCGGAGCTATCCTTATCCCGTCCGGGCAAATGGAGAGTCACCGCGGCGCGCGGCGGGAGTCCACCGGCTGCCCTGACGCCTCGGCGCGATATCAGCCGATATAGATAACGCCGCGCAGGCTTTTCACCTGCGCGGTGATTTTTAAGACATGAACTTGTCTATCGCGTCGTACAGCGCTTCAAGCTCGTCGGAGTTTTCATCCCCGGCGGCGTCCGCGATGCAGTGCTCAAGGTGATCCTTGAGTATGACTTTCGCAGTGTTATTGAGCGCGGAGCGCACAGCCGCAAGCTGCATTAGAACCTCGCTGCAATCGCGCCCGCTCTCGACCATGCGCTTGACGGACTCAAGATGCCCGATGGCGCGCGAAAGGCGGTTTATCACTGACTTTGTCTGCGTGTGCGTATGGGCGTGGGTGTGCGCGTGAACGGTGCCGTCCGCATGGGTGTGATAATGTATTTCTTCTTCGGGAATATGCATACTATCAATCCTTATTTTAAAATGCGAGCAGGTCTGTAAGCCGGGTTCTGTCGTGAACGACCATCTATCTAGGCCGTGCGTTGCCGCACGGCTCAAGCCACCTCCTGAGAACGGCCGGGCAGGCCATATGTTCTCCCACGGTGTTGCTCCGGATAGAGTTTACAGCGCCGACATGTCTCCATGCGGCGGGTGAGCTCTTACCTCGCCTTTCCACCCTTACCCCGTTTACGGGGCGGTATATCTCTGTTGCACTTGTCCGAGGGTCACCCCTGGCGGGCGTTACCCGTTATCCTTGCCCTGTGGAGCCCGGACTTTCCTCATGCGCAGGCTTTCGCCTTGCGTCCGCGGTCGTTTGACCTGCTCACTTCGGATATTTTAATCATTTTCCGGGCACAAGTCAATAATATTCTTGTATTTGCGCGGTAAAAGTTTTATAATTATATTTCAAACCGGCGATTGAAATATAATTTTTCAGAATAGGGGAGCGTTATGACTCTTTCGGAATACATAGACTCGGTTAAAAGCAAGAGCATTGCCGTGATCGGCATCGGTGTGAGCAACACCCCGCTTATAGAGCTGCTCGCCCGGAACGGCTGTGACGTCACCGCCTGCGATAAGCGCAGTCTTGACGCGCTGGAGGGTGAAGGGGAGAAGCTGCTCGGAATGGGCGTGAAGCTCCGCCTCGGGGAGACGTACCTTGACGATATGCATCAGGACATCATTTTCCGCACACCGGGACTCATGCCGTTCGATCCGCATCTTGAAGCCGCAAAGGCCCGCGGCAGCGTCATAACCTCCGAAATGGAGCTGTTCTTCGCGCTCTGCCCGTGCAAAATCATTGCTGTTACCGGCAGCGACGGCAAGACCACGACGACGACCATCATCTCGGAGCTGCTGAAAGCGGAGGGAAAGCGCGTCCATCTCGGCGGCAACATCGGCCATCCGCTCCTGTGCGAAACGCCGGATATCCTGCCGGACGATTTCGCCGTGCTGGAGCTCAGCAGCTTCCAGCTGCACAGCATGGACTGCCGCCCTGACGTCGCGGTCATCACTAACATCTCGCCGAACCATCTTGATAAGCACAAGGACTATCAGGATTATATCGATGCCAAGAGCGCGATCTTCGCAAAGCAGACTCCCGACGACAGGCTTGTGCTGAATCTCGGCGACGGGCATACTCCGTATTATGAGTCGCTGGCGCACTCCTCGATATATTATTTTACCGACGATAAGTTCATCGAAAACGGCTCCTGCTGCGTCGGGGGCGAGATATACCGCTTCGGGCGCCGTCTCATGCACGAGGATGAGATAAAGCTCCCCGGCAAGCACAATGTACAGAACTATCTGGCCGCATTCACGGCGGTCGAGGGGCTGGTTTCGGATGAAAACTGCCGTAGGGTCGCGATGAGCTTCGGCGGTGTGGAGCATCGGCTGGAGCTTGTGCGCGAGCTGCGCGGCGTGAAGTATATAAACGACTCCATCGGCACAAGCCCGACCCGCACTGCCGCCGGACTCCACGCGCTCAAAACCAAGCCCATCGTCATTGCCGGCGGATACGATAAGCACATCCCGTTTGACGGCTTGGGCGACGAGCTGTGCCTGCATGCAAAACGGGTCTATCTCACAGGCGATACCGCCGAGAAGATACGCGACGCTGTTTTCGCTTCTAAATTCTATAAGCCCGATGCCCCCGATGTGCAGCTTATCGACGATTTCACCGAAGCCGTACTGACCGCCGCAAGCTCCGCCGAGGCGGGAGACATCGTTCTGCTGTCACCGGCCTGCGCCGCGTTTGACAGGTTCAAGAACTTTGCCCAGCGCGGGGAATATTTCAAAAAATTGATCATGGAGTTAGAATAAATGAAAGTTACAGATATAAAACCCGAAGTTTTTGCTATGGCGCAGCGCGTTCAGGCCAAGCTGGGAGAACGATTTGCGGAGATAGACGCTGTTGCCGAGGAGAATACCCGCCGCGTAATGACGGCGTTTCAGGATAACCGCGTTTCCGACGCCTGCTTTGCCGGAACGACTGGCTACGGCTATGACGATCTCGGCCGCGAAACGTTGGATAAGATCTACGCCCAGATATTCGGTGCGGAAGCCGCGCTTGTGCGCATCGGCTTTGTCAACGGCACCCATGCGCTGACCACGGCGATGTTCGCGCTGGTGAAGCCGGGCGATACCATCCTTGCCGTCACCGGTATGCCGTACGATACGCTCAGAAGCGCCATCGGCATCAGCGGCGACTGCCACGGCTCGCTCAAATTCTACGGCGTAAATTACGCACAGGTCGATCTGAACGCCGACGGCGATCCGGATATTTCCGCGATAAAGGCGGCAGCAGCGGACAAGAGCGTAACTGCGGTGATGATACAGCGCTCCCGCGGATATGCGGAGAGAAAGGCTCTGACCGTGCAGGAGATAGGCGAGATAATCAAGGCTGTCAAAGAGGTGAATCCCGCCGCAAACGTGATGGTTGATAACTGCTACGGCGAATTTACCGACGTTATAGAGCCGACGCATGTCGGCGCTGATATCATCGCAGGCTCGCTGATAAAGAATCCCGGCGGCGGCATCGCGCCGACCGGCGGCTACGTTGCGGGCAGAGCGGAGCTTGTGGAGCGCGCCGCAATGCGGCTCACAACGCCCGGCATCGGCGGCGAATGCGGCTCGACGTTGGGGAACAACCGTCTGCTGTTTCAGGGACTGTTCATGGCTCCGCACATCGTCGCGCAGGCGCTCAAGACAGCGGTTTTCTGCGCGGGGATGATGGAGGAGATCGGCATAGAGTCCTCCCCGTCGGTGTTTGAAAAACGCTCCGACATTATCCAGATGGTCAAGCTCGGCAACGAGCAGAACATGCAGCGTTTCTGCGTCGGCATTCAGGCCGGTGCTCCCGTAGATTCCTACGTTACTCCGGAGCCCTGGGCAATGCCCGGATATGACTGCCCTGTCATAATGGCGGCAGGCTCCTTCGTTCAGGGCTCATCCATCGAGCTTTCGGCAGACGGGCCGATCCGCCCGCCGTATATGATATACATGCAGGGCGGCCTGACCTACGAGTCCGGCAAGCTCGGTATTATGATGGCCGTGAGCGCGATGCTCGATAAATAAAGCGGGCATATACGCACATATAATGCATGGGGAGGTGACTCCATGTATTATCGGCGCACTTTCAGGCGTAAGCCCCGCTATACATATCACGAAGGAACCGCAGGCCAGCATAGCGCCCCGCCGCGCAAGCCCAGAAGGGCAGGCGGGATAAGCCTTATCCTGTTTCTGTGCAGCATTTTGATATTTCTCGCGTGCGCGCTCGCCTTTCTGAAGGATCTGTCCACACAGATCGCGGTCTCCGACGCAAGCGATATCGTGATCTCGCAGGTCAATACGTCGATTGCCGAGATAATGAAGGACGAGGACTACACAGGCGACTACTTTGTGAACTTTGAAAAGACGGACGCCGGGGAAATTTCCGCGATAAGCAGCAACATGGCGCGGATAAACGCGCTGTCGGCAAAAATACTCGATACCGTCATAAACGTGACCGAAAATCAGACAATAACCGTAGAGATCCCGATAGGGAACCTGACGGGCGTGAGCCTGCTGATGGGGCGCGGCCCCAAGGTTCCGGTGCAGATAATAGTGCTCACCTCGTCAAAGGTGGAATTCAGCAACAGCATCATAACCGCCGGAATAAACCAGACGAAGCATCAGGTGAATCTTGAGGTAATCGTCGATATAGACGTGCTCATCCCGTGGGATACCGCGAGCACTCAGGTGAAAACCGAGGTACTGATAGCCGACACGGTCATAGTCGGCAAGGTTCCGGATACTTATATGAACGTACAATAGGAGAACGCCATGGATGTACAAAACGAGATAAACGAGCTGCGCCGCAAGATACGGCATCACAGCAGACTTTACTATGTCTACGACAAGCCGGAGATATCCGACTATGATTTTGACATGCTCATGCAGCGGCTCAAGGCGCTGGAAGCGCTGCATCCGGAGCTGATAACGCCCGACTCTCCGACCCAGCGCGTCGGAGACGTCACGCTGCCGCAATTCGAGCAGGTTCGCCATCAGGTTCCGCTGGAGAGCCTGACCGACGTTTTCTCATACGAGGAGCTGTTCGCATTCGGCAAGCGCATGGACGAGGTGATAGCGGAGCCGCACGATTACTCCGTCGAGCCGAAAATCGACGGGCTTTCCATGTCGCTTGAATACGAAAACGGCGTGTTCGTCCGCGGAGCTACCCGCGGCGACGGGCAGGTCGGCGAAAATGTGACGGAGAATCTGCGCACTGTGCGCTCCCTGCCGCTGCATATTGAAAACGCGCCGGAGCGGCTTATCGTCCGCGGCGAGGTCTATATGTCCAAGGCCGTGTTCGAGCAGCTGAACGCCGAGCGCGAAATAAAGGGCGAGCAGCTTCTGGCCAATCCCCGCAACGCCGCCGCAGGCTCCATGCGCCAGCTTGACCCGAAGGTCGCGTCATCCAGAAAGCTGGACATCATCTGCTTCAACCTCCAGTACACCTCCGGCCCCGCGTACAAGAATCACACCGAGACGCTGGACGCGATGCGAGAGATGGGCTTTCCGGTCGTATCGTATTCTCACTTCAGCAATATTCAGGACTGCGTGAAGCAGATAGAGTGGCTTGGCGAAAACCGCGACACGCTGCCGTATGATATGGACGGCGCGGTCATAAAAATAAACTCCCTGTCTCAGCGTGAGGCGCTGGGCAGCACGGCAAAGGCTCCCCGCTGGGCGGTCGCGTTCAAGTACCCGCCCGAACGGAAGGAGAGCAAGGTGCTCGACGTTGTCGTGCAGGTCGGGCGCACCGGTGTTCTGACACCGAAGGTCATTGTAGAGCCGATACGCCTCGCGGGGACGACCGTTTCCGCCGCGACGCTGCATAATCAGGACAATATCGACAGGCTCGACCTGCGGATAGGGGACACCGTCGTTCTCCAGAAGGCGGGGGAGATAATCCCTGAAGTGCTTGAGGTCAACAAGAGCAAGCGCCCTGCGAATTCCGTGCCGTTCAAAATGCCGGAGCTTTGCCCTGAATGCGGCGCGCCTGTAGTCCGCGACGAGGACGGCGCGGCGCTCCGCTGCACAAATCCGGAGTGTCCCGCGCAGCTGCTCAGGACTGTGGCTCATTTTGCCTCGCGCGAGGCGATGGATATCGACGGACTGGGCATATCCGTGTGCGAAAGCCTGATAAACAACGGTCTTATAAAAACCGCCGCGGAACTATACTATCTCAATGCCGAACAACTCGTCGAGCTTGACCGCATGGGCGAAAAGTCTGCCGCCAATCTCATAGCGGCCATTGAGAAGAGCAAGGAAGCAGGTCTCTCGCGGCTCGTCTGCGCGTTCGGTATCCGTCAGGTCGGGCAGAAGGCGGCAAAAGTCCTCGCCGCGCACTTCGCGGATCTGGATGAGCTGATGGCCGCAAGCGCCGACGAGCTGACGCTTATACCGGATATCGGCGCGATAACCGCAAACTTCATAACGGAGTGGTTCGCAAAGCCGCAGTCGCAGCATCAGATAAAGCTCCTGCGCGAAGCCGAAGTCGATTTCACCAGCAAGGAGGAGCGCAAGGACAACCGCTTCGCCGGTCTCACCTTTGTCCTCACCGGTACGCTCAGCAAATATACCCGCGACGAGGCCAGCGCCATCATCGAGAGCTACGGCGGCAAAGCTTCCGGCTCGGTGTCGAAGAAAACGAGCTACGTCCTCGCAGGTGAAAACGCCGGCAGCAAGCTGACCAAAGCCGAAGCCCTCGGCATCAGCATCATCTCCGAAGATGATTTTGCCGCGATGATAACCTGACCGCGACGGACAATACAATATATAATAACCTCCTTATTTGAGAGCGCATATTATGATATGAACTCTTGAATGAGGAGGAATATTTTTGGCTAAAAACAGAACGGACGGCAACTGGCGCTATGGCGAGCTGCCGGACACGGCACCGCTGGCAATGGCATATGTGCCGCTTCAGAAGTCGGTATCGCCGGCATACGAGTCGATGGAGGCGCTCTCCCGAGGGACTCTTTTCCCCGGCCTTGACCTGCCGTTTATGGGCATGGTCAACCAGACGCAGGAGGTAACGCCGCTCACGGAAATGATGGCGCTGTGCTTCGTGGCGCATGAGCTGGCGCTGTACCTTGACACGCATCAGGACGATGCCGAGGCTTTTGCAATGTACCAGAGCTTTCTCGCGCTGAAGAAGGAGGCGCGGGAGCGCTATGTGAAGCAGTGCGGCCCCGTCACGCATGCGGATATGCTGGGCATGGAGCGCTATGCTTGGCTCGACGACCCGTGGCCGTGGGATTATGACCGGCAGAGGGAGGGCTGACGCATGTTTGTATATGAGAAGAAACTGCAGTATCCGGTGCGTATCAAGAATACAAATCCCGCCCTTGCAAAATTCATAATCACCCAGTACGGCGGCCCTGACGGCGAGCTTGGCGCGTCGCTGAGATATCTGAGCCAGCGCTACGCCATGCCGTACCCGGAGCTGAAAGGGCTTTTAACGGACATCGGTACGGAGGAGCTGGGGCATCTTGAGATGATCGGCGCGATAGTCCATCAGCTCACGCGCTCGATGAGCATCGACGAGATCAAGAAGGCTGGATTCGACGCGTATTTCGTAGACCACACGGCGGGCGTATACCCAACGGCGGCTTCGGGCTTTCCGTGGGACGCCGCATCCATGGCCGTGAAGGGCGACGTGATCACCGACCTTTCCGAGGACATGGCGGCAGAGCAGAAGGCGCGCACGACCTATGACAACATCCTGCGGCTCAGCGACGATCCAGACGTAAACGACGTCATAAAGTTCCTGCGGGAGAGGGAAGTAGTCCATTATCAGCGCTTCGGTGAGGGGCTTCGCCGCGCTGTTGAGAAGATGGATCAGAAGAATTTCTATTCGACCAATCCGGCGTTTGATAAATAAATACTGGCGCATATGTGCATTTATGTCATATGCGCCGATTTTTTATACATTTTGAAAAAAATGATGACATGAGAAAAAATAGGTGCTATAATATTTTGAAAAAATTTTGGCCGAAACGGTCGAAACAGGGATGGATTTGTTTTGGTATTCAGCTCCGCAATATTTTTGTTCGCCTTTCTTCCGGCGGTTTTTATAATATACAGGCTGTTGCCGGGCATCCGCTCGCGCAATGTGTTCCTCGCATTAAGCAGCCTTGTGTTCTACGCATTCGGGCAGCTCGTCTATCTGCCGCTGTTTCTCGCATCGATACTCATCAACTACATATCCGGCCTGCTCCTGTCGGGTAAATTCAGACGCAGCCGCCTGATACTTACGCTCGCCGTCGTTCTCAATCTCGGCATACTCTGCGTCTTCAAGTACACGGATTTTCTCATCGGCAACGTAAACTCCCTGTTCGGAACAGCCATCCCGCTCACGGGGATCGTCCTGCCCATCGGCATATCGTTCTTCACATTCCAGGGGCTCTCGTACACGATAGATGTCTACCGCGAACCGGAATGCGGTACGCGCGATTTCACAAAGCTGCTGCTCTATATATCCTTCTTCCCGCAGCTCATCGCGGGGCCGATCGTCAAATATCATGACGTCGCCGCGCAGATAGACAGCCGCCGCTGCACAAGAGACGAGACTGAGGCCGGCATACGCCGCTTCATCGTCGGTCTTGCGAAAAAGGTACTGATATCGAACGCCGCGGGCTACGTCGTGGACAAGGTGTTTTCCGATTGCCTGTACGCTGCGGGCGGACTTGACTGGCGGCTGGCGTGGCTCGCCGGAATATGCTACACGCTCCAGATATATTTCGATTTCAGCGGGTACAGCGACATGGCCATCGGACTGGGGCATATGTTCGGCTTTACCTTCAAGGAAAACTTCAATTTCCCGTACGCGTCAACGAGCATGACGGAATTCTGGCGGCGCTGGCATATCTCGCTGTCAACATGGTTCAAGGAGTATCTGTATATCCCCCTCGGCGGGAACCGCCGCGGCCGCTGGCGCACCGCACTGAACCGCCTTATCGTGTTCTTCTGCACGGGTATATGGCACGGCGCGAACTGGACTTTCGTGGTCTGGGGTCTGTGCCACGGCGCGCTGACCAGCCTTGAAAATCTCGGTGTGATTCCCGTAAAGCGGCTTCAGGAAAGCCGCGTCGGGCAGATCATTTGCAGAGTATACACGCTGCTCTCCGTGATGCTGCTGTTCGTGGTGTTCCGTGCGGCGTCGCTGGAGGAGGCCGCGCGAGTCATCGGCGCGATGTTCTCCGGCGTGCACACCGCCTACGGCAGCTACATGCTGCACTGTCTGCTTACGCCGGCCTGCTGCGTGACGCTTTTTGCCGCGATACTTTTCTCTGGCAGTCTCATACCGCGCCTGCGCGCGAAAATAGGCGAGCCGGTCTCCGCCGTCCGCGTGATATCCGCGGAGCTGCTGTGCCTGCTGCTGTTCGCGCTGTCGGTATTCAGCCTTGCGCGCGGCGGCTTCAACCCGTTTATCTACTTCCAGTTCTGAGAGATCGATAATATGAAAAAAGCCAAGCTTATATTCATATCAATATTCATTGTGCTGTGCCTTGTCCCGTCAGCCGGCATGCTGCTTTTCGGCGAGGCTCAGCCCGCCGCAAACGAGATGCTTGCCGGGAAGCCGAGCGTGACGACTCGAAGCGGGGAACTCAGCCTGAGCTTTCTCTCGGATGTCAGCGATTATATCGCCGACCGCTTCGCGTTCCGCCAGGAGCTGGCCACCGCGTGGGCGGGTGTCAACGCCAAGCTCCTCGGAACCTCCGTTGAGGAGCAGGTGGTCTTAGGCCGTGATGGCTGGCTCTATTTCTCGGATACGCTTCCGGACTACATGGGGCAGGGGATGAGTGATACTCAGCTGCGGTATCTGGCAAATGATCTGGCGCTGATGCAGGAATATCTTGAAGCGCAGGGCAAGCGCTTCGTTTTCACCGTCGCGCCCAACAAAAACAGTATCTATCCCGAACATATGCCGGGCTATATTGAAAACCGGCACGGCGAGTCAAACGCTGCCCGCATAGGCGCGTATCTCGACACAGCCGGCGTGAATTACCTCGACCTCTTCGAAATCCTCGGCAGTGAAGAAAACCTCTACTATAAGACGGACACTCACTGGAACTCCCGCGGCGCAGCCTTGGCTGCCGACGGACTGCTGGATCTGCTTGACCGCGGCGGCGATTATTCCGCTGCAAGCTTTGCAACGGCGGAAAATCACAGGGGAGACCTGTACGAAATGCTCTATCCCGCAGGGCGCGCCGTGGAAACCGCGCCGGCCTACGACGGTGAGCTTTCTTACATATGCGAGTCCGACCCGAACGGCGGCAACGCGATAACCATTAAAACCGTCTGTGATGCTGGAACCGACGGGCTTATGTGCTGGCGCGACTCGTTCGGCATCGCGCTGTATCCCTACCTCGCGCAGAGTTTCGCTGCGGCGACATTCTCCCGCAGCGCGGATTATGACCTCACGCTTGCAAATTCCGCCGACGCGGTTATAATCGAGCTTGTGGAGCGAAATCTGAGCAATATTCTCAGCCGCGAGCCGACATTTCCCGCTCCAGCGCGCGAGCTGCCCTCGGCGGCAAGCGTTGGGACAATAGCCGTCGATTCCGATGAAGCAAAGACCGACGCTATGGCGGACTATGTCCGCGTATCCGGCGAGCTTGGGGCGTATATGCTCGATTCCGGCAGCCGCGTATATATTGCAGCCGGGGACACCGCGTATGAGGCGTATATCTGCACTTCAAGCGATTCCGACGCACTGCGCTTCTTCGCATGGATACCAGCGGGTGAAGAGGCGCATCAAGTTATAACAACTCTCAATTCAGAATATACGGCATATCAGATCAGTTAAGATATGCGGAATGGAGGCCAAAAATGAAAAAACTCATCTCAATTATTCTGCTCTGTGCAACGGCTGTGCTCCTCTGCGCATGCGGCTCCGCGGCTCCGGACAAATCCAGCTCCGGCGGCAGCGCAGTACCGCCGATGCAGACCGCTTCCGGCAGCGATACCCAGGCGGCCGCCGACGCGCCTGAAGAAAAGGCTGCTGAGAACGAGCAGAAGATCATCGCCGAGAGCTATATCGGCAAAGAGGTCAGCGAGCTGTATGACGCGATAGGCGAGCCGGAGTCGGTCAGCTACGCTTCCAGTTGCCTTGGCAGCGGCGAGGACGGCGAGCTTTTGTACAACGGCTTCACGGTGTATACATATAAGGAAGGCGACTCCGAGGTAGTCCAGAACGTGCAATGACAAAGACCGACACAAAAAAGCGGCTCAGAATATATATAATAGCAGCTGTAATACTCGTCATTATCGCGGGCGCGGCCGCATTCGTGTGGTACCGCTTCGGCTCTGTGAAGGTGTCCTGCATGCTTGACGACGGCAGTGTGACAGAGACGCGGCTCTCCCGCGGCGATAGCTTTGTTTTCCCAGAGACCGCCGATTATGACGGGTACACCTTCGTCTACTGGATGGACGCAAAGGGCGCGCGTTACAGCGGCGAGAGCGCAGAGTTATACGTAAGCACAAGCTTCTCACCGGTGTATACCGTCGCTCTCGAGACCGTAGAGCATAATCCGTATCTTTTTCCGGACGAGAACGGGTTCTACCGCCCATATGACAAGCTGACCCGCGGCGAGGCGGCACGTATGATATATGCGCTGCTGGCGCAGCCCGTTGAAGCCACGGGAAATTATATCGACGTTGACAAGAACGCCGACTATGCGCAGGCAACTGCCGCGCTCTGGCAGCTGAAGGTAACAGGGGAGAACAAGTTCCACCCTGACGAGATCATCACGCGCGGGGAGCTGCTGTCTCTGCTATGCAGCTTCTACCGTGAGACCGAGCAGGACTACGCGTTTGCCGATGCCGACAGCGACAGCTATTATTATCGCGAGCTGTGCACCGCAGCGGAGCTTGGCTGGATAAACAGCGGCGAGGATGTGAACGCGCTGCCCGACGAGGAGCTTACGAAGATAGACGCGGTGCGCCTTATAAACAATATACTCAACCGCGAGAAAGCAGGGAAGGTGTCCGCAAAGCTTCTCGGCGCAGTACCCGATGCAAGCCCGCAGCTTTCCGATTACGCGGAACTGCTCGAGGCCGCGCTGGGGCACGAATACGAGATCGTTGACGGCGTCGAGCGCTGGACGAAAAACGACGAGTTTACGCGCCATTCCTCAGGCTTCGTCACGATTGGGACGCACCTGTACTACTTCGACAGGACCGGCACCATCGCGCGCAATACCGACGTCGGCACGATGCACTTTGACGAGTACGGCCGCTACACCTCCGGTATGCCGGAGCTTGACGAACTTGTTCAGCAGGTCATCGCCGAGAACACGGACGACTCGATGACGCAGGAGGAGAAACTGAAGGTCCTCTACGATTACACCGTCAACTCCTTCAGTTACCTACGCCGCAACTACTACGCCATCGGCGAGACCGGCTGGCAGAACCAGGAAGCCTACACCATGCTCTCCACCGGCATGGGCAACTGCTACTGCTATGCGGCAACCTTCGGCGAGTTGGCGCGCGCCATAGGCTATGATGCGCAGGCCTACAGCGGCACGGTCGGCTCGAACCGCGCGAAACACAGCTGGGTCGAGATCGAGATCGACAGTGTGAATTACACATTTGATTCTGAGCTGGAGATGGCTGGGCGCAAGAAGTACGTGTACAGAGACATGTACATGATGACACCCGAGCAGGCCAGAATCTGGAACTACAAGAGATAAGGCGAAATGAAAACGAAAAAGATCCTTTTAGCTTTAATACTGGCGCTCTCGCTGCTGCTTCTGACAGCATGCGATATTGACTCTGTTATCAGCGCGGCGGGGCTTGAACCGCCGTCGCGCCAGACGGAGCAGCCCGCAGCGTCGGAATCTCCCAATGCAGCGGCGCAGCCGGAGGCGACCGCAGAGGTAACGCCGGAGCCGGAACCGGAGGTATACATCGTCCGGCTGTCTGAGACGGCTTTCCGCCTCGCACCCAAGACCGAGGAGAGCAACGTTATCGCCACGCTTGACGCAGGGACGGAGCTGCGCTGCCTCGGCAAAGAGAATGAGTTTCTTTATGTGGAGCTGGCAGACGGCTCTCAGGGCTGGTGCAACGGCTGGTATCTCCGCGCGAAGGATGACGCGCTTGAGGCACAGCGCGAGGAGGAGTATCTGAGCGAAATGACGTCGAGCGAGACATTTGTTCCCATCGACGGCGAGCCTGTATACACCTGCACCGCGACGCGTCTGAACTGCCGCGCAGAGCCTAACACCAAGGCGACCATCCTTCACCAGATAACCATGCTCACTGAGGTGAACGTGCTCGGCCAGGACGGGGACTTTTATCTCTGCCGTCTGGATGACGGGGGAATAGTCTACTGCTCCGTGAACTATCTCACCGAGGGCGCGACCTACGCCGAGTATGACGGCGCGGTCGATCTGCGCGTGTATCTGCCAGACGCCAAATTCGAGCTGCTGTTCGCAAGCCCCAACAACATTACCGGCTCCGCGATGTATCCCGCCGTGCCGCTGATGGAGGAAAAGACCGCCGAAATGCTGAAGCAGGCATTCGAGATTTTCCAGAACGACGGCTACACGCTGAAGGTATACGATGCGTATCGTCCCAGATCGGCGCAGGTAAAGCTGTATGACATTGTCCAGAACAACAAGTTCATCGCCAACCCCTATACCGGCGGCTCATGGCATCAGCGCGGCCGCGCGATAGACATGTCCCTCATCGACAACGCGACCGGCCTTGAGCTTGAGATGCCGACCCCGATGCACACCTTTGACGATTCCGCGGCGCGTTACAGCCGCGATTCGTGGACAGAGGAGGCGCGCAAAAACGTGGATTACATGACAAGTGTTATGGAATCGGTCGGTTTTGGCATTATTCAGACGGAATGGTGGCATTTTGAGAACAATTCCGGCCACGGCAGCTACCTGCCAGACGAAATTGATTTCACGAGCCTGACATATAAGCCCGTCTCGGAATATCAGGGCAGCTGATAAATGATCCCCCATGCAGCGGCATGGGGGATCATTGCGCCTATAATTATATACAAAACCCGTCGGTGTAAATAAACCGTTAAGATAATTTTCCAACGAAGTATACAAAAAGTTTTAATTGGCTTGAAATACATGGTACGATATGGTATATTCCTTTGGCAAATGAATATTCAGTTCGAAAGGAGATTTCCATGAAGAACCACATGACACGCTTCCTGTCCCGTGTGCTCGTGATGCTGATGATGCTTCAGCTTGTCAGCGTCGGGCCGGTTTTCGCCACCTCGGCCTCTGCCGAGAACGACGAGGCGGAGCAGGAGGAGATACTGGCAAATGACGCCGAGGACGACGCCGAGGAAGCGGCACCCGCCGAAGAACCGGCGGAAGAAGAGCCTGTCGAAGAGGCGCCCGTTGAGAACGAGGAACCTGTCGAAGAGCCGGTTTTTGACGTTGAGGCTTCGGCCGACGAGATCGTGCTCAAGGACGGCGCGGCCATCATCAAGACCAGTGACCTCAACGAGGTAAAGGCCATTCTTGCAAAAGCCCTCATCGCAAACTACGATCCTGAGAAGGATTACAGCGAACTTGAGTGGGAGTATGAGTGTGAAGGAACAGGCGGCTTTGGTAAATTATCCAACACTGATTGGGGCTCCATCGCGGGATTTACAAGCACAAAATTAATAGTTAATTATACTCATCCCGCGCTGTGGGACAATGCTGACGGTAAATACCGTGTACGTCTCGCCAGCAACACGGATGTCGTTGTAAGCTTCACCAAGGCAACCAAGCTCAATTCCGGCATTACGCTTGTGGAGAATCCCACGCTCAAGCTCTTCTATAACGACGACGGCTCCGTCAACTACGACGAAGTCCGCGCGATGGTGCTTGAGCAGATCGCTTCCACCACTCCGGAAGGCCTCACCGCTGATGATCTGCATGTTACATATTATGCGGCCTCCAGTCTTACTGGATTAAAGCATGATTGGGTTGATTTCGAAGGCAGCTCAAGATACCCCGCAATGAGCTCCGGTGAGCAGCGGATAAAAATCAGCTACGACGGCAATGAATCCTACTACGGCACCGAAGTTGAGTTTACCGTTAATGTTGAAGTCGGCCGCGACGATTCCAAGCTTGAGTTCTGCGAGAATCCTACCATCAAGCTCGTTTACAACGATGACCTCAGCATTGATTACTCCGCCGCTTATCAGGCAATTTTCAACCTGCTTGAAACCAAGGTGCCTGAAGACATCACGCTCGACGACCTGACTATCGAGTATTATGCAACCGCTAAATCCGGTTCCATTGGTGAGCTCGGGAAGGAATGGATGCCGCTTGAAGGCGGCAAAGAAACCTTGACCTATCCCGGAATCAGTGAAGGCACCCAGACCATTCGTGTTTCCTACGCCGGTGACAAGACCCATAATCCCACCTCCGTCACCGCAGAAGTCACCGTTCTTGGCCGCCCCGAAGTCAATGTAGCGCAGAAAGAAGGCCCCTACAACGTCGGTTTCGTTTTTGCCGACGCTGAGAACTACGACTATGACGCGACCGCACGCGCGATCTATGACGCTGTCGTCGCCTCCAACGATCAGGGGCTCGGTTACGAGGACTTTACTATCAAATATAATGCGTCCACTACATTAACACCTGAATATAAGGAGCTTAATTACTCCGGTCTCCTCAACAAGTTCACCGACGGCACTTGGACGATCCGCTTCTCCTGGAACGGCACCGCCGCATACAAGGACGGCTACTTTGATGTCGAAGTAACCGTTACCGACAGCCGCGAGGCGTCCGCCGTCATTCTCAAGGACGGCGCGGAGATCACCTACAACATGGACGCTTCCGTCATGGAGCAGGCCATATTCGACAATGCCATCGACTGGGATAATTCCGCTCTGCCCGCAAAAGAAAAACTCAGCCTTGACGATTTCACCATCGAGTATTACGCATCCTCTGTCTCCGAGACCGGTGCTTTTGACGGCGCATTAAAAGCTTGGGCGCCGGTTGGCGGCGGCACGGTTGTTGTGGTCAAGTACCCCCAGATGGGCGCGGCAGATGCACAGCAGATTCGCGTAACCTACAAGGGCAGCACCGAGTTCCGTCCCTCCGAGACGGTCGAGGGCACTCTGAAGGTCAACAAGGCCGACGTCAAGGTCAAGGTTCACTCCGCGATCATCCGCGCGAATGAGGAAGTCCCCGCAAACTTCGTCACCATTGATCCGAACGATCCCAAGATCGACATTTACACCGTTTACGCCGGCATCAGCAGCTCCAACGTTGAGAACGACGTCAGCAAGCTCGGCGGATGCATCTATCTCGACCTGCCTGACAAATTCCAGAACAGCGTTATTATCAAGATAATCGATCCGGTACTTGATGGCATCTATCACAAGTCGCTGACCGAGATCATGCAGGAGGGTACCACTGTCGGTGCACTCAAGAAAGCTCTTAAGACTCAGGAAATCCTTGATCTGCTGAAGAAGCTGAATATCGACACCGGCGCTGTCGGTCAGCTGATTGAAGTCCTCAACAAGCTGCCCGGCGTGTTCGACAATACGCGCGTCGCATTCGGCACTCCGAACCACGCTGGCGTTTACACCGCCACCGCCATCACCGATAACGCCAACTACAACACCGGCGTCGGAGTCGGTGTGCTGACCGTGCTGAAGGTCACCAAGGGCGTCAAGATCACTTGGGAAACTGAGATTCCCAAGAAGCTCACTACGGACGAAGCCGCAGCTTTCAACTGGGACGCTTACCTGACCGTTGACGGCGTCGCAGTCAAGGATACAAGCAATATCCACTACCTGTACAGCGGCTTTACCAGCAAGTGGAAGCCATACTCCAGCACCACCACTGCTCCGACCGAGCCGGGACGCTATGTCGTGACCGTCGTCACCATCAACGGTGACTATCTTGCAGCTCCCGTGACCCGCACCTTCCAGATCACCAAGTAATCGCAATACAGAAAACACTCTGCGGCTCTTACTGCAGAGTGTTCTTTCGCGCAAGTGGAGGGGAGAACTCAAAAAATGCCCTGCGGAAGGCTCCGCAGGGCATTTGTGCATATTGACGGGAGAAAATCCCTTAATTATATTTGGCAAGTATCTTCTTGAGCTTCGCGTATCTCGGCAGGGAGCTTTCCAGCGGAAGCTGCGGCTCGCCCTGAATGAGGGGGAGTGCATAGTCGATGAACTCCTTGGTCAGGCCGTTGTGCTCGGCATTGATCCACTCCATCGGAACCTTTTTCTCAAAGTTTGCAACGGAGCTGAGCGGAAGCAGCTCATATTCGCAGGTGTATTTGCCGTCAACATAGACGCGCTTGAAGCCGACCATCTTGCCGGTGCAGCCGGAAACGGCCTGCTTGACCGCTTCTTCGCCAGCGCCGAATGCCTCGTCGATATCGACCTTGGAGGCAAGATGCGCGCCGCAGCGCTGAAGCAGGCTAAGCTCAATGCCGCGAACCTTGACGCCGGGGAAGTGCTCTTTCACGATGGAAGCGAGCAGCGCGGCCAGCCCGCCGAGCTGCGCGTGACCGAAGCCGTCGCTTGCGGAGGTCTTGGCCTCAGAGACAAAGCGGCCGTCGGCATAGTGGATGCCCTCGGACACCGCGGCGAATACCTTGCCGTTGGCCTTATAAACCTTATCGATGTCGGCAAGGAACTTATCCATATCGAAATCGCATTCGGGGAGGTACACGAGATCCGGGCCGGAGCCAAAGTGAGAGGCCAGAGAAGCGCTTGCCGCAAGCCAGCCCGCGTGACGACCCATGATCTCCACGATGGTGATCATGCTGTTGTTGTAAACTCTCGCGTCCTTATTGATCTCCATGCAGCTCGTTGCGATATATTTTGCCGCGCTGCCGAAGCCGGGGCAGTGATCAGTGCCGTAAAGGTCGTTGTCAATGGTCTTGGGAACGCCCATGACGCGGCACTCGTAGCCGACGGACTCCATGTAACGGCTAATCTTCGCGCAGGTGTCCATGGAATCGTTGCCGCCGTTATAGAAGAAATAGCGGACATTGTACTTCTTGAATATCTCAAGGATGCGCTTATAATCGGTGTCATCATCTTCAGGAGCCGCTATTTTATAACGGCAGGAGCCAAGCTCGGAGGACGGAGTGTGCAGCAGAAGCTCAAGTTCTGCCGGATCCTCTTCATCCATGACGAAAAGCTCGTCGTTGAGAACGCCAACTATACCGTGAGACGCGCCGTAGACCTTGGTGATGTCCTCGGATTCAAGCGCAGTCTTGATAACGCCGTACGCGCTGGCGTTGATAACCGCAGTCGGTCCGCCCGACTGACCGAAAATGCATGCCCCTACCAATTTCCCGTTCATTTTTGCTTTCTTCCCTTCATTGAAATCTTTAGAAAAATTTTTGGGTTTTGTCAAATGTGCGACTTGATTATAAAATAGTTTGAGGATATAATATAGATGTAATTTTATATAAAAACAAAATCAACATAAATTTGGAAAGGGAGATTTCAACTATGCCTCTGGTAACTACAAAAGAAATGTTTGAAAAAGCTTACAATGGCGGATACGCTATTGGCGCTTTCAACGTAAATAATATGGAGATCGTGCAGGGCATCACCGAGGCCGCGAAGGATCTCAACGCTCCGCTGATCCTCCAGGTGTCCAAGGGCGCCCGTGCATACGCAAATCACACCTATCTGATGAAGCTGGTCGAGGCCGCCGTCATTGAGACCGGTCTGCCCATCGCCCTGCATCTTGACCATGGTGACAGCTTCGAGCTGTGCAAGTCCTGCATAGACGGCGGCTTTACCTCCGTTATGATCGACGCTTCCTCCAAGCCCTTTGAGGACAACATCGCCATCACCCGCAAGGTCGTCGAGTACGCGCATGACCACGGCGTCGTCGTTGAGGCCGAGCTTGGCACTCTCGCCGGCATTGAGGACGAGGTCAAGGTCTCCGCTGAGGACAGCTCCTACACCCACCCCGAAGAAGTCGAAGAGTTCGTCTCCCGCACCGGCTGCGACTCTCTGGCCATCGCCATCGGCACCAGCCATGGCGCATACAAGTTCAAGCCCGGCACCAAGCCCCAGCTTCGCTTTGACGTTCTCGAAGAGGTCAGCAAGCGTCTGCCCGGCTTCCCGATAGTTCTGCACGGCTCCTCCTCCGTTCCTCAGGAGTTCGTCGCCAAGATCAACCAGTACGGCGGCAATATG
The DNA here is from genome assembly GCA_900547315.1 of uncultured Eubacteriales bacterium. GTDB lineage: Bacteria > Bacillota > Clostridia > Oscillospirales > Oscillospiraceae > Limivicinus. The sequence continues at coordinate 15,276 of URGI01000010.1, read as the reverse complement.
CCCGGCGCGATCGGCGTTCCGGAGGATCAGCTCCGTCAGGCCGCATCCATGGCAGTCTGCAAGATCAACATCGACTCTGACCTGCGCCTCGCCATGACCGCGTCCATCCGCGAGTATTTCGCGCAGCATCCGGCAGATTTCGATCCCCGTCAGTATCTCAAGCCCGCGCGTCAGGCGATCAAGGAAATGGTTGCACACAAGATCGTTGACGTTCTCGGCTGCGACGGCAAAGCCTGATTCTCCGCCGCAGAGAGAACAAAAATTTCGGAGGTGGCATAATGGGGTCAAAACCTGATCATCTTAATAAAGCGACTTCTACCCCCGCAGGGGAGGTAGGCCCATTTGACACGGCAATCGTAGTCCGGCTTGTCGTTGCATCTATCATATTTGCTGTTGCACTTATCCTCAAGCTGCTTCCGAGCTTCGTGTCTATCCTGCTGCTGTTGGCGTCCGCCGGCGCAGCGGGATACGACATAGCTATTGAGGCGGTCAACTCGGTAGAAAAAGGGGAGTACTTCGCAACTCCGCTCATCATAATTGTCGTAACAGTGCTCTCATTTGTCATCGGCTTTGCCGCCGAGGGCGCCGCGCTGATAATTCTCTATCAGATAGGACTCATTCTTCTGGCCTACACGAAGGACAAAACCCAAAAATCCGCGCTCGATCTGCTGCACTATCAGGACAGCGAGACTGCCGAGAAGGTGGCCTCCCTCATAGAGCAGGACGAAGCTCTTGAGCTGCCAATAAAGGGCATGATGGAGCACAGCTCTGGTACGGTTTTGAAATTCGCGATAGCGTTCGCCGTGCTGTATGCGATAGTTCTTCCGCTGTTCACGAACTTCACATACGCCGTATCCATTCACCGCGCGCTCATGATAATCATCGTCTGCACGCCCATGTCGGTCGTCGCCGCCATGCCTATCACCGCGCTTGTCAGCCTTTGCAGAGCCGGTCAGTTTGGCGCAATATTCAGCAGTGCTTCTGTCATGGAGTCCGCAGCCGATACTACCACGGCGCTTTTCGATAAGGCCGGCATCTTCACCGCTGAAACGCCCAGACTTATCAGCGTCCAGTCTGACGTGCTGGACAGCAAAACCTTTATGAATTTTGCCGCGCACGCCGTGTATTATTCCGAGCAGCCCATCGCTAAAGCCATTTCCTCGATGAACGACACCGAATACAGGCTCGACGTGATAAGCGACTTCATGGACATTCCCGGCTGCGGAGTTGACCTGAGCGTCGCCGGTGCGCATGTCACCCTCGGCACCCGCGCTCTGTTTGTGAGTAGGGGAATAGACATTCCATATGACGTCTCGGATGACAATCATCTTGTCTATTATATGACTGTGGCTGACAAATATGTCGGCAAGCTCATTTTCTCAGACGACTTCAATGAGGACACCGTCGATATCGCGGACGGAATGAGAGCAGCCGGAGTCAACAAATGTATTCTTCTCACCGACGACGGCAAGGAAGAGGCGGAACAGCTTGCGGATAAGCTTGGCTTTGACGAATACATCAGCGAGTGCGACACCGCGAAGAAACTTCGCATCATCAAGAACTTCAGCGAAGCCGAGGATCAGAAAACGCTGTACGTGTACGCCGCCGGTATCGAGGCGCACAGCGCCGCGGAGACGGACATTCGCGTGAGCCGCAAGGGCAAATATGCCGATGCTACAATCGCTCCTGAGTACGCCGTGAACCTACCGAGAGCATTTTACACCTGCGGCAGAATGCGCGAGATTGCTACCGAGAACGCGCTGTTCGCGTTTATAATCAAAGCTGTGCTGATTTTCCTCAGCATAACCGGATACTGTAATCTCTGGTTTGCGATGTTTATTGATATGGTGGCCGCTCTGGCAACGATACTTAACAGCATCAGAGTCACGACCGACTCGCTTATCAAACCGTTTGATAAATAAGCTCCGGCAAATAGTTTAAAACGCATATCGGGGAAGTATGATTTCCCCGATATGCGGTCCTCCTCTAAGTTCGCATAATATCAATTAAGCGAACTTAGAGGAGCTAGATTGGAGGTTTTGCCATGAATATTGATGAGATCCACGATGCGCCGGATATTTTGATGGAATTCCTTGAATATCACTCAACAGTACGTGGACACTCTGACCAGACCGTTGCCGGATATTATCTCGATCTGAAAATTCTTTTCCGGTTTCTGAAGCGGCGCCGCGGACTTGTCGCGCCGTCCGTTCCATTTAATGAGATCGACATCAGCGACGTTGACCTTGATTTCATTAAAAGCATTAAAATCGAAGAGCTCTATCGTTACCAGTCCTTTTCGCCGGAAATGCTCGGCACAAATCGCTCGCTGTCCGCCGCGAGTCGCTGCCGCCGTACCTCGTCCGTCAAGTCATTCTTTAATTATCTCGTCTCGAAGCGTCATTTGCTCGAAGCCAATGTTTGTCAAGAACTTGACATGCCTAAAAGGCAGCTGTCTCTGCCGCGCTACCTCGAGGAATCCGAATGTGAGCGGCTTTTGTCTGTATGCAGCGGCCCGTATGGGCTCCGCGACTATTGCATATTGATGCTGTTCATGTCATGCGGGCTCCGCGTGTCGGAGCTTGTATTTCTGAATTTGGGCGATGTGTACGATGATCATGTCCGCGTTTTGGGCAAGGGTAACAAAGAACGCATAGTATACTTCGCTGAGGGCTGCCGCGAGGCCATTGATGACTATTTGTGTGTCCGTGATAATGGAAAGCTACGCGACGAGGATAAACAGGCGCTCTTCATAAGCCGCGACAACCGCCGGATAAGCGTCCGCGGCGTTCAGAAAATGGTCGATAAGAAGCTGCTTGAGGCGGGGCTTGACAGCAGCCGCTATTCGCCGCACAAGCTCAGGCACACCGCGGCTACTCTTATGTTGAAAAACGGCGTCGATACGCGTGCGCTTCAGGAGGTGCTTGGCCACAGCAATCTGAACACGACGCAGATATACACCCACCTTGACAATGCGTCCCTGCACGAGGCTGCAATGGCAAATCCAATCGGGCGCAAAACGAAGTCCGATATAGAAAACGAGCAATAGAAACGCAGCACGGTCTAAAAAATGACCGTGCTGCGTTTCTATTGCTCAAATATCGGGATGATACCGCCGATATCAACTGCGGGTTCGTCCCTCAGATATAACGCTTCCACGCCGTGATCATGCAGAAAGCCTATTATTGCTCCCCTGTCCGGATGCCGGTCGATCGTGCCGGTAAACACAAGCTCCGTTTTCAATAGTTTGAAGCAGCTCCCGCCGATAAAACCATACGAATATCCCGGCAGTTCAAAGAAGCCAGCCTGAATTCTCAGGACGTCCAGTCCCCTGCCTTCAGCCGCAGCAGCGATTCCGGCATCGGCTGTTATGATCGAGTTTTCGTCCACAACGCAGACCGAGCAGCGGGCATAGCCCTGTCTAAAGCCTATAACTCTTTTGTTTCCAAAGCGGGACAATACTTCTCTCGCTGTGACGTCCGGATTGCACAGCAGATGCTTGCCGACAACGCAGGCATTAAGCGCACAATCCTTCGGGTAAGCACTTCCCTGCTCGGTATCTGCTGCGCTTACTTTGCATCCCGCTCTCTCGAGGCGGTCTGCAAAATCGCTCCCAGCCAGATACGGCGCAATGAGCACCTCGTTTCCGCCGCAGTGGAAAACGGACAAATCGGCATGGCCTGAAAGTCCTGGGCTGACGCAGGGATTATCGGGCAGATATATCGGCGTTACGCCGATATCCGCCAACGCCGCATGAAACCGTGCGGCATATTTTTCTCCGAGAATAACGCCTGCGGCTCTGTGCGGCAGGTTCGGATCATCTACAAAATTTTTCATTTATCCCGCGCCAGAACCGCCGCGATCGCCTCGCCGATATTTTTAACGCTTATGATGCGCAGCCCCTTCGGCACGTGCACATCATCGCGCACATGCGCCGGAATGATGCAGCGTTTGAAGCCTAGTCTTGCAATCTCTGAAAGCCGCTGATTTATCGCGCTGACGCTGCGTATCTCGCCCGACAATCCAACCTCGCCGACCGCCGCAAGCTCAGTCCCAAGCGGGCGGTCAAGATAGCTGGAGGCGATTGCAAGTACGGTCGCAAGATCCGCCGCCGGTTCGTCGAGCGTCAGGCCGCCGATGACGTTTATATACGCGTCGCAGCTAGTGACGTTCATACCGCCGCGCTTTTCAAGCACCGCAAGCAGCATGGCGGTGCGGTTATAATCTATGCCGTTGCTCCTTCTGGAAGCATTATAGTTCGACGGCGTGACCAGCGCCTGCACTTCGGCCATTATCGGGCGCGTCCCCTCCATCACGCAGGCGACGCAGGTACCGGGGCTGTTTTCCGGCCTGCCGGCCAGCAGCATTTCGGACGGATTCTCTACGCAGCGCAGGCCGCTATCGACCATCTCGAACACGCCGATTTCATTCGTTGAACCAAAGCGGTTCTTCGCGCCGCGCAAAATGCGGAAGCTCGTGCTCTGCTCACCCTCGAAGTACAGCACGCAGTCAACCATGTGCTCCAGCACCTTCGGCCCCGCGATGCTCCCCTCTTTGTTGATATGCCCGACAACGAACACCGTGTAGCCCTTCTCCTTCGTAACGCGCATAATGCGCATCGTGCACTCACGTACCTGCGTTATGCTGCCGGGAGCGGATGCGACATTTGCGTCGGACATCGTCTGGATGGAGTCGATTATTATGACGTCCGGATCAAGCTCGTCGGCAGCGGAAATGATGCTGTCAAGATCGGTTTCGGCCAGAACATACACCTCGCCGCCATTCACGCTGAGCCTCGTTGCGCGCAGCTTCAGCTGCCGCTCACTCTCCTCACCTGTGACATACAGGACCTTCCGGTCGTTCTCCATAGAGCCGCACATCTGCAGCAGAAGCGTGGACTTGCCGATTCCCGGGGCGCCGCCGACCAGAACCAGCGAGCCAACGACTGCGCCGCCGCCGAGCACACGGTCAAATTCCGAGATGCCGGTGCTGAAGCGTATCTCCGCCGAAGTGTCAAGCTCCGACAGCGGGCGCGGCTTTTTCGCCTCATGTGACGAGCGGTACGCCTGCTTGCCATTTTTGGCGGTGCCGAGCTGTATCTCCCTGAACGTGTTCCACTGCCCGCAGGATGGGCACTTACCCGCCCAATTCGAAGTCTCATAACCGCATTCGGAGCAGCAATACGTGGTCTTTTGTTTTACGGCCATACATTTTCTCCATTCTTTATCTGAGAATCGCTAAATCCTTTCGCCAGATGTATACTGCAAAAACGACGCAAGGAGCACAGATGCGAGCGCCGTCTGATATTCCCCGTCGCAGAGCTTTTCAACGTCCCCCTGATTCGACATGAACCCGCATTCGACAAGTATCGCAGGGCACTTTGCGTGTGCGGTTATGTACAGCCCCTTGGAGGCTGGCTCCGCAACGCGCCGGTTTGACGGGTCAAGATATGTTATCAGATTCGCGTGACACAGCTTGCCGAGCTGTTCCCCGCCGGTGTACGCCGAGTACAGCACCTGCGCGCCGCTGGGCTGCGAAGTCGGATAGCAGTTCTGGTGGATGCTTATCAGAATTCCGTTCGGCGCGGAGTTGATCTCTTCCACCCTGCGCACAAGGTCTTCGTGCTCGCTGTAGCCTTCAGCCGCCGATTTCGAGCTGTCGTCAACTCTGGTCATGTGAGTTCTCACTCCGTACAGCTCCGCCAGCGAATTCAGGCGCCTTGCTATGGCGAGGTTTATCTCGCTCTCTTTGACGCCCGCAGCGGATACCGCGCCGCCGTCTATGCCGCCGTGCCCCGCGTCTATCACGAGCGTCACACGGTTGTCGGCTGCGGCAGGCGCAGCACGCGGAATAAAAATTGCCGAAGTTATCCCGATCGCGAGTGCCGCCACAAGCATCAGCGCAAGCACGGCGCCGCAGCGGCTGAATTTCATAACCTTAAACACTGCGTTACCTCTGATATTATATAGTTTACCGTGTGCCAAGTCAATATTGCATCTTCCCTTCTCAGAGAAGTATACATATCAGTCCCCCGCTGCCCTCGTTGATTATGCGCTGGAGAGTCTGCCGCAGCTTGGCTTTCGCGCTGTCCGGCAGCGCTTCGATTTTTGCCGTAAGCCCCTCTTCCGCGATCGTATCCAGCGACTTTCCGAAGATGTTCGACTGCCATATCTGGTTCACGTCGCCATCGAAGCCCTGGAGCAGGAAGTTGATAATATCCTCCGACGCGGATTCCCCTCCGATGGCAGGGCTGACCTCGGTCTCTACATCTGTCATCAGCATGTGTATCACCGGAGCGCGCGCCTTGAGTTTAACCGTGTATTTTCCGCCCTGCCGCACTATCTGCGGCTCGTCAAGCTGTACCTGCCCTGACAGCGGCATGACCACGCCGTAGCCGCCGCTGCGCACAGCGTCAAGCGCGGAGCGCAGGGAATCATAATCGGTTTTCACGGCCGCCATCACGGTAAGCATCTTTATGAGTTCGCCGTCATTATTTATCTCCACTCCGGCCTCGTCGCTCACTATCTGATAGAATATCCCACGCGGGAGCGTCAGCACGGCGGTGACATCGCCGTTCCCAAGCTCCATCGACTTCACGTCCGCAGAGCTTATAAATTCCAGCTCCTCTATGCTCTTTATCGCCGAATGGGTATCCTTTATGCTCCTTATGCCGTCGCAGTGCATTTTGATCGCGTCGTACAGCGCCGACTTCATCTTGTTGTCGCCGCCGAGGGCATCCAGCCAATCCGGCAGATAGAATCCGATCGACTTGACTGGAAACTCCTCAAGCACGCACCGCATTATGCGGCACATGTCGTTTTCATCAAGTGTCTGGCAGTTCACGCGCAGACAGCTGACGCCGAATTTCTGCTCAAGCTCTGCCGCCGCACTGATGGCCGCGTCCGACTCCGGCTCCGCGCTGTTCATAAGCACGACGAAGGGCTTATTTATCCTTTGCAGCTCCTCGATAACGCGCTGCTCCGGCTCAAGATATTTCTCGCGCTCGATCCCGCAGATGCTGCCGTCGGTCGTGACTACGATGCCGATGGTTGAGTGCTCCGCAATGACGCGGCGTGTGCCCTCCTCGGCAGCGGTGGTCATACTGACCTCCTGCTCGAACCACGGCGTTGCGACAAGGCGCTCGACGCCGTTTTCAAACTGTCCCGCCGCGCCCTCGACCATGTACCCCACGCAGTCAACCAGCCGCACGGACAGTTCGCAGCCGTCCAGCGACAGGCGCACGGCCTCCTCCGGTATGAATTTGGGTTCCGCCGTCATGATGGTTCTGCCTGAGCCGCTCTGCGGAAGCTCATCTCTGGCGCGCTCTCTGGTATAGGTGTTCTCTATTTCCGGAATGACCATTGTCTCCATAAAGCGCTTGATAAAAGTCGATTTTCCGGTTCTCACCGGCCCGACGACACCCAGCATGAAAGCGCCATCGGTTCTTGCAGCGATATCCCTGTAAATTTTTGTGTCGATCATAAAAAAGCCTCCGCTCTCATGTTCTCGTTTGTACGAGTCTATGAACAGCGGAGGATTTTTATGACGGCATGTCAAGCGAACTGCGCCGTCTGGTCATGCCTTTGCGATACCCGCAGCTCGACGCAGGGAAACGCGAGGTTGAGTCTTTCGTGCAGCGCGTATATAACGGGATTTTCCGTGCAGAAATGGTCGCCGTCTATCAGATTTATGCCCAGCTCGCGGGCAGTCAGGAACTGATCGTATTTGATATCAGACGTCAGATATGTGTCACAACCGAGCTCATACGCGCGCTCCAGGCTTGAGCCGCCCGCGCCGCCCATGACGGCAAGCCGCTCTACCGGACGCCCTGCGTCGTAATAGCGCAGTCCGTTTGTCCTGAGCGCAGCCTTGCAGAACGGCAGAAAGTGCGCCATGTCCGTCGGCTCGCGCAGCTGGCCGACGCGGCCACAGCCGTCTTCATCCAGCGCTGACATGAGATCGGCACCAAGCAGCGACAGCAGCACGTCGTTCACGCCGCCGTCGGCAATATCTAGATTCGTATGCATGGAGACAAGCGAAATGTTGTTTTTGACGAGCTTCATCACGCGCCGCTGCATGATGTCATCCGTGGTCAGACTCTTCATCGCGTTCCATATGAGCGGGTGGTGCGTGATTATCATATCCGCCCCGAAGTCTATGGCCTCATCGATGACCTCGCTGGTCGCGTCAAGCGCAAGCAGCGCCTTTTCAACGCGCCGTCCGCGGTCGCCCACCAGAAATCCGGCATTGTCAAAATCCATTTGCAGCTCAAGCGGAGCCATCAGCTTCAAAAACTCAAATATTTCGCCCGCTGTCGTTTGCATCATCTGCCGCCCTCCATATCTCTAAGCTGATTTAATATCTCTTCATATAGTCTGCGCCGATCAATAATTTCAGTCTCCGTGCTCTCACGCATGCCGTCCACTGCCGAAGCGAATCGGCGCTCAAGCTTCCCGCGCAGCTCCGGGAAAAGCGGGTCGCCGCCGATGAGCGCTGTGCTGCCGGTATACAATTCAGCGTCGTTCAGCCGTTGGTGCCCGCCGAAGCGCGCGGTAATTATCTGATACAGCCGGTCGTCACGCACAAGCTCTTCCGAGATTATCTCAAATTCATTATATACCAGCCAATAGCGCAGGATCTCGCACTTTGTCATGGGCTGGAGGATCAGCGTGTACTCCCGCGCCATGCACCACTCCGCCCTGTCAAGAATGCCGCATATCGTGTCCCCGCCCATGCCGGCTATGACGATCGTATCGACCTCGGACGAGTCGCAGCCGTCCAGCCCGTCGCACAGCCGGAGCGATATCACGTCCTCTGCTCCGATGCTTTCAGCGGTGTGCTTCGCCTTGCTCAGCGGCTCGGCATTGATATCGGCCGCGATGAGCCTGCCGGAATATCCGCGCTGAAACAGGGCGGCTGGCAAATATCCGTGGTCAGTGCCCACGTCGATAACACCGCGCCCGTTCTGCGGGATATGCGCCATTATTGCTTCAAGTCTCCTGTTCATATAGGCGGCTCCTCAACAAAAAATAAAAGCCGGTAAAGTACCGGCTTTATGACTCATGCTATCACAACTCAGAGAGTTGCAAGGTAGTTCTTAAGTCCCTCGACGAACTCATCCGGATCGACACCGTGAGCCGCGCAGGCCTGCTCGATGTTCTCGCCGCTGGCAAGGGCGCAGCCCATGCAGTGCATTCCAATTGCCTGGAACGCGGGCATTGCCTCGGGGCAGTTCTCGAGGATATCAGACAGCATAGTCTCTCTTGTGATTTCCATTATTTTCACCTTTCTGATAAAAACTACGAAAGGATTGGGACGGAGACCGTCCCAATCCTGTGTCAGGCGCTAAAAATCAGCCCTGCTCCTTCATCTTTGCAAAACACTCGCTGCAGTAGACGGGACGATCGGACTTCGGCTCGAAAGGAACCTTTGCCTCGCCGCCGCAGGCTGCACAGGTAGCGGTGAAGAACTCACGGGGACCACGGGCAGCGTTCTTGCGTGCGTCGCGGCATGCCTTGCAGCGCTGGGGCTCGTTCTGGAAGCCGCGCTCTGCGTAGAATTCCTGCTCACCGGCAGTAAAAACGAACTCTTTACCACACTCTTTGCAAACTAAGGTCTTGTCTTCGTACATCTTGAATCCTCTCTTTTGATAAATGTGCCTATCGGCTTGTATTTGCGGTCAGCTAATGCTGATGTCGCCTGAATTAAAGTTCCGCGCCAGCTTGCGCCTTATTCTCTGCACAGCGTTATCGACAGCTTTGGGCTCTTTCCCAAGGCGCTGGGCAATGTCCTTATAGGACAGGCCGTCCAAATACAGAGAGAGAACCTTTCTCTCCAATCTCGATAGCTGCTCTGTAAAGGCTGTATAAAGTTCTTCCTTGCTCTCTCTGGCCAGAACCTGATCCTCCGGCGAACGCCGGAAGCTCTGGGAAAATGCCGATAAATTTGTGCTGGAATCCTCGGAGAGTTCTTCAAGAGACATTCCATCATTGAGCGGGAAATGCTTCAAACGCGATGCGGATTTGATTGCTGATAAAAGTCTCATCCTGACACAGTGCTCGGCAAACGTCTTAAAACTAACGCCGCAGGCGGGATCAAACCGGCGTATCGCGGAGAGCAGCCCGAAGGTGCCTTCCTGGATCAGATCCTCACTGTCTCCGCCGGCTAGAAACAACGGTCTTGCGCATTGGCGGACAAGCTGCATATATCTGCCAGCAAGCTCTTCTTCCGCGCCACGATCCTCCATTGATGCAAGCCTTTGCAGCTCAATATCAGATAATTTTTCGTACTCTGTCATAAATATACTTTTAATCAGCTTATTATACTGTTAGTATTATACAACAAGCTCGCCTAAAGTCAATATATTTTTTGCGCCAATTTGCAAATTTTACACTATTTTACTAAAAGTCCATCTGCTGCTGACCCATGTACTCGATGCCGAGATGCTCATAGGCCTTCCGCGTCACACAGCGCCCGCGCGGTGTGCGGGTCAGGAAGCCGCACTGGAGCAGATACGGCTCGTATACATCCTCAAGCGTGACCGCTTCCTCGTTTATCGTCGCGGCAAGGGTCTCCAGTCCGACGGGGCCGCCGCCGTAAAACTCGATTATGCTGCGCAGCATCCTGCGATCCAGCGCGTCAAGTCCAAGCTTATCGACCTCAAGGCTCGTCAGCGACGCATCCGCTACCTCGCGGGTTATGACGCCGTTAGCTCTGACCTGTGCGAAATCGCGCACACGGCGCAGCAGTCTGTTCGCAATTCTGGGTGTGCCGCGTGAGCGCGACGCGATTTCATACGCGCCCGCCTCTTCAATCTCAACGCCCAATATACCGGCGGAGCGCATAACGATCTGCTTCAGTTCCTCCGGCGTATACAGCTCCAGCCGCAGGGACACGCCGAAGCGGTCGCGCAGGGGCGCTGTGAGTTGGCCGGAGCGCGTTGTTGCGCCGATGAGTGTAAAATGCGGGAGATCAAGGTGTATTGAGTTTGCCGAAGGGCCTTTGCCAATGATGATATCAATGGCGTAATCCTCCATCGCTGGATATAGGATCTCCTCATACGCTCGGTTCAGCCGGTGTATCTCATCCACGAACAAGATGTCGCCCTCGCTGAGATTCGTCAGCATAGCGACGAGATCGCCCGGCTTCTCAATCGCAGGGCCGGACGTGATGCGCATTTTAACGCCCATCTCGTTTGCAATGACGGCGGCAAGCGTCGTCTTGCCGAGTCCCGGAGGGCCGTGCAGCAGGACGTGGTCAAGCGATTCGCCGCGCATTTTGGCAGCGTTTATGAATACATAAAGGTTGTCCTTCGCCTTCTGCTGGCCGATGTATTCTCTTATCGTCTTTGGGCGCAGTGAACCCTCGTTCCTGTCCTCAGGGAGGCTGGCGGCTGTGGTTATTATTTCGTCGTTCGCCTCATCGGAAAAACTGATGCTCATATGCCCTCCTTAGTTTGTCATCTTACGGAGGACGGTCTTTATGGCCTCCTCTGTGGTCATGCTCGAAATATCAAGCTTATTCAGTACCGGCGCGATCTCCGAGCTGCTGTATCCCAGAACAGTCAGCGCCGCGACAACGTCGTTCATGGCTCCGCCCGTCTGAACCTGCGCCGTCGGTATGCTTATCTCCGAAACGCCCTTGTTTATCTTATCCTTCAGCTCAAGAATAACACGCTGTGCGATCTTCTTGCCGACTCCGGGCGCGACGGTAAGTGCTTTCTCGTTGTTATTCATTATCGCCAGCGCCAACCACTCCGGCGTATTCGCCGAGAGAATGGACAGCGCGGCCTTGGGGCCGAGACCGGAAACGGAGAGCAGAAGCTCGAAGCAGCGCCGCTCATTTTTATCCGCGAAGCCATAGAGATCGAACACCTCGTCGCGTATTATCTCGGAAACATACAGCTTGACTTTATCTCCAACGCTGAGCCTGGCGAGCGTATTATGTGTCACGTTGACGGCGTAGCCCACGCCGCCGCAGTCGATGACCGCGAGATTCGGTTCCGTTTCGGCAACGATGCCGCTTAGATGGTAGAACATTCTTCCCTGCCTCCTCTGTTGAGCAAAGATGTTGAACTGCGGGCATGGCACAGCGCAAGCGCCACGGCATCCGCCGCGTCGTCCGGTCTTGGGACGGATTTCAGCCCGCATATGCGGCGCACCATGTCCATGACCTGCGATTTTTCAGCGCGGCCATAGCCGACGACCGACTGCTTGACCTGAAGCGGCGTGTACTCAAAAATTTTCACGCCCGCGTCCTCACACGCCAGCAGAATCACTCCCCTGCCGTGCGCTACGGCGATGCCCGTGGTGATATTCGTATTAAAAAACAGCTCCTCGATTGAGACCGCGTCGGGCTTAAAAAGCTCCAGAAGCTCGCCCATATCGTCGTATATCCGTTTAAGGCGGCTTGCAAGCGAGGTATGCGCCGGGGTGGTGATAACACCGCATTTCACAAGACTTATGCGCGGCCCCGCCGTATCCACGACACCGAAGCCGATCGTCGCAATGCCGGGGTCAATGCCCAGAATACGCATGTGCACACCTCCCTGTTTATACTTCATCATATTATTTTACCATACTTTATCGCATCAGGCAACAAAAAAACTCCGGCAGAAGTTATGCCGGAGTTTTTTACTGTCAGGCTCTGGGATGAGCCTTGTTATACACATCCTTGAGCTGCTTTTTTATGAGCTGGGAATAAACCTGCGTCGAAGATATATCGGCGTGGCCGAGCATTTCCTGTATCGCGTGGATGTCCGCTCCGTTTTCGAGCAGGTGCGCAGCAAAGGAATGACGCAGCGTGTGCGGGGTGATGTCCTTGGTTATCTTCGCTTTCTTCTGATAATGCTTGATTATCTTCCAAAAGCCCTGACGCGACATGCGCTCGCCGCTGACGTTTACAAACAGCGACTGCTCATCCGGCATGGCGATCATCTGCGGGCGCACGATGGTGATATAATCCGCCAGCGCCTTTACGGCCTTGGGATACATCGGAATGAAACGCTCCTTGTCCTTGCCGCGGCAGCGGATAACACCCGCGCTGAGGTTCACATCGTCAATGTTGAGGTCGATAAGCTCGGTGACTCTGATACCTGTCGCATATAGCAGCTCAAGCATCGCCTTGTCGCGGTAGCCCTTCATGTCAATGCATTCCGGCTGGTCAAGCAGGAGGTCGACTTCCTGACTCGTAAGGATCTGCGGGAGCTTCTGCGTCCCCTTGTCCGGGACAAGCTTTGTGGAGGGGTTTGTCTCAATATAACGGTGTATGCAGAGGTAGGCGTACAGGCACTTTATCGAAGCTATGCTTCTCGATACCGTCGCAACGGATTTGCCCTTGCCGCGCAGCCACTCGATATACTCGGAAAGTTCGTCGGCGGTCACGGTCGTGAGCGTAAGCTCCGTATGCTCGTCTATGTACGTGGCAAGCTGCCGGATATCACGCATATAGGAGCTAAGGGTGTTTGCCGAGGAATGCTTTTCGTCTGTGAGATACTTTTCAAAAAGCTCTACGCATTCTTCGTTATTCAAAGCAAACTCCCCCTTTCTTTTTATCTAAAAATAAAGTATGCAGATATCAGACTGCCCGCGGCGGACAGGTAAAGAAGTATTTCAGCGCGCCTCGCGCCCGATTTGAGCTTCGGCGACGAGCGGCAGCACATCCGGACTCTGCCGGATATCTCCATGCCGGACACCGCCGCGTTGAATATCAGCGGCACGAGCAGGCACAGAACAGGTATTCGCGCCAGTCCCTCTGCCGAAATATATCTCGTAACGCAGAGTCCCGACGCGGCGCACACGGCAGGGATAAGATATACGCCTATGAGCGACGGCGCGGCCAGAAGAATAAGCGGCGCGGCGGCTATTATCGACAGAAGAAGCGCTCTGCGCGGCACATCGGCTTTAAGCACAGCGGACGCGGCGCATCCGACAACAAAGGCGAAAAAAACGACCATCTCGGCCTTGCGGCGAGGTAGCGGATTCTGCCCGTTCGGCATCGTCAGACATGAAATATGTAAATCATAATTTGATTTACATAATGATTTTCTGGTAACAATATATTACAAAGCTGCAAACAAATCAAGTCCTTTTTTCAAAAAAGTTTCAAAAATTTTTTATCTTTATGTCAACCGGATTTTAATTATTACATTTTGATGTTTTCCCGCTTTTGAACACAAGATATAGTCAACGCCGCCCCACGCTGACCGTGCTCTTTTTCTTCTTCCTCCCATGCCCGCCCAACATGCTGCCCAAAACGCAGCCTGCAATAGTGAAGCTCGCGGTGCTCATTACTCCGCCCGAAGATAGCTCCCCGCCCGCGATGATGAAGCCCAACATGAGAAGCAGTATAGTTATGAACCCGCCGCAGAGCAGCCCGCACACAAGCCTTGCCCCCTGCCAAGCGCTGACACCTCTCGCCCCCGCCGCGGCCGCCGCGATGGAGCTGAGCGCCGCGCTTATATACGCAAGGCCGCTTGTGTCCACGGAGAGCTTGTTTGCGATAAACGCCGCGATAAACAGCAGCGGCAGCACAGTTATTATCCACGCGGCCAGTGCCCGCAGAATGACCCTGAAGCTGACATTGATTCTTTTCTCCAAAGAAACACCCCCGAAGTAATATTATTGCTACATAATATTGCTTCGGGGGTGTTTTCATTCAATTAACTGCGGCAAATTATTTGCGCTTACCTTTTTTAGCCTCAGCCTCGGCAGCTTCCATCTTGGCGGTGGTGGAAATCGCCCACTTCTTGACCTGAAGGCGGACTCTGTCTTCGCCGGTCTCAAAGGTGATGGTGTCTTCGGTGATCTGCACTATCTTGCCGGTGATGCCGCCGATGGTCATCTTCTGGAACAACACCTTCTGCAACTCGGTATTGAGCGAAAGGTCGAGGTTGCGCGGGACTTCGAGCGCCTGCGCGGGAGCAGGGGACTCGGCGGGCGCCTGGGCAGCAGCTTCCCCGCCGGCAAGGACTTTGGCGGCTGGTATATCAGGAATGCCGACGGCACCCTCGGCGATAAGGTCTATCCGCTGGATGAGCCCTATGATTACACAGAGAAAATCCCCGGCGGCAGCGTCACCTTCATCATCAACTGGGTCGATAAGGCTGTGCAGGATGTCACCGTCACCTTCGACGCGAACGGCGGCGAGGGCACGATGGACGCGCAGACGCTGACCGGGGGCAAGGGCACGCTGACGCCCAACGCCTTTACGAAAGCGGGCTTCCGCTTCGCGGGCTGGGCGCTTTTGCCCGCAGGCGAAAAGGTCTATAACGACGGC
>URGI01000009.1 GCA_900547315.1 uncultured Eubacteriales bacterium | reverse complement strand
AAATCAGCATAACATGCTGCAATATATTTCAAAACAATTTTGCTATATATGACAATTTCGACGATTTTTGCCTCTAAAACACCGTTTTTGCCCAGAAAATTGCATTTCGCGCTGAAGCCGTAGAAATCTAAAGAACATGAATTTATAATTAGCATATCCCACGAGGAGAGATTTAAAAGGAGGTCAAACATATGACTAAAATCAGATCCATGTATTATTCTGTTGCGGCTTTTGCGGCGATCGTACTGAATGCAATTCTGTTCGTTTGCGCAAATACGAACTCCTGCTGGATGGTTTATCAGCCGGAGGCTCCGAAGGCTCTTGAGCGCTTCAGTCTGGTAAAATGATAAGGAAAGCATCAATAGCGATCTCAAAATGGCTCCTGAATACAGGAGCCATTTCTGAGGATGACAAAGAACTGTACGAATATGCAGCATACAGCTTTCTGTTCAGTTTACTGCCGCTTTGCCTTGTAATAATCATCGGGTGTGCTGTCAACATGGTTATCGAGGGGATTATGATGGTCATCCCGTTCATGCTTATCAGAAAGTTCAGCGGCGGGTTCCATCTCAATTCGTCGGCTGTGTGTTTCGTGTCCTCGACGGCGCTTCTTTCGCTCTTCATATTCATAGTCAAATTCGTTACGATAAGTGCACAGATTCCTCTGTTTACGGGCGGCGTGGTGCTTGCCGCAATACAGATTTTCTTATGCAGCCCGATTGATAATGAAGCCCGTAAGCTCAGCGAAAAGGAAACGGTCACGTTCAGGACAGTGGCAAGAGTAATGGTTATCGTGTTCTTGGCCATATATGTAATCCTGACATGCGTGAAGCAATTGCGGTTTTCCGTTCCCGTCGGAGCCGGTATCATTATCACAGCACTACTGCAGCTTCCCTGTCTATTTACCAGAAAACGCAGCGTCACCTGACTTTATAATTACAGCTCTTAATCCGCATAACACAACCTCATATTTATTTTTGGTTCCGGCATATTTCATCATGCAGGGGAGCCAAAACAAACTTCTCATTCCTTCTATCAACAGAATAACGGCCTCCACTCCCCTGCAATGTACGTTGCAGGGGTTTTTATTGTTATGGTTCTCGACATCTATCACATAAAACGTGACGATACTATGCGATGCACTATTGAACAAAACTGCCCATATTTATAGTATAATTTAATCACATTAAAGGGGTCAGAGAACATTTATGTGCTCTTACTTAGAAGCCGAGCAATAACTCTGCGCAAGCCTCACGCCCTGTTTTCGCGCTGCCGTTCTCCTCCTTTTCTGGCTTTTCGGTATCATAGATAAAAAGGAAGGATAAAGATATGTTCTATGTTTACATGCCAGATAAACGCAAGGAGATTCCAATCACCGCTGACCGAATCCTCAGAAGTCTTGGGGCGTCCGGTCGACACACCGGTTTCGACTATGCAATATACATGATAGAGCAGGTCGTAAACTCCGGCGAAAGTATCCAGCTGATAACGAAACGGTTATACCCAGAAACGGCAAAGCACTTCGGCGTAAAACCGCACTCGGTAGAATATGCCCTGCGCACGCTGATCGGCACCTGCTGGGCACATGGAGACTGGGACGCGCTGAACGAGATTGCGGGCAGGGTGCTCACCCACGCCCCAAGCAACGCAGAATTCATAGATATGATAGCGGCATACATAAAGAATGGAGGGAGGCACGAAAATCCTATGGAGCGGCTTGCTCGCCGCCGTCTGTTTGCCTTTGATAAATAACGTGATCTACAAAAATCCGCACATGGTACTGTGCGGATTTTGTTATGTGATGTCGAGTAACACTTCTCATGGTGAGAACTATTTTTGAGCCAATACCAAAGGTCGGCTGAACGCTTGCTTTTGGCATTGGCTCATTATATCAACTGTACTGAAATAAACTGTATGTATGACGGGGAGGGGTGAATATGTACATTGATGCAATTGAAAAGCTTGCCTCGGCTGATATTCGCAATATAGATGCAGACAGCTTGATTGATGCAGGAGATATGAGCTTGGATACAAATATACCGCTGGAAAGTCGTGCGCAGTATTTGGTCAGACAATTAGGAAATCCATACTGTTTCAAGGTCGGCAGCATAGCGGTAAAACTGGAATTTGACAACAATGCACCAGACCTGCAAGATAGCTTGACAGACTTTTTCGTTAGAAAGAAAAATGGCCTGTAACGGCTTTGCAGAAATTTGACTCACATTTACGCTTGTACTATAATAATAGTGTAGTGTGATGGAAGGAGGAAAAATGGCTGTAAATAGCCGTACCGCAGTAAGCGGAAGAAGAACAAGAACATGGTTGATTGGGGTGTATATACGTCTATCTAAAGAAGACGCACGACATCTCGATGAATCAGAAAGTGTTACCAACCAGCGCTCTATTATAGAGGATTATATCGCTTCAATGGATGATGGAGACGAATACCGCATAGTTGACGAATATGTCGATGACGGGATTTCAGGCACAACAGACGACGAGCGAGAAGATTTTCAGCGAATGCTCAAAGATATAAGACGCGGCAGAGTAAACTGCGTCATAGTAAAAGACCTTGCGCGCTCTTTCAGAAACTACAGTGATCAAGGCTATTACCTTGACGACTGGTTCCCGCGTTATAACGTTCGCTTCATATCTCTTTATCATCAGCCACTGGACAGTTATAAAGAGCCGAAGCTCATGCGAAGCATCGCTGTACCGATTCAAGGCGTTCTGAATGAAAATCACTGCGCCGAGACCTCAGAAAAGGTTCGGGAAGTGTTTGACATGAAGCGACGCAACGGCGAGCACATAGGTTCGTTTGCCGCTTACGGCTGGCTGAAGGATCCGCATGACAAGAACGCTCTTATACTTGATGAAGTCGCCGCGGAGGTCATAAACAACATGGCCGATATGGTGCTCAATGGAATGAGTCTGAACAAAATTGCGGAGCATCTTAACGACCATGATATTCCATGCCCGGCAGTCTATAAGCGTCAGGCTCTCGGCTTAAAGTATTGCACTCCACAGCTTGATAAAGGCATAAAGCCATTGTGGTCGGGATCAAGCATACGCCGCATTCTGACAGACCGTATGCTCTGCGGAGATTTGATTCAGGGACGTTACCGGATAAAAAGCTACAAGGTGCATATTCAGGAGCGTGTTCCGGAAGAAGAATGGTTCATTGCTGAAGACGCTATTCCGGCTGTGATGAGCAGGGAAAAGTTTGACAAGGTTCAAAACGCATTAAACCGTGACACGCGCCGTTCTCCAAAAGAAGTAGACCTGTACCTCTTCAGCGGATTTCTACGCTGCGCTGACTGCGGAAGAGCTATGAGCCGCAAAGTTTCCGGCAGTATAGTCTATTATATATGTAAAACATATCGTGACCTGTCCAAGAAAGCCTGTACGATTCATTCCATACGGCAAGACAGATTGGAAGAAGCAGTTCTGTACGCCATCCAGCAGCAGATATATCTCGCTGTGGATTACACAAAGCTCGTTGACGATATCAACCGCGCCCCGGCAGCAAAGACGCAGTCCAAGAGGCTACTGGACGCGATAGAGCAAAAGGAAAAGGAGCTTGCGAAGATATCCCGCTATAAGCAGGCGATCTATCAGGACTGGAAGGACGGCGAGATAAGCCAAAGCGAGTACCGCGGTATGAAAGCCGATTACGAGCGCCAGACTGAAAGCATCAACGCCGCCATTGAGAAGCTGCGCAAAGAAGAAAAGGAGCTGGAAACCGGCTTCGATACGGAAAGCCCATGCCTTGCGGCGTTCAGGCAGTACGGAAATATAGACCGGCTCACGCGGGATATACTCATTGAGTTCATCGACACGATATATATCTACGAGGGCGGGCGCATAAGCATAAAGTTCAGATTTGCCGACGAATTCCGCAAAATACAGGAGTATATCGAGCTGAACAGCACCAAAACAACGGAGCAAACCGTTGCTTTTAATTGAGGCTAACCGTTCCCTAAGGGCTGTGTCTCGACAGGTGCAACTGGCCCGCAGGGGCCTGCCGGTACGACGGCGACGAATGAAAACGCTATGCTCTACAACACCGACGCACAGACAATCGCGGCCGGCGGCACGCTGACGCTCCCCGCAAACTCCATCAACTCCACCGGCAGCATCACGGCCTCCGGCACGACCGGCGTGACGCTGGCTGCGGGGCAGTACCTCGTGACCTTCGTGTCCGACGCAAACGTCGCCGCGGCGGGAACGCTAGGCGCGGCGCTGGAGCTTGGCGGCGCGGCACTGCCGTACGCGGTCACAGCCGAGACGCAGGACGCGGCGGGCGCCGACCGCATAACGCTGACGGCGATAGTCACGCCCACAACGGCGCAGCCGCTGACCGTGATAAACAGCAGCGGATCCTCGAACACCTACACGAACAGCACGCTCACCATAGTGAAACTTGCGTGACCTTAAAGCACACTCTTTTACAACGAAAAGCACCCCTTTACAGGGGTGCTTTCGTCATATCTTATCGTCTTTTTGTCACACGATCCTGCGGGCTTCATAGCCGCGGGTCGCGTAGTAGCCGGTGGTCAAATCGGTGATGATAACGCCGCTGCGAGAGTTCGCCGCATGGACGAACTGGCCGTTGCCGATATACATGCCGACATGGCCTATGTAGCCGTTGGAGTAGAAGCACAGAATGTCGCCGGGCTGAAGATCGCTGGGATCAACATGGACGCCGTTGCGCGCCTGATCCTCCGCGACGCGGTTGAGCTGATATCCGAACTGGCTGTACACATAGTACATCAAGCCGGAGCAGTCAAAGCCGGTGGAAGGAGAAGTGCCGCCCCAAACGTAATCATAGCCGACAAACTGAAGCGCGTACTCGGCGATCTGCCGCCCAAGCTCGGAGCCGCCCGTGCCGGGGACTGCGGGTGCAGTAGTCGTGACGTACTGGCTGTAAACATAGCCGGACTGACCGTCGATAGTGCAGGCCGTCCAGTCGCCGGATGTACCGGTGACGCTTATTTCCTTACCGGTGTTGTATTCGCCGAGTATGGGGGAAGAGAGGGACGGGCCGCTGCGGAAGCGAACCGTGTTGCCGCGGATATACGCGGTGGTCGTTTCAGGCTCTTCAACGGTGGTGTCACTGCCGGGCTTCGTGGTAGTGACGTACTGGCTGTAAACGTAGCCGTTCTGGCCGTCGATGCGGCAGGCAGTCCAGTCGCCGGAGCTGCCGGTTATGGTAAGCTCCTTGCCGCGGTTATAGCTGTCTATAATGCCGTAGCTGGTGGAGGGGCCTGTACGGAAACGGACGCTGTCACCGCTTATGTATCCCGTCGTCTCGACAACGGGGTCAGGCTCCGGAGTGGGCTCGGGCGTTGGTTCCGGAGTAGGCTCAGGAGTAGGTTCAGGAGTAGGTTCAGGAGTAGGTTCAGGAGTTACTTCCGGAGTGGGAGCCGGAGTCTCGCTGCTGTCGCTCTTCAAGGTGACGTACTGGCTGAACACATAGCCGCTCTGACCGTTGATGACGCAGGCCGTCCAGTCACCGGAATAGCCGGTAACGCTCAGTTCCTTACCGGTGTTATATTCGCCCAGTATAGTGGAATCCGTGGACGGACCGCTGCGGAAGCGGACGTACATGGCATTAATCGTGCCAGGCTGAGCCTCGCCGTCAATAATAATTGTCGCCCCGCTGCTGTCACCGCTGTTATCCGCCTGAACGCTCAGATACATGGATGACATGAAGCCGTCTCTGCCGTTATAATTCACGGCATACCAACTGCTGTTTGAACGATCGGTCACAGTGACGCTTGTCCCCTTGGGCAGGCAGTCGAGTATCGAATATCCGGTACCCGGACCGCTGCGAAGGTTGACGTCGCTTGCGGTAACAGTGGCATTCTCGGCGAAGGCCGGGATCACCAGCAGCACACTTATAAGCAAAGCAATGGCGATCGTCCTGATAACTGATTTGCGCATTTGAAACAGATCCTTTATCTAAGATTATCTGGAGGACAGCGCACGCTCAAGCCACACCACGGCGATGTCTATCGCCGTATAGAGACTGTCTTTCTCGCTCTTTTTCACGATGCGGTCGCGCGACTTGATTGAGGGATCGGTCAGCTGAAGCTGCACGGAGACTTTTGTCGCAACGTCCAGATCCTTGACCTTCTTCGTGTCGAGTATCTGAAGCATAACGATATATTTATCCGCAAAGCTTCCGTAATAGATGATATTATCCTTCCTTTGGAGAGGGTGTCCCTTATACTCCAACGCTTTTGCCAATGAAAGCACCTCCAGTATTGTAATCAAATTGTAACACTACGAATCAAGATTGTCAACAGGAAATATTATGGTAAACCATTTTTGCCTTAATTACCGCCGACAATGATGATATCGGCACCACTGCCGCCATTATCTCCGCCGCCAGAGCCGCCGTCGCCCCCACCGGAGCTGCCGCCGCTGTCACCACCGCCGGTATTTCCTCCGGTGTTCCCACCGTTATCGCTGGGTTCAGGGGTTTCGTCCGGAGTTTCGATCTCGGCGTCCTTCTCTTCCTCTTCTTCCTCTTCTTCGACGCCGAAGATTCCAGTGTCGCCGCCGATATAGTACGGCCAAGTGAAGTCCTTATACTCAAGCCCTTCGTGCAGCGGGCGCATGACCTTTCTGAATATCTGCGCGGCAGGGTTGCCGGAGACTCTTATATATTCGGGCTGGTCGTAACCTGTCCAAACTGCCGCGACATAGTACGGCGTGCAGCCGACGAACCAACGATCCTTATAATCGGAGGTGGTACCGGTCTTGCCCGCGACGGGCATGATGCCAAGGTACGCCTCGGTACCGGTTCCGCGGTTGACCGCGTTCTGGAGCATATAGGTCATGACATGCGCGGTGTTGGCGCTGAACGCCTGAATGGTCTCTGGCTGATTATCCAGCAGCACATTGCCGTCGGCATCGGTAACAAGAGTGTAGGTACGGCTGTAGGTGAACACGCCGTCGTTGACAAACGAGCAGTACGCCTGCGCCATCTCGCGCACGGTGACGCCGTTTGTGAACTGGCCGAGCGCCATTGGCGCGTATGCGCAGTCATCCGGCACAAGGCTCGTGAAGCCCAGCTTCTGGGTCAGCCAGTCGTAGGCAACCTGAGGGGTGATCTTATCGATTATCTGAGCAGCGACGGTGTTGACCGAGTACTGAAGCGCGGTATAGATATCGATAACACCGAAGTGCCCGCCGCCGTCGTTTGAGGGATACCAGCTGGTGCCGGTGAGGTAGATGTCAGCCGAGTCGTCAACCAGCGTATTCGGCGTGATATAGCCCATTTCTATCGCGGGGCCATAGGACGCCAGCGGCTTTATAGACGAACCGGCGGAACGGTACGCGCCCGTGGCACGGTTGAGCGGGAAGTTGCGGTCCTTTGTCCCGACACCGCCGGTGAGCGCCTTTATCTCGCCCGTGTAGGGATCCATGATGACTATCGCGCTCTGGAGCTGCTGATTGCTGCCCCAGGTGGTCGGGATATTGTCGGTCGTCGCGTAGATGTTGTCAACATGGTACTGAACGTTCGGATCGAAGCAGGAATATATGAGATATCCGCCGTTTTTGAGCATGTGCTCCGCGGCATTATAGCTCAGAGAATTCTGCTTCATGAGGTCGCGGATGACATCATCGATGACAACCTCTTCATAGTAGCTGTATATCTGCTGGACGCCCGCGTCCTCGGGACTGTGGGCGAAGTTCAGCGGCTCATTGACCGCGGCGATATAGGTGTCGTAGTCGATATAGCCCTGATCGTACATTTCGCGGAGAATAGTCTCCTGACGTTCCTTATTGTTCTCCTGATTATAGAACGGGTCATAATATGTCGGCTTATTCGTAATGCCGACTATCGCCGCGCTCTCGGCCAGCGACAGATCCCACACGTCCTTGCCGAAATATTTCTGCGCGGCCGTCTCCACGCCGTAGCAGCCCTCGCCGAAGTAAACGGCGTTGAAGTACCAGGTGATTATCTCCTGCTTATCGTAATTTTTCTCAAGCTCCAGCGCGCTGAATATCTCCGAGAGCTTACGCTGCACGGTGACTTCATTGTTGCCTGTGAGGTTCTTGATAAGCTGCTGGGTTATGGTAGAGCCGCCGAAGTTGTTCTGCATGGTAGCGAACATCTTGATGAGCGCGCCGGAGGTACGGTACCAGTCAACGCCCTTATGCTCGTAAAAGCGCTTGTCCTCTATCGCGACAAGAGCATGCTCCATGTACTCCGGTATCTGGTCGTAATCGACCCAGATCCTGTCCTGATCGGCGGCTAGCTTCACAAGCTCCTGCCAGTTGCCGGAGGAGTCCTTATAAAGGATCGTACTGGATTCGGTAAGCTTATAGTCCTCCAGCGAGATGCCAAGCTCCGGCGTTAGGCAGGTCTTGACATAGTAGGCGAAAATGCAGGCAAACAGAAGACCCGAAATAAGCAGGATCAGCAGTACCGTGCCTATCACCTTAAAAACAGAGCTGACAGCCGATGACGCCACGTCAACCGTCACATCGACCGCTGTCAGAGCGACGGGCTTTTTGCGCCGTTTCTTCGGCGCGGGTTCCTCATCCAAGGGGACGTGGTTATTATTTTCATCCACCAGAGCAGCACCTCCTTGCGTCAGATTCAAACATTGCATAAAACTCGCATTTTATACAGACTCATATTATAACACAGCTTGTCAAACATAGGTAGCCATTTTGTAAATTTTAATTTTAAATTTAATATTATTAAGAAAGTATTCGCCTGTTTATGATTAAATAATACTCAAAGTGGAATAATTTAGTTGAAAAAATTATGAAAGCTGGTAATAAATATGGGACTCAGGATAAGAATAGGGCTGCTTATATGCCTTGCGATGGGGGCGGTGTTCACGGGGATGGAGGCGGTCAGGACGCTGCGCCCCGAAAAGTCCGAGGTCATCCCCGAAACCGTCTACGCGCAGTACGGCGAGCGCGCGGAGAACGCGGAGTTCTTCCTGCGCAGCAGCGGCGGATATGTGGCCGTGTACACGGGGCAGAAGGAGAAGGAGCCGGTCACGGTGACGGCGATTGAGGTCTCGAATCTCCGCGGCGCAGACCGCGCGATGCTCGAAAAGGGCATCCCCGTCAGCGATAAGAGCGAGCTGCTGGAGCTTCTGGAGGATCTTGGGTCGTGATGGGTCGTGAATCGACGCAGGCGCTAAACCGCTCCCCCCTTGGCGTCCCTTTTAGGGGCAGCGCTCCGCGGCAAAGGTTTTTCATTGGTGCCCCGCGCTCCACAGCAAAGCACCACACTTACGCAAAAACCATGCAGTTAAAACTGCATGGTTTTCAATTTATCATTCAGCTTTTTATATATGCGCTCCACGAACCACGGCTCTGTCGAGACCTTCAGCGCATCGTCAAGCGCGAACCACGCGACGCCGCTGTTCTCCTCCTCGCAGACGCTCAGCGCGTCCCGATCGTCCGCTTCGAGCAGATAGGTGACGTTCATATGCAGGTGGCTCGGGACGTACACGCCGCGCTTTTCATGCCCGTCGACCGTCAGCACCTCGAGCGAGAATATATCCCGCGACACCGGATGCACATTTCTGACACCAGTCTCCTCGCGGCATTCCCGCAGCGCGACGGACAGCAGATCGCACTCTCCGTCCGCATGGCCGCCCGTCCATGACCAGGAGTCGTATATCTTATGGTAGGCCATCAGCACCTTGTCTCTGGCCGGATTTACCACCCAGCCGGACGCGGTCATATGCGCGACAAGGTTCGTACGCAGGAAGGCATCGTCATTGCGGCGGATATAATCCAGCATCACTTCCCTGTCCCGCTCCTCCTGCTCGCAGCAGGGGCGGTAGGCCATGATATCCTCGTATATTCCCATCAGTCCGACACCTTATACATATCCCGCCGCAGCAGCTTGCAGACCGGCAATTCGCGGCGCGCCTCATCCACACGATTAAGGTCGATGTCGGCATAGACGATCTCCTCGCCGCTGCCGCCCTCGCAGATGATTTCGGCCAAGGGATCCGCAACCAGAGAATGACCCCAGCTGTGCCAGTGTATGCTCTCATCCAGAGCGGCGCAGCAGCCGGCCATGTATATCTGGTTGTCGAGCGCTCTCGCGCGCAGCAGCATCTCCCAGTGCTTCGGTCCGGTGATATGGTTAAACTGCGCGGGGATAAAAACAAGCTCCGCGCCGCGCTGGGACAGCGTGCGTATCAGCTCCGGGAAGCGCACGTCAAAGCACACGGCGACGCCCATGCGCCCGAACTCCGTATCAAACACCGCAATGCTGTTCCCTTGGCCGAATGTCTCCGATTCGTGGCTGTGCAGTTCCGGCAGGTCGGAATCGAAAAGATGCATCTTCCGGTACTTCGCAAGCTGCGCGCCGCTGCGGTCGAACACATAGCAGGTATTGTACATGCGTCCGTTCTCGATCTCAGGTATGCTCCCGCCGACGAGCAGCAGTCCGTACTCCTTCGCCCAGTACGACATCTTTTCGACGATATCCTCGCTGCCGCGTTCGGCAAACATTCTGAACGCCGCGCCGCGGTACTGGCAGCAGTACATCTCCGGCAGGCACACGGCCTGCGCGCCGTGCTCCGCCGCCTCGCGCAGCATCGCCTCGGTCTTGTTCATCGTTGTATCAACGTCAAAATCAGTGCGTAGCTGGCACAGCGCCAGCTTGAATTTCTTATCGCTCATATCGTCTCTAAATAGCTCTCAACATCAAAGTCCACAGTCTTCTCATCCTTGCGCAGGTACAGCGGGTGGTGCGGGTGCCCCTTGGCGGAGCGCTTGCCCGCGCAGAGCCAGCGCGCCCCGTAGCGCCGCCCGATGTCCACCATCTCGCGCACGCAGTCGGGCAGGTACGGCCGCTTTTCGATTATGGTCCCCCATGCCGCCCATACCGCCGGACATATCCCATCGCCGACGTTCGAGAGTATGTACTCAAACGCGCGCATGTTCTCCTCGTGGAGGCGGCGGTTGAGCTCCCTGTCCATATCGTCGGGGCGGGTGGCGCGCTGGGCGTAGACGTTGAACATCGTCCAGCTGTCAAAGCCGTTGCCCGCCGCTATTCTCGCGACGGACTTGAGCGTGTTGTCCAGATCGTCCGGCGCGGCGGTGGAGGGATTTATGCCGATGCATATGAGCGGGTTCTGCCCCTTTGTGCCCAGAATGTATCGGTACTCAGTGTAGAAATCCGGCACGTACAGCCATTTTTCGCTGTCGTAATCGCCCCGCCGCCCGGAGGCGGCGAGGGCATCGTCGAAGCTGAGGATCTCTATCGTCTGGCTCGCTCCGCTTGGAATATGCATTACTTTACCGCCTCAAGCAGCTCGACGGTGCGGTCGGTGCGCTCCCAGGTTACGTTCAGGTCGGTGCGCCCCATGTGGCCGTAGGCGGCGAGCTGACGGTATATCGGGCGGCGCAGATCGAGATCGCGGATTATCGCGCTGGGGCGGAGGTCAAACACCTTCTGCACGGCTTCGCCGAGCTTCTCATCGGACACCTTGCCGGTGCCGAAGGTCTCGACCAGCACGGAGACGGGGCGAGCAACGCCGATGGCGTACGCAAGCTCGACCTGGCAGCGGGTGGCCAGACCCGCGGCCACAACGTTCTTTGCAACGTAGCGCGCTGCGTAGGCCGCGCTGCGGTCGACCTTGGTGGGATCCTTGCCGGAGAATGCGCCGCCGCCGTGGGGAGCGCTGCCGCCGTAGGTATCGACGATTATCTTACGTCCGGTGAGGCCGGAGTCGCCCTGCGGGCCGCCGATGACGAAGCGTCCGGTCGGGTTTACATAATACTTGGTGCTCTCGTCCAGCAGCTCGGCCGGAACGGTGGTCTTAATAACAAGCTCTATCATGTCGCGGCGGATCTGCTCAAGCTCCACGTCGGGAGAATGCTGAGTGGAGATGACGACGGCATCCACGCGGACGGGGTGATGGTTCTCGTCATACTCGACCGTGACCTGAGTCTTGCCGTCGGGACGGAGATAGCTGACAAGGCCGTCCTTGCGTACCTGAGTGAGGCGCTTGGCGAGCTTGTGGGCGAGGGTGATGGCAAGAGGCATAAGCTCCTCGGTCTCATCGCAGGCGTAGCCAAACATCATGCCCTGGTCGCCCGCTCCGTTCTGAAGCTCGTCCTCTTCGCCGTTCTTGTTTTCGAGCGCCTTGTCAACGCCCATGGCGATGTCGCCGGACTGCTCGTCGATATTGGTGATGATGCCGCAGGTGTCGCAGTCGAAGCCGTACTTTGCGCGGTCGTAGCCGATGTCGCGGATGACCTCGCGCGTGATCTTCGGGATGTCAACATAGCAGCTGGTGCTGATCTCGCCCATGATGTGGACAAGGCCGGTGGAAACGGTGGCCTCGCAGGCAACGCGCCCCTGAGGATCCTGCTCCATGATGGCGTCGAGCACGGCGTCGGAGATCTGGTCGCAAATTTTATCGGGATGTCCCTCGGTAACGGACTCGGAAGTGAAGAAATATCTGCTCATTTTCTATATCCTTTCCACCTTATCGGGTCAAGTGCATAAGAAAACCCCCCGCCGGCAGGCGAGGGATGAATTACGCTTATATAGCCTCATCTTTCGTCACCGCCGGATTTGGCACCTTGCAAACGCAGGTTGCCGGGCTTCACAGGGCCGTTCCCTCCACCTCTCTTGATAAGGTATTTAATTTTAACGTATCTATTATAACAGATTATACCGGCTTGTCAATAGTATAATCCGCCGTATCTCGGCGTCACAGCAGCAGTCTGCTTATCAGCGGTATCGTCACAACCGACAGCAGCACCGACACGAGGACACCCTCGGCCGCAAGCTCGGGGTCGCGGTCGTACTGTATTGCAAGCACCGCAATGACCACCGCGCTTGGCACGGCCGCATTCATGATCATTGTGTTCAGCAGCACAGTATCCGTCACGAACGGACGCAGCGCCAGCCATATGACGATCGGGCACACGATGAGCCGCACGAAGGATGCGAAATACGTCAGCGGATTTGCAAATGCATCCCGAATACGCACCGCCCCCAGCGACGCGCCTATGACTATCATCGACATCGGCACCGTAGCCGCGCCGACGACGGAGCACAGGTCGCATATAAGCTCGGGCGCCTTGATGCGGAAAACCGCAACTATGAGCGCCGCGAAAGACGCGATGAGCGGCAGCGTGATGATATCGCGCATACTGAGCTTGACGTTCCCTCCATGCCCGACGCGCCACACCCCGTAGGTGTAGAGCAGGACGTTGAAAGGGATGCAGGTTATGATAAGATAGAACATCGCCGTGCCACCGTACAGCTCGCGCACGATCGGAGCCGCGATGAACATCGTATTGGGCGCGGCGATCAGCAGCTCAATTATCGACGCTCTACTCTTGTTCTTACGGAACGGCAGCGCGAAGAGGAATCCCACTATGTACATTATGACCATGCTCACCGTGGATATGAGCAGGAGTCTGGCAAGCTCTGCCCCGCTTATGTCCGGCAGGCCGTTGAATACGGAATCCAGCACCAGAGCCGTCAGCATTACGTTCATGGTGAGCGAGCTTGCGGTTTTGGTAAATTCCTTTGAGAAATAGCCGCGCCGTGCTCCGACGTAGCCGATGGCAATGATGATGAGAATCGTTGACAGTTTGACTAAAAGAATCTGCTCCACTGGGAAATACCTCGGATCATAATTATATATGCAATATCAGCTTTGCCACGTTTATATATATAAGCAGCGACACCGCGTCCGTCACAGTGGATATCAGCGGGTTTGCCATGACCGCCGGATCGACCCCGACCTTCTCCGCGATTATCGGCAGCATGCTGCCGACGACCTTTGCGAACATTACGATGAACACTATCGAGACGCTGACCGTCGCCGCGACGGCGATCGTCACGCTGTCGTTATGCAGCAGCATCCCGTCAAGCAGCAGCATCTTCGCAAAGTTCACCGCCGCGAGCGTAAGCCCGCAGATGGCGGCGACGCGCCACTCCTTCCACATGACGCGTAACGCGTCCTTCGGCTCCGTATCGCCGAGGGACAGGCTGCGTATTACCGCGGTGGACGCCTGCGCGCCGGAGTTGCCGCCGGTGCCCATCAGCATGGGGATGAAGGCGACAAGCCCCGCCTGCACGGCGAGCATATCCTCAAACTTTGTGAGTATCATGCTTGTAAACGTCGCCGACAGCATCAAAAACATCAGCCACGGGATGCGGTTTTTCCACATCTCAAGCGTGCCGGTTCTGGAATACGGCTTGTCGGACGGCGTCATACCGGCCATGATCTCGAAGTCTTCCGTCGTCTCTTCTTCCATGACGTCGATGACGTCGTCAACGGTGACTATGCCGACGAGCCGGCCCTCGAGATCGACCACAGGTATCGCCATAAGGTCGTAGTCGGATATCTTTTCCGCAACGCTCTCCTGATCTTCGGTGGTCGTGGCAAAGATGACGTTCGTGTCCATCAGGTTCTCGATGACCGTGTCGTCCTCGGCGAGAAGCAGATCCTTTACGGTCACGATGCCTTCGAGCTTCCGGTCGGCAGAGGTGACGAAGCAGATGTATATTGTCTCCTTATCCTCGCCGATACGGCGGATGCGCGCGATGGACTCGCGCACGCTCATATATTTCTTCAGGTCAATGAATTCCGCGGTCATTATGCTGCCCGCAGAATTCTCCGGATAATGCAGATACTGATTTATGAGCTTTCTCGTCTCCGGTGTTGCGGTGCGCATGACGCGCTTTACGACGTTGGCGGGAAGCTCCTCCATCATATCGACGGCGTCGTCAACGTACAGCTCTTCCAGTATTCCGGACAGCTCCGAGTCCGTGATGGAGTTTATCACCTGCTCCTGCTCGGGAGCGTCAAAATTTGCGAAAACCTCCGCCGCCGTCTCTTTGGACAGGAGTCTGAATACCATTGGCATGCGGTTGTCTCCGATCTCCGAAAGGAACTCCGCGACGTCAAACTCCTGCATATCCTCCAGCCGCTGCTGGAGACGCTTCATATCGCGCCGGTCAAGAAGCTCGGTCAGCTCTTCGTTCTGCCGCTCGTGGATGGCCTCAAAGTCCATAGTGGCCTGCTGTTCTTCGTTATTCTCCAATGGACTCACCTCCTGTAAAATGATAATAGGCGCGCGTCAGCGGTTTCCCTGTGCGCGTCAGACCTCCACGCCGAGGTATTCCGCCTGCTCGCGGCTGAGGCTGTCAATCTCCACGCCCATGGAGCTGAGCTTGCGGCGCGCAACGGCCTCGTCCAGCTCGCGCGGGACGGGGATGACGCCCGGCTTCAGGCTGCCGCGGTTTGCGGCGAGATACTCGGCGCTGAGCGCCTGTATCGCAAAGCTCATATCCATTATCTCCGCCGGGTGGCCGTCGCCAGCCGCGAGGTTAACAAGGCGGCCTTCCGCTATCGTGAACAGGGTCTTCCCGTTCGGGAGGACATAGCCCTGAATGTTGTGTCTCGCGTCGTACTTCTCGACTGCCAGCTTCTCAAGCCCCGCCATATCGACCTCGACGTCGAAGTGTCCGGCATTTGTGAGTATCGCACCGTCCTTCATCGTCTCGAAGTGCTCGGCCGTGATGATGCCGCTGCATCCGGTAACGGTGACGAACATGTCGCCTATCTTCGCGGCCTCGCGCATCGGCATGACCTCGTAGCCGTCCATGACCGCTTCAAGCGCGCGGACGGGGTCTGTCTCGGTGACGATGACCTTTGCGCCGAGTCCCTTGGCGCGCAGGCTGACGCCCTTGCCGCACCAGCCGTAGCCGGAGACGACGACGTATTTGCCCGCGACGATGAGGTTCGTCGTGCGCATGATGCCGTCCCAGACGCTTTGACCCGTGCCGTAGCGGTTGTCGAACATGTGCTTGCAGTCGGCTTCGTTGACCATGACCATCGGGAAGCGCAGCTCGCCCGCGCGATCCATTGCCTTCAGGCGGTGGATACCGGTCGTTGTCTCCTCGCAGCCGCCGATGACCTCAGGGATGAGGTTGGTATACTTCGTGTGCATGAGGTGGACCAGGTCGCCGCCGTCATCAATAATAATATTGGGCGCGGCTTCAAGCACCGAGCACAGGCAGCTTTCGTATTCCTCCATATCGCAGCCGTAGCGTGCAAACACCTGCATCCCGCCCGCGGCGAGAGCGGCGGCGACATCGTCCTGCGTGGAGAGAGGATTCGAGCCGGTAACATACATCTCTGCTCCACCCATTTCCATGACGCGGCAGAGGTAAGCGGTTTTCGCCTCGAGATGCACCGACAGAGCGACTCGCAGCCCCGCGAACGGCTTTGTGCGGCGGAAATCCTCGCCGATGCCGCGCAGAACGGGCATGTTTCGCTCCACCCATTTGATTTTCATCTCACCCGAAGACGCAAGAGCTATATCTTTTATTCTGCTCACTGTGTTACCTCCCGTAAACATCAAATTAAGACAAAATATTTTAACACGCCGCCGCTGCATTGACAAGAGCAAAAAGCTGCAATAAAATACACATAAATCATACCCCTTTTGGAGGACTCGCATGGACGCTTATACCCGTGAATTCACATTGGAGACCGCAGACGCAGCGGAGCTTTTCCGCTGCCTTCAGGATACCGCCGGAGACGACGCGAACCGCCGCGGCGGCGGCATGGACGCACTGTTTGCCGAAGGGCATGCTTGGGTGCTGCTGTGGCAGCGGCTGGATATGCGCCGCGCTCCCTCAGCCGGAGATCAGATAAAGGTAGTCACCGCGCCCGGGAAGGGGCGGCTGGGGCTGTATCCGCGCCGCTTTGAGCTGTGGAGCGGCAGCGAACAGATCGGCGCTGTGCACAGCGTATGGGCGATCATCGAGGTTTTGTCGCGGAGCATGGTGCCGCTGACGGAGCAGCCGCTTTCAGGCGAGATGGAGCGCCAGAGCCTGCGCATGGACAACATCCCCGCGCCGGAACACAAGCTGTATTTCGACTTCACGCCGGCGGCAAAGCACATCGACCGCAACGGGCATATGAATAACGCCGCGTATCTCGCGGCGTTGTCGGAGTATCTGCCGAAGCGCGACGGCTTCAGCCTGAGTATTCTGTATCACAGAGAGATCATGCCCGAAGAGAGCGTCCGCGTATACTGGCAGGATGTTGACGGCGCGCGGATATTCCAGGGCTGCGCGGGCGATGAGGAGTGCTTCCGCCTGTCATACGGCGCGCCCGTTGAGCTTGGCTGAGACGAGCATATCGCCCCGATAGCAAAGCTTGAGCGAGAAAAACGGCTCCTCCTCGGCGAGCAGCCGGAGAAATATTTTGTCGCCCTCCCACAGCGGAAGCGCGCCGATCTTCTCCTTGTCGATCCAGCGCAGCTCGCCCTCGTCGCAGTCAGGCCGCATCGTTCCGGTGAAATCGCTCACGGTGAACAGGTGCATGTACTCCGTGCCCCATTCGTCGGACACGAAGGTCACGATGCCGCGGTAGCGCCATGAGACGGCGGTCAGCCCCGTCTCCTCGAGCATCTCGCGCTGCATACATTCCTCCGGGCTTTCTCCCTGCTCGAATTTGCCGCCGACGCCGATCCACTTACCCTCGTTTTCGTCGTGCTCTTTCTTTACGCGGTGCAGCATGAGATACTGCCCGCCGCGTTCTATATAGCAAAGACTCGTGTTTTTCATATTCATCACCGCGGTAATTATAAACCGCGGGCATGCACATGTCAAAGAATTATAATCGGAGGTACAGACATGAATTTCAGAATGATCCACGAAAATTACAACGTTTCCGATCTCGCGCGCTCGATGGAGTTCTACGAGCAGGCGCTCGGCCTGCACGAGAGCCGCCGCAAGACCTCGGAGGATTTCACGATCGTATACATGCAGGACCCGACCGGCAGCTTCGAGCTTGAGCTGACATGGCTGAAGGATCATCCGCAGAAATACGATCTCGGCGAATGTGAATTTCACCTCGCGTTCCGCACGGACGATTACGCCGCCGCGCACGCGAAGCACGAGGCGATGGGCTGCATCTGCTTCGAGAACCCCTCGATGGGCATTTATTTCATCGAAGACCCCGACGGCTACTGGCTCGAAATAGTGCCGGAGAGAAAATAAATCATAACCCCTTATCCGACGGATAAGGGGTTATTGCTATTTACTTCGTATTTACTCTTCCGATGCCGAACTCGGCGGCGGCGATGGTGGTGTTGCCCTCTCTGTCGCTGAGCACCTGCACTACGCGGTAACGTCCCTCGGCAAGCGTGCCGTAATGGTCTGCGACGTTGAAGGTCAGCTCATCGCTGCCCCCTGCGGGCAGGGTGAACAGCTGCATGGTGGTAAAGTTTATCTTGTCCTCGACCACGCACCACTTGGAGTTCTTCCACACTTCGAGCCGCTGACCGGCATCGTAGTTATAGTCCTGATCGGTGGTGTTCTCGAGCACGACGGTGAATTCGTCCGTCTCATCCGTCACGGTCTTCTGGGGGATGTACATCTGTACCTTATCGTTGACTTCGCTGTCGCTGTACTCGCTGGCGGTATAGCTTTTTGATCCGCAGGCGGCAAAGGAAAGCGCCATGGCTCCGCATATCAGAGCAATGATCATTTTTTTCATTTTTCATTTCTCCTTTCGGGATTATACCTGTATGACGGAAGTTTTCGCAGAAAGTTCCCGTCGTATACGAGAAAATTGTCTGCGGGATCTTCTGACCTCGCAGACAATGGTTTCTCACGGATTCATGGTGTAGTTCGGGGCTTCCTTGGTGATGTAGATATCGTGCGGGTGGCTCTCCTTGAGACCCGCGCTGGTGATGCGGACGAACTTGCTGTTCGTGCGCAGCTCCTCGATATTGTGCGAGCCGGTGTAGCCCATGCCGGAGCGCAGGCCGCCCATCATCTGATATATGGTGTCGCTCACGGGTCCCCGGTAAGGCACGCGGCCTTCGACGCCTTCGGGAACGAGCTTCTTGTTGTTCTGCTGGAAGTAACGGTCCTTGCTGCCGCACTGCATGGCGCCGAGGCTGCCCATGCCGCGGTAGACCTTGAACTGACGTCCCTGATATACCTCGGTCTCGCCCGGCGCTTCCTCGCAGCCTGCGAGCATGCTGCCCATCATCACGACGCTGCCGCCCGCGGCGATGGCCTTGACGATGTCGCCGGAGTACTTGATGCCGCCGTCGGCAATGATGGGAACGCCGAACTTGTCCGCGCGCTCGCCGCACTCAAGTATCGCGCTGATCTGCGGCACGCCGATGCCGGCCACAACGCGGGTGGTGCAGATGGAGCCGGGGCCTATGCCGACCTTGACGCAGTCCGCGCCCGCCTTGATGAGCGCTTCCGTCGCCTCGGGAGTTGCAACGTTGCCGGCAACGAGCTGGATGTCGGGGTACTTCTCCTTGACGAGTCTGACAACGCGCATGATGTTCGCAGAATGGCCGTGCGCGCTGTCTAGCACGAGCACATCCGCGCCCGCGTCGATAAGAGCGCCCGCGCGGTCGAGAACGTCGTTCGTGACGCCGATGGCGGCGGCGCAGAGCAGACGACCCGCGGAGTCCTTCGCGGAGTTGGGATACTTCATTACCTTCTCGATATCCTTTATGGTGATGAGGCCACGGAGCTTA
Organism: uncultured Eubacteriales bacterium; assembly: GCA_900547315.1. Lineage (GTDB taxonomy): Bacteria > Bacillota > Clostridia > Oscillospirales > Oscillospiraceae > Limivicinus. The sequence continues at coordinate 18,460 of URGI01000009.1, read as the reverse complement.
TAGTCCTCATCGACTATCGGGAGCTTTTCAATACGGTTTTTCTGGAGGATGGCCTTCGCCTCGTCCAGAGTCGTGCCGACAAGGCCGGTTATGAGGTTCTTGCTGGTCATGACCTCGTCGATGTGGCGGCTCATATCGGTCTCGAACTTCATGTCACGGTTGGTGATGATGCCGATGAGCTTGCCGTCGTCGTCAACGATGGGTACGCCGGAAATGCGGAACTTGCCCATCAGCGCGTCCGCGTCGCCCAGCGTGTGGCCGGAGTTGAGGAAGAACGGGTTCGTGATGACGCCGTTTTCGCTGCGCTTGACGAGATCGACCTGCTCAGCCTGACGCTCGATGCTCATATTCTTATGAATGACGCCGATGCCGCCTTCGCGGGCAATGGCTATCGCCATTCTGTATTCCGTGACCGTATCCATCGCGGCGCTCATGACCGGCACGTTGAGCTTGACCTTGTTCGTGAGCTTGGTGGAAAGATCGACGTCTGCGGGGAGCACGTCGCTCTCTGCGGGAACCAGCAGCACATCGTCAAAGGTCAGACCCTCGCCGGTAAAGCGGCGCGCATATACACTGTTCTGCTCCATATGAAAAGACCCCATTTCTTTAAAATTTTAGCAATTATATCAGATTCTGCGGGAAAGTCAATGTAAATTTATGTAATATATTATTTTAAGCTGCCGCTTATTCATTTCCGTGGCTGCGCGCATAATAAAATATATATTGCTGAGCCAGCCCCGCGCAGTCGCCGAGCGAGGCGGGATCGAAATCCGGCGGGAAATGCTCCTTCAGTGCGCGGCGTATCCACACGTCTATCGGGAATGCCTCCATATGGTACAGCCCGAACAACACGACGCAGTTTGCGACCTTCTCGCCGACGCCGTTGAGCTTCAGAAGCTCCTTCTTCGCCGCCGTGCCGTCCTCCGCCGCGAGCCTGTCAAGCTCCAGCGCACCGGACGCAACAGCGGCTGCGGCGTCTATGATGTACGGCGCGCGGTAGCCGCAGCGCAGCGGGGCAAGGTCTGCCGCCTGTAATCCGGCCAGCCGCTCCGCCGGCGGGAAAGAATAAAAACGCTCCCCCTCGAATTCCAGCTCGTCCCCGAACATGGCGCACAGACGCTCAACGATGCCCTTGATGCGCGTGATGTTGTTGCACTGGGAGATGATGAACGAGCACAGCGCCTCCCATCTGTCCTGCCGCAGGATGCGTATCCCGCGCCCGAACTCGACGCACTGCGCCAGATATTCACCGCCGTCGAAGCTGCGCGTGGCCGCGGCGTAGTCACGGTCGAGGTCAAAATATTCGCGCCACAGCTCATCGGGCGCGGCGGAGCGCAGGTACACCCTGCCGTTCTCCGTCCATACCCGCGCCGGATACCCGAAGGCGACGCCGGTGTAGATGCCGTTTTCGTCCGCGTTCCAGCGGAAGCACTGCCCGCATTCAAAGGTTTTCACTATATTAAGCTCATCCGCTCCCGCAAGATTCAGAGTATGTATTTCAGTATTTTTCGACATAAAAATCACCGTCAAGATTATAAATCTCAACGGTGATTTTTTCAAGTGGTCAATCGTTCTCAAGCAGCTTGGAGGCAGGGATGCCGAGCACCTCGGCAATGCTGAACAGCGTCTCCAGCGATACGCCGCGCACCGTGCCCGTCCCCTCCACCTGAGCGATGAAGTTCACGCTGCGGCCGATCTTCTCAGCGAGCAGCTCCTGCGTAAGCCCTGCCTTTTTCCGGTAGTACGCTATCTTCAAACCCATGGTTATATACTTATCCGCAAATCTGGTATGCATATCTATACCTCCATGCGGATATGCTACCAACAATCAGGCAGAAATATAATTGAGCTAAACTAAATATTTATTTACTTCAAGTAAATTTAGATGTAATATAGTTCCGTGAGGTGAAGTTATGGATAAGCTGAAAATGAAAATTGCAGAGGACGCGATAAGAAAAATTGCCGCGGACAGCGGCGAGAGCGTTGAGTCCGTCAGGAGGAACATACAGATCGCAATGGTGAACGGCCTTGCCAGCACGGACGCCGATGTGCAGCGGTTCTGGCAGAGCGTCCCCCGCGAGGGCGAGCTTCCGACTCCGGAGGAGCTGATTCTGTACATCGTCGAGGTCGCGATGGATAAGGGGGAAAATTAGGGGGGCGCGCCCTTGGCGCCTCTCTTAGGGGAGCTGTCGGCGTAGCCGACTGAGGGGTCGCCAGTCTCGGTCTATTGCCATTAGGTAAAAGACACTGCAGCGTATAGAAATCGGGACGGCACAGAGGCCGTCCCCTACGAACACACTTTTCCCACACTGCTCCCATAGCAACGGGATAGCAAATGGCAACACAGTTCGGCTAATCTTCTTCAGCGTTTGTATCTGTTTTCAGTTCGACTATATTGGTGCCGTATTTCGGTTCAGAGTACATGCAGGTATCAATATATATCTCTTCGGTTTGCAGCAATGCATTTCGCAGGCTCATTGCCGCCGGCAACGCCAAAGGTATGGTTTCCAATTCATCGATGACATCGTCTACGGTTCCGCATAATACGGCGTACATTTTCTTATAATCGGCCACTTTTATACCTCCACTGCAAATATCGACCAGTATAGCGGTCAATATTTTCTCTCAGCTTAGCATAAAATTTGACTGCTTGCAACTGATACTGGTCAAAAATTATGCAGGCGGAGAAGAACATGGAGCAAAAAATCAGGCGTGACCGGAACATGGGCGATAATCTGCGCAGACTTCGGGCGGGCAGCGGACTGTCGCAGGAAAAGCTGTGCGCGGAGCTTCAGCGCCGCGGCTGCGATATCGGACGGACGACCTACGCAAAATATGAGTCCGGCGAACTGAATATCCGGGCAAGCGTTATAGTGGAGCTGAGGAAAATCTATTCCTGCTCGTATGACGAATTCTTTGCTGGGCTTGAAGATGAAGAATAACCGACGCCGGGGCACATGCCCCGGCGTCGATCTATATTTTTGTAAGCAAGTTAAAGACGTTTACTTTCCTGCTGGCAGCACATCATTTTCGATCGCCGGGAGCTTCAGCTCTGCGGCGAAGTGTTCCTCGTCGGAGCGTATCTCGAAGCTGCCGCCCATATGCGTCATTATCTTCTCGCAGGTGCGGATGCCTATCTTCGTGCTCTCGACGCGGTTCATCGAGCGCACCACGTAGTTCGACACACAGACGCTCAGCCAGCCGTTTTCCAGCGCGGAGAGGATCATCACCGGCCGCGACTTGTCCGCATACTTGCGCAGGTTCGACAGCAGATTATCGAACACGCGCTTGAGATACATCGTATCCGCCGAGACGCGGCAGTCGCCGATGAAGTCGATGCGCGACACGTTGAACCCGTCGTCCTGCAGGTCGAACTGCAGTTCGAGCATGAACTGGTCGAGCAGCATCCTCGCGTCAAACTCCTCCATGTTCATCTCAAGGTCGGCGCGGCCGAAAACAAGGAAATACTTGAACAGTTCGTCCGTGAGATCCTTCAGCTCCATGGCCTTGCCGTAGGCCGCGGAGATAAACTGCTTCGCCTGTTCCTCGTCGCTGATGCCGTTCTCGTCGAGCAGGCTCAGATACCCCAGCATTGAGGTCATAGGCGTGCGTATATCGTGCGAGATTGCGGTTATCAGCTCGGAGTTTGCCTGCCATGCACGCCGCTCGTTGCCCATTTTCTCAATGACAGAGCTGCGCATCATGTCCACCTCATGCGCAAGCATCGAAAGCTCGTCGTTGCCCTTGACGGTTATATCGTGCTCAAGATCGCCCTCGCCGATCTCCCCCGCCTCATTCGACAGCACTATTATGCGCTTCGTCATCCGCTGCACATACCACAGCAAAACCGCTATGAATATCAGGCACGCCGAAGCCCACGCTACAACGTTTGCCAGCGCGTATTCGCGCACCTGCGAGTTCTCGCTTATCGCTATCTGATACAGTCCGTCGGCAAAGCGCATCGGATAAAGTCTCTGGCTCTGCGCAATATACTGGCTTCGCTCCGCTCCGGCAATATTTGAGACGTTGACAGCCTCTCCGTCATGTACACGCATGGAGAAGCTGCGTCCTTTATAGATAAGAATGGTGACATATTCATGGTCCTTCGCCCAGCGCGCGACGGCGGAAGCGTCGTCACCATTGATGCGGCGTGAGCTTACATAGCTGCTGAACTGCGAATACACCTCAGCCTTGCGGGAAGAAATCGCATCGCTGCTCATATACACCTTATCGACGATGAGGTTCCCCACCCCGCGCACTACCGCCATCACGATCAGCGCGCAGGCGAAGCCCAGCAGGATCGTATAAAGCATTTTCGCGTTGAGCGAGGACGGCAGGCGCCTTTTCCTCCGCTCAGGTTGCTTCTCAGTCAATTTGATAGCCCTTTCCCCAGACCGTGCGAACTATCTTCGGACTGGACGAATTTTCTTCTATCTTGCGGCGCAGGTTCAGAACGTGCACCATCACGGTGTTGCCGGAACCGGCGAGGTACTTTTCGTTCCACACGGCCTCGTACAGCTCCACGGCAGTCACGGTGCGGCCGCGGTTCTGGAGCAGATACGCGAGGATGGCGTACTCCGTGTCGGTCAGGGCGACGGGCTTGCCGCTGCTCGTGACCTTGTGCGTCGAGAAATCGACCTCAAGATTCTCCACTGCAAGCGCCTCTTCCGGCTTGCCGCGGTACTCCTTATACCGGCGCATCAGCGAGCTGACCTTGGCCAGCAGCTCCACGCTGGAGAAGGGCTTGGACAGGAAATCGTCGCCGCCGCTGGAATAGGCGCTGACGCGGTCGTTCTCGGCGGACTTCGCGGTGAGGAACAGGACGGGGACGTTGGAGTCCTTGCGTATCGCGTCGCAGGTCTGGAAGCCGTCCATCCCCGGCATCATCACATCCAGCAGCACGAGGTCAAGCTCCGGATGCTCCTTCACATACGCGACGGCCTCCATGCCGCTGCTCGCCTCGGCAACAGTATATGTCTCGCTCAGCAATATCTTCAGCACCTGGCGGATATCCGGATCGTCGTCTACTATTAGAATATTGGAACTGGCAGCCATATTTATCTCTCCTCTATACAAAAACGATACATAAAATTTACCTGTTCGATGCAATCGCGGTTCACAATGGCGGCAGCGCGGCGGGAGGAGGCGCTGCGGCACGGCGCGATGCATTTTAACTGAGTGCATCATAACACATAATTTCATATAAACCAACGAAAAATCAAACATTTAAGAAAAGTTAAGAGACAGAGCGCGCATTATATGCTACAATGAGACCATAGATTTTTATCCCTACATGCGTTCGATAGAAATCCCATTGAATTTCCGAGGAGGAACAAAATGAAAAAAACAACCAGAATCATTTCCCTGCTTCTCGTCGCAGTTCTTGCGCTGAGCCTATGCGCCTGCGGCAGCGGCGGGGACAACAGCAATAACGGCGGCAACGACAAGCCCGACAGCACGCCGACGCCGGAATATGTCTATGCGTCCAGCTTCTCCAAGCTGAATAACGGCGACGGACATACCTACCTCAACCCCTTCCTGTTCACCGAAACCGGCTTTTACACCGTTGAGAACGAGAAGGTCGGCGAGATGGAGCACGACGCTCCCGCCGAGTACGAGGGTCAGTACGACATATACGAGAACCGTCTGTACCTCAACGGCTATGACGGAACCCGCACCAAGCTTGAAAACTACGCCCCCGTTAAGCTTGAGGGTCACGGTCAGACCTCTACCAGCAGCCTTTCCCAGCTCTGCCTCATGGCTGACGGCAGCCTGATGTCTCTTGAGACTCTGTACCTCTCTTGGAGCGACGCTCCCGAAGGTCTTGATGAGTCCAGCGACGAATACTGGAACTACTACCAGTACGAGCAGCACTCCTATCTCCGCAGTCTCGACGCTACCGGCGCTGAGCTGAGCTGTGCCGAGCTCAGCAGCAGCTCCAACGGTGACGACTCCTTCTTCCCGTACAACATGGTCGTCACCGACGACGGCAAGGTCGTTGTCACCAGCGACATGCTCATCCGCGTCTTCAACGCCGACGGCTCCGTCGACTTCGACATTGATCTCGACAACTACCCCGAAAACCTCATCAAGCTGCGTGACGGCAACGTCGGCGTCCTCGCGTACGGCAACGACGGCTATGGCATACAGCTTGTCGACATCGCTTCCCGCTCTCTCGGCAAGACCCTGAAGCTCAAGGGCTGGACCCAGAACATGATAACCGGCGACGGTGACTATGACATCTACTATACCAACGGTCTGAGCTTCTACGGCTACAACTTTGACACCGAGACCGAGACCAAGATCTTCAGCTGGCTCGACTGCGACGTCAACACCAACGACCTCTCCAACCAGTACGTCCTGTCCGACGGCCGCATCGTCGCCGTCACCAACGAGTGGGACGGCAAATACGAAAACTGCACCAGCGAGCTTATCACCATCAGCAAAGTCCCCTCCAGCAGCCTGCCGCAGAAGACCTACATCACGCTCGGTACTCAGGGACTCAACTGGGACACGCAGGAGCTCATAGTCAAGTTCAACCGCAATAGCGACCAGTACCGTATTCAGGTCAACGACTACTCCGAGTACAACACCGACGATGATTACTCCGCCGGTCTCACCAAGCTCACCACCGAGATCATGGCCGGCAACGTGCCTGACATTCTCGACCTCAGCGGCTTCTCCGTCTCCCAGCTCGCGGGCAAGGGACTCATCGCCGATCTCGACAGCTTCTTCGACGCCGATCCCGATCTGAACAAGTCCGACTTCATTCCGAACGTCCTCGCGGCTTTCGAGGTTGACGGCAAGCTCTACTCCACCGTCTCCAACTTCAACATTCAGGGCGTTGCGGGCGCAAGCTCCATCGTCGGCGACACTCCGGGCTGGAACTACGAACAGCTTCAGGAGGCTCTCGCAAAGATGCCTGAGGGCTGCCAGATATTCAACTACTACACCACCTCTCAGGATGTGCTGTCTTCCTGCCTCGCGCTGGATATGGGTACGCTCGTCGACTGGACTACCGGCCAGTGCAATTTCGACAGTCAGGGCTTCATCGACATGCTGAAGTTTGCCTCCCAGTTCCAGAACGATTTCAACTGGGACAGCTATGAATACAGCGATGACGACAACGACTATACCCGCGTCGCTCAGGGCAAGCAGATGCTTCTGAACACCTACATCTCCGACTTCAACGACCTGCCCATGTACGACGCCATCTTCGGCGGCAGCGTCACCTATATTGGATACCCGACCTCCAGCGGCACCGGCAACATGCTGAACTTCAACAACTCCGGCTACGCCATCTCTGCCCGCTGCGAGAACAAGGACGCCGCATGGCAGTTCATCCGCACCTTCTTCACCGAGGACTTCCAGAAGGAACAGTACGGCTTCCCGAGCAACATCAATGCATATAATGCAAAGCTCAAGGAGGCCATGACTCCCGAGTATCAGAAGGACGAAAACGGCAATTACGTCCTTGACGAGAACGGCAACAAGATAGAGGTGTCCCGCAGCGGTATGAGCTGGGGCAACGGCGATAATTATATTGATATCTACGCCACCACCCAGGAGCAGGCCGACAAGCTCTGGGAGCTTATCACTACCACCACCAAGGTAGCCGACTACTCCTCCAGCATCTATGATATCGTCAACGAGCAGACCCCGGCCTTCTTCTCCGGTCAGAAGAGCGCCGAGGAAGTCGCAAGACTTATTCAGAACAAGGCGAATATCTACGTCAACGAGCAGCGGTAATATAACAATGTCTCTCCCGCTCTTTATCAGAGCGGGAGAGACTCCTGATTCAACTGCGCTGTGAAGGAGAACGGATTCCCACGTCGCTTCGCTCCTCGGAATGACAACAGTGTTTTAAATATTGCGCCGATTCTTCCGTTTTGCGGGATTTAAAATCGCCGCTTCGCCTTCAGACCACCTTGTCATTGCGAGACCAGTCCTCAGACTGGTCGTGGCAATCCGCATCCCCGTTCCAATGTCATAGCCGGAGGTAATGCATGGAGTATTACGTATATATCATGTCCAGCGCCTCAAACTACACGATATATACAGGCGTTACAAACAACCTCGTACGCCGTGTATATGAACACCGCACCGGCGCAGACCCTGACGGATTTACGACAAAATATGCTGTCAAGAAGCTCGTATATTACGAAAGCACCCACGACGTACTCTCCGCAATAGAACGAGAGAAGCAAATCAAGTCATGGTCACGCAAGAAGAAAAACACGCTTATTGCGGGTATAAATCCCGCGTGGCGTGATCTATATCCGGAGCTTCTTGACTGACTGAAAAGCCGCTGCAATTTTGCGCCTGCGGCTTGTAATATTTCTCTAAATATAGTATAATAAGCCAAACTATAACTCAAACTGATGGAAGATAAGAAGATAAGCTATGAAAAAACGCTCGCTAAAATTTAATGACAAGGCGAAGGACTTCCTGAAAAGCATGTGCTTCCTCTCGCCAAGCCTTCTGGGCGTGGGCGTGTTCTTTATTATACCGTTCTTCGTCGTTGTGTACTATTCGGTCATCGACGGAGTCGGCTCGCGCAATTTTGTGTTTCTCGACAACTTCGTGAAGCTGTTCCAGAACTCCGCATTCCTCACCGCCGCGAAAAATACCCTGACCTTTTCGTTCCTCGCGGTGCCGCTGGCGGTCATTCTCTCGATGGCGCTCGCGCTCATGCTTGAGTGCCGCATCCCTTTGAAATCTCAGTTCCGTACGTTTTTCCTCAGCCCGATGATGGTTCCCGTGGCCTCGGTCGTTCTGATCTGGCAGGTGCTCTTCAACTATAACGGCACCGTGAACGAGTTCATCATGCTCTTCGGCGCGGATAAGATCGACTGGCTCCAGACCGATTATGCGATGCTGGTCGTCATCATCCTGTTCCTGTGGAAAAACCTCGGCTACTTTATGATACTGTTCATGGCCGGACTTGCCAATATCCCGAAGGAGCTGCTTGAGGTGGCCGACGTTGAAGGCGCCTCCGAGTGGTACAAGTTCTTCGCCATCAAGCTCCGCTATCTGTCCCCCACCGTGCTCTTCGTCACGATACTCTCGCTGATAAACTCTTTCAAGGTTTTCCGCGAGGTCTATCTGCTGACGGGCGCTTACCCGTACAGCTCGCTGTACATGCTTCAGCACTTCATGAACAATACCTTCCAATCCCTTGATTATCAGAAGCTTTCCGCGGCGGCGGTCGTCATGGCCATTGTCATGGTCGTTCTCATCGCGCTGCTCTTTGCTGCCGAGGACTGGTTCGGAAAGGACGTGGAGGGATGAAGAAAAAGCATTATTTCGGCCGCGGCGCAATGTTTGTGCTGTGCGCGATATTCGCCATCGCCTTCCTGCTGCCGACGGTTCTGACAATTACAAACTCCTTCATGTCGGAGGAAGAGATAAACGCAAACTACGGCATGATATTCTCCACGACCACCGGCGGCTACGTCTCCAAGACCGTAAACCTCAAGTTCATTCCCGATAAGGTCACGCTTTCGCAGTATATAAACGGCCTTATCAAGTCGCCGGAGTACCTGCTGAAATTCTGGAACAGTGTGCTGCTGGTCGTGCCGATCGTCATATTTCAGGTGGCCATCGCCTCCGTTGCGGCATACAGCTTCACGCGATGGCGCGGCAAGATCAGAAGCGGCATTTTCTTCTTCTATGTCATTCTGATGCTGATGCCCTATCAGGTAACGCTGGTTCCGAACTACCTCGTCAGTAAATGGCTCGGCATCCTCAACACGAGCTGGGCTATAATCCTGCCCGGCGTGTTCGCGCCGTTCTCGGTGTTCCTGCTGACGAAGTTCATGCGCCGCATACCGTATTCGCTCATCGAGGCCGCCAAGGTCGACGGCGCGGGCGAATGGCAGATATTCACGCGAATATGCCTGCCGCAGTGCCGCTCGGCGCTATACTCGATCGCGATACTCGTGTTCATCGACTACTGGAACATGGTCGAGCAGCCGCTGATCCTTTTGCAGGACGCGGACGCCCAGCCGCTTTCGGTGTTCCTCTCGTCGATAAACACCGGCGAGATCGGTTTGGCTTTCGCCATGGCGACCGTTTATATGATCCCGTCGCTGCTGCTGTTCCTGCACGGCGAGGAATATCTGGTAGAAGGCATCGCCAATTCCGGCAGTGTCAAAGGATAAGTATTAAGAAGGAGCTACATCCCCATGGAACATAAAGAAATCAACAGAGGCTGGGTAAAAAACGCCGCCATCATCTTCCTCGCCGTCCTGCTGGTGCTGACCTTTTTCTCCAACACCATCATGAACAGGACGCTGCCCGAGGTCGCAACGCAGTCTGTCACCAGCGGCAGCATCACCGCCCGCGTCCGCGGCACCGGTACCGTCGTCGCGAACGGCAGCTATCAGGTCAAGGCCGACCAGACGCGTGAGATCCGCGCCGTCGCGGTCAAGACCGGTCAGGAGGTCAATCAAGGCGACGTGCTGTTCATCCTCGGTCAGGGCGACAGTGACGAGCTTGAGGCCGCGACCGATGCGCTGCGCGATCTTGAGATCAGCTACCGCAAGTCCGCCATAAACATGCCGACCTTCGACTATACCGTTGAAGAGCGCAAGATAGCCTCCGCACAGGATAAGTATGACGCCGCGGTCAAGGCCGAGCAGGAAGCTCTCGACGCGCTGAACAAGGCGCTTGAGGATCAGCAGGGTGCGGGCTATCAGGAGCAGGTCGCCGCGCTCGAGAAGAAGATCGAGAACGCGCAGAAGACCTATGACGAGCTTGCCGAGCGCGCTCAGGCCGAGCGTGAGGCCGCGGAGCAGCGCGTGACTGACGCCGAGGCCGCCCTCGCCGCCGCGACTCCCGGCACAGAGGAGTACGACGCGGCCGTGAAGGAGTTGGCGGACGCTAAGAAAGCGCTTGACGAGCTGCCGAATTCCGACACCAGCATCGCTCTCTCCTCCATTCAGGCTCAGCTCGATTCCCTCAAAGCACAGCTTGACGCGCTCCGTTCTGCCGCCGGCGAGTACGCCACCAAGTATGACGAGGCAAAGCAGGCCCGCATCGCCGCCGAGAACGAGCTTTTCGAACTCAAGCACAGCCTTGAGCAGCAGAAGATAGCCGACAACAAGCAGACCCAGCTCGCCGCGATAGACCTCGAGAGTCTCTCCGCTCAGATCGAAAAGCAGAAGCAGAAGATAAAAGAGCTTTCCGGCGGCGAGGAGAACCAGATAACCTCCAACGTCTCCGGCACCGTGCAGTCCATCGAGATCACCGCCGGACAGACCGTTCCCAAGGATACGATCCTTGCGACCATTGAAGTGCCCGACATGGGCTACACCCTCAGCTTCTCGGTCACCAATGAGCAGGCGCGCAAGCTGCGCCCGGGCGACAGCGCCACCGTCTCCAACTTCTACTGGGGCAGCGAGATCGTCGCAACGCTCAACAATATCAAGACCGACCCCAAGAACCCGCAGACCAACAAGCTCCTGACCTTTGATCTTGACGGCGACGTCACCGCCGGCTCCGAACTGACCATTTCCGTCGGCTCCAAGAGCGCAAATTACGACTACGTGGTGCCGAACAGCGCCATCCGTCAGGATAACAACGGCAGCTTCGTGCTGGTCATCACCGCGAAGAACTCCCCGCTTGGCAACCGCTTCTTTGCAAAGCGCGTCACCGTTGAGGTCGTCGCGTCCGACGATATGAATTCCGCCGTCACCGGCGACTTTAGCTATGGTGACTATGTCATCACCACCAGCAGTATGCCGGTCAAGGGCGGCGATCAGGTAAGAATGGCTGAGTCCACATGAAAAAACGAGGAAACAGGAAGAAAAAAAGAATAGTATTCGCCATCGTCAACGGCGCACTGCTGCTGATAATGGCCGCCTGCCTCATCACGACCGCGATCCTGTCGAACACGCTCGCCAGCCAGAAGGAGGCTTCCCGCTGGCGCGGCGAGAGCGACATGGAGTTTTCGCAGATAAGCTGCTTCATCCCCGTGGACGAGAAGATCGGGCTTGAGGAGGTCTCCGCCTTCCGCACGAAGCTCACCGAGGAGATGCACAAGGCGGCGCTCGACATCGACAACGACAGCACGCTGTTCGTCGATGCGTGGAGCTGCACCGGCAAGGTGAACGTCAGCAGCGACAACGGCAAGGGCGAGGCCGCGGTCATCGCCGTCGGCGGCGAATTCTTCGATTTTCACCCGATACGGCTCATCAGCGGCAGCTACATCACGCAGCGTGACCTGATGAAGGATCGCGTCCTGCTGGATGAGGATCTGGCCTGGTTGCTCTACGGTGGCACGGACATCGCCGGACTGAGCATGAAGATAAACGGCGTGCCGTACATGATCGCAGGCGTGGTCGAGCGCGAGCAGGACAAGTTCAACACCGCCGCATACACCTCCGGCCGCGGGCTGTACATGTCGTACGACGGCTATTCGCAGCTCGTCGAGGACGCCGGAATAACCTGCTATGAGCTTGTTATGGCAAACCCCGTCAAGGATTTCGCGCTGGGTGTGGCGAAGAAGTCGTTCCCCATCGGGCGCGGCGAGATAGTCGAGAACAGCCGCCGCTTCGAGTTTGGGCGTCTGCTCAAGCTTGCAAAGCAGTTCGGCAGCCGCTCGATGCAGACCATGGGCGTTATATATCCCTACTGGGAGAACGCGGCGCGCAGCGTTGAGGACTGGTGCGCACTGCTGACGCTTGTTGCAGTTGTCTGCGCGGCACTCCCGATAATAACGGCGCTCGTGCTCCTGATAAGGATGCTTGCCCGCGGCAAGGAAAAGCTTGAGGACGATGTCGTGCCGAAGCTCGTGGAGAACACGCAGGAGGCCATCCGCGTCCGCCAGCGCCGCCGCTGGGAAAAGAAACACGGCAGCCACGAAAAATAAATAAAACAAAACCGGACAGCGTCGCTGCCCGGTTTTATTATTGCCTGTTTTTTACTCGATGCCGAGAACCTTGTAGTCCTGCGCCTCGACGGCGGACTTCATCACATCGTCCGCTACGTCCTTGCTCAGCGTTACAACGGCGGTGCCGCTGACGTGGCTGACCTCGGCGCTCTCGACGCCGTCTATAGCCTCAAGCGTCTTCTTGACGCGTGCCTCGCAGTGGCCGCACATCATACCTTCGATCTTCAGGGTCTTAGTCATTGCTTTTTCCTCCTGTTTTACGGCTTTGTGCCGTTTTTTTACGTCATGCTTGCTGCTGTACATATCAAAGAAATTCAGCCGCAGCGCGTTCGTGACAACGCAGAAGCTGCTCAGGCTCATCGCCGCCGCGCCGAACATCGGGTTGAGCTTCCAGCCCAGCGCCGAGATGAACACGCCCGCCGCAAGCGGGATGCCGATGCAGTTATAGAAGAACGCCCAGAACAGGTTCTCCTTTATATTCCGCAGCGTCGCGCGGCCAAGGCGTATCGCCGCCGGAACGTCCGACAGCGCGCTGTGCATCAGCACGATGTCCGCCGCCTCCAGCGCTATATCTGCGCCCGCGCCGATCGCGATGCCGATGTCCGCGCGGGTCAGCGCGGGGGCGTCGTTTATACCGTCGCCGACCATGGCGACCTTGCCGCGAGCTGCAAGCCCGCGCACGGCCTTCTCCTTGTCGCCGGGCAGCAACTCCGCCATGACCTCGTCAACACCCGCCTCGCGGCCGATAGCGGCGGCGGTGCGGCGGTTGTCGCCGGTGAGCATGACTACCTGCACGCCCATATTCTTGAGCTGTCTGACCGCCTCGGCGCTGTCGGGCTTTATCGCGTCCGCGACGGCGATGATACCGAGGAGCTTACCGTCCCGCGCGAACAGCAGCGGTGTGCGGCCGCGCTCCGAAAGCTCGGTGGCCTGAATCTTCAGCCCGTCCGGAACCGTGACCAGTCCGGAGATATATGCAAGGCTGCCGCCGATAAGCTCCGCGCCGTTCAGCGTGCAGCGCAGGCCATTGCCGGGAAGCGCGGTGAAATCCGCGACCTCCTGCGGTGCTATGCTCTCTTCCTTCGCGCGTTCCATCACGGCGGTGGCCAGCGGGTGTTCGCTGTGGCTCTCCAGCGCGGCGGCGAGCGTGAGCAGCTCGCTCTCGGTCACGCCGTCTGCCGGAAGCAGCTCCGTCACGCGAGGCTTGCCCTCAGTGATGGTGCCGGTCTTGTCGAGCGCGACTATCTCGGTGCGCCCCGCGGCTTCAAGCGCGGCGGCGGTCTTGAACAGGACGCCGTGCTTTGCGCCAAGCCCGCTACCGACCATTATTGCTACCGGCGTTGCAAGGCCGAGCGCGCAGGGGCAGCTTATGACCAGCACCGATATCGCGCGGCCGAGCGCGAAGCCGACTGTCTGCCCCACGGCAAGCCAGACTATCAGCGTCACGAGCGCGATGGACATGACCGTCGGCACGAATATGCCGGACACCTTATCCGCAAGCTTCGCTATCGGCGCCTTGGTAGCCGCCGCATCGCTGACCATGCGGATTATCTGCGACAGCGTCGTATCCTCGCCGATGCGCGTTGCGCGGCAGCGGATATAGCCCGCCTGATTTATCGTCGCGGCGGAGACGCGATCCCCTTCCGTCTTATCGACCGGTATGCTTTCGCCGGTCAGCGCCGACTCGTCCACGGCGCTGCTGCCTTCGATAATGACGCCGTCAACGGGTATACTGTCGCCCGGGCGCACGGCGAACACATCGCCGAGCTGCACCTGCTCGACCGGAACTTCGACCTCCTCGCCGTTGCGCACGAGGCGCGCGGTCTTGGGTGCGATGGACATCAGCGCCTTGAGCGCGTCGGTAGTCTTGCCCTTGGAGCGAGCCTCCAGAAGCTTGCCGACAGTGATGAGCGTGAGTATCATGGCGGCAGACTCGAAGTACAGCTCATCCATCCACTCCATACCGCCGCCGAGGCAGAGCTGATAGAGCGCATAGACGCTGTAAATGAAAGCCGCGCCGGAGCCGAGGGCAACGAGCGTGTCCATATTCGGCGCGCGGTGAATGAGTCCCTTGAAGCCGCTGATGAAGAATCTCTGGTTGATGACCATGACAATGACCGTGAGCAGCAGCTCCGTCAGCCCCATCGCGGCATGACTGTGCGCAATCGGCTCCGGCAGCGGCCAGCCGAACATCATGTGCCCCATCGAGACGTACATCAGCGCCAGCAGGAACACGAGCGAGGCGATGAGCCTCTTTTTGAGCGCGGGCGTGGCCTTGTCGGCCAGCGCATCCTCGGCGTTCGCGCGCGACTGCGCCGGAGTTGCCGCGCCCTGAACGGACGCGCCGTAGCCCGCCGCTTCTACCGCGGAAATGACGGCGGACGCGTCCACTGCGCCGTCAACGGACATTGAATTAGTAAGCAGGCTGACGGCGCATTCCGTCACGCCCGGCACTGCCGACACCGCTTTTTCCACCCGCGCGCTGCACGCGGCGCAGCTCATGCCTGTAACATTGAAGTGCTGCATGGTTTCCTCCATGGATAATGCATTGTACCGCTTGGTACGTCTGCATTATATTACCCGTTTTTTGCGCCGTCAAGTCTTTGGTTAGATTCATCAAATCAGAATGATAAATTATATGCAAATGAACAACATAATCAGTAAACTCTATTATGCAAATAATATTATGTATATATGATTATGTAAATTAAATCCCTCCTGCGCGGCTGCACAGGAGGGAAAAGCTTTATTTTTCAAGCACCACAGTGACAAGCACAGGGTTGTGATCCGAATTTTCAAATCCGGCGTCAACGGTCTCAACGGTTTTCAGCTGCACGTTCGGCGAGAGGATCAGCCCGTCGATAACGTAGTGCTGGGTGTTCTCCGTGTCGCTCGCGTCGTAGGGCTGGTTCAGCAGACGGCAGGACGGCACGGACATGTCATAGGCCAGCGTCCAGCCATCGGGGGCAGTGTCCTCCGCGAGGATGCCCGGCTCCCAGTTTTCGGGGTGGGTATTAGGGTAGACGTCAAGACTGCCGGGGAACACCTGATTGAAGTCCCCGCCCGCGATGACGTAGTTGCCCTTCTCGTACTCGGACTGGATGAACTCGCGCAGCTGCTTTGTCTGAGCGATCTTGCCCTCGCCGTCGTCATAGGCTTCGAGATGCAGGTTGACGAGCACAAGCTGCTTGTCGCTGCCCTCGATGGGCAGGTAACTGACCAGCAGGCAGCGCTTGAGATTCGCGGTGCTGACCGGCCAGCTGAACGGGCACGGCAGGGCGATGCGCTCCGCCGAGGCTATCTCATACCTCGTCGTCGTGAAAAGGCCGCTGTTGACTCTGCCGATCGGCGGCCACGGTATCGGGACGTAGGGGCAGGAGTAGTTCAGCGCGTGAACGCCGTTGCCGCGGATAACATACACGCTCTCGTCGATGCGGTAGGTGCGCGCGGAATCCACGTCCACCTCCTGAAGCATCATCAGATCAGGTAACAGCTCGTCCAGCGTGTCGGAGATGCCGTTGAGGTACTTCTCAACGGTAGCTCTGTCGGCGGAGGTTTTCTTCGTGCCGCCGTCCATAAAGAAGTCCTCATCCTCGCCGAGTCCCGCGTAGCCGATGTTCCAGCTCAGAACGGTCAGTTCCTCGCCCGCCTGAAGCTGCGGGGAGACGGGATCGGCAGCGCCGCCGTCGTGCTCCTCGCTTATCACTTCGAGCTGCTCGACGTCCGCGGGGCGGTACTCGGTTATGGTCAGGAACAGGATGCCGAGCGCCGCAAGCGCTACGACGGCTCCCAGCACGCAAAGGACGACTTTCAGCGCCTTTTTCATAGCTCGGCGATTACCTCGCATTCAAGCAGCACGTCCTTGGGCAGGCGCGAGACCTCAACGCAGGAGCGCGCGGGGAAGGGCTCGGTGAAATACTTGGCGTAGACGGCATTGATCGCGCCGAAATCGTCCATATGACGGATAAAAACTGTGGTCTTGACGACGTGGCTGATGTCGCTTCCCGCGGCCTTGAGCAGCTCTGCGACGTTCTTGAACACCTGATTTGCCTGCGCCTCGAGGCCGTCCGCTATCGCACCGGTCTCAGGGATGATAGGGATCTGGCCGGAGCAGAACACGAGATTTCCGACTATCTGCGCCTGGGAATAGGGGCCGATCGCTGCGGGGGCTTTGTCTGTTGATACGGTTTTCATTTTGGAATTTCCTCCTTTTATGATATTTAAAATACTTTTTGGCTCAAATATGTTATCAGTCCATCAGGATGGTGTAGCCGTGCGCCTTCAGCGCATCCATGACGGCCTTGCCATGCTCCTCGCCGGCGACCTCGCAGGCCACGCTGACGGTGGTCTCGTTCGGGTTCAGCCCCTGGCTGAGCTTGTCGTGCTGCACGGTGAGGATATTCGCGCTCATGGAGGCGAGAATGTGCAGCAACTGCTCCAGACTGCCCGGACGGTCGAGCAGCTTGACCGCGAATTTTATGCGGCGGTGCCGCGCGACGAGCCCCTGCTCGATGATGCTCTGCACGAAGCTGACGTCAATATTGCCGCCGGACATGACGCATACGACGCGCTTGCCCTTCACGTCGAGCTTGCCGCTGAGCACTGCGGCGAGCGGCGTCGCGCCCGCAGGCTCAACTATCTGCTTGCAGCGCTCCATGAGCAGCAGTATCGCGGAGGATATCTCCATATCCGACACCGTGACCACGCCGTCGGCATAGCGGTTGATGAGATCGACCGTGATGTCGCCCGGCGACTTGACGGCGATACCGTCAGCAATAGTGGAAGCCGTGTCGGTCGATATCAGGCGCTTGGCCTTGTAGCTCCGGGCGATGGCGTCCGCCCCCTCGGCCTGTACGCCGTAAACCTTGACGCGCGGGTTTATCTGCTTTATCGCAGCCGCGACACCGGCCAGAAGTCCGCCGCCGCCCGCGGGCGCGATGACTATATCCACGCTCGGCAGGTCGCCGAGTATTTCAAGGCCGAGAGTGCCCTGACCGGCGATGACCTCAAGGTCGTTATACGGGTGCAGGAAGGTAGCCCCTTCCTCCTCGCATATCTCGCAGGCGCGCTTGTACGCGTCATCATAGCAGTCTCCGGCGAGGACGACCCGCGCGCCGTAGTTCTCTGTCGCCTGTACCTTTGCGATGGGCGCGGCCTTGGGCATAACTATCGTGGCCGGAATGCCGAATTTCCTCGCCGCGCAGGCGACGCCCTGCGCGTGGTTCCCTGCGGATGAGGCAACGACCGCCTGAAGCCCGCCGCGTTCCATGAGCGCGGCGATCTTATTGCTCGCACCGCGTATTTTGAATGAGCCGGTCTTCTGGCGATTCTCGCACTTCAGGTAAATATCGCCGCCGGTCATGGCGGAAAAGGTTGCCGAATGGTCAAGCTCCGTGTGGTGCAGGATCGGCTTCAGCCGCTCTGCCGCAAGCTCGAAATCTTTCAGTTCGATGTTCATGCGTAATGCCTCCCGATATCGGTTTTATATATTATATTACTTTACGGCGCTAAAGGCAATGCGCATTTTAATATTTGTTTTTATTGCCACTATTTGCGGCTTATGGT
>URGI01000008.1 GCA_900547315.1 uncultured Eubacteriales bacterium | reverse complement strand
CTGTGTAAAGGGGATGCGGATTGCCACGACCCGCCTGAGGTGCAAGTTCGCATTAGCCAAATCAAAGATTTGGATGCTCACTTAAGTTTGCGCACTGGTCTCGCGCCGGCGGCATACCACGATTCATTAATTTGCCGCCTAGTCCCTTTAGGGGCAATGACAGGTTGTTTTTGTCTGGTGTGCCGATTTTCATGCTGTGCATAACGTAAAGCGGGACGGCCGCTATGCCGTCCTGTTTAAACTCGCACCACACAAAAACACCCACGCTGCAAAAGCAGCGTGGGTGTTCAATTTCACATATACGCGGGTCAGCGCGAACCCTTGTCGTAGGGGATGCCCTCCGCCTTCGGCGCGCGGGACTTCTTGGAGGTGAAGGCCAGCACGATGAGCGAAATGATATACGGGAGCATGTTGTATACTGTGCTGGGCATATTGAGCGCGGTCAGAAAATCGAAGCCGGTATAGACGTTCGACAGCGCGCGGAACATACCGAACAGCAGCGCCGCGAGCGCGATACGGATGGGCTTCCACTGGCCGAATATCATGACAGCCAACGACAGGAAGCCGAAGCCGGCCACACCGTTTTCAAATTTCCACTCGCTGACGCCTGCGGTGATATACACTATGCCGCCGAGGCCGCCCAGCAGACCGGAAATCAGCACGCCCGCCCAGCGCATCTTATAGACGTTTATGCCGACGCTGTCCGCCGCCTGCGGATGCTCGCCGCAGGCCATCAGGCGCAGACCGAAGCGCGTCCGGTACAGCGTGATGAAGCTGCACACCAGCGCGATGACGGCCAGCAGCATGAACCAGTTGAACTCAAAGCTGCCGATGTTCACAAGAAACGCCTTTTTCGCGTTGATATACTGTATGGTCGAGGAGACGTTGTCGGGGCTTTCGGCGGTGTTCATCGCCTTGACGATGACCGTCGCTGCGGCGGTGCCGAGCATGTTCATGGCGGTACCGACGATGGTCTGATCCGCCTTGAAATTGATGCAGGCGAGGCCGAGCAGCGTCGAATATATCATGCCGAAGACGATCGCCATGACGACGGTGACGATTATCATCACTACGGCGGGCACGGTTTCGGGCAGGAACTTCATCGCCAGCGCACCGCCGAGCGCGCCCATGACCATGATGCCTTCAAGGCCAATGTTGATAACGCCGGAGTGCTCCGAGAAACAGCCGCCCAGCGCGACGAGGACAAGAACGGAAGCAAAAATAAGCGTGTATTGAAGCAGAAGTACCATTACTTGTTACCTCCTTCCTTGATAGCGCCGGCTTTTTCGGCGGCGTCCTCCGCGGCCTTTTTATGCGCTTTGCGCTCCTCGCTGCGGTCGATGCAGTTGTTGATGAAGTACTTGAAGAAGGCGACGAAGCCGCACAGATAGATGATGATGGCCGATATCAGGTCGGAGATCTGGGCGCAGTACATAGTCTTGTCGACGTATGCTCCGCCGTTCGTGATGTGCTGTATGAAGTAGGAGGAGAAGATGTTGCCGATGGGGTTCAGACCGCCGAGGAAGGCGGCGGCGATGCCGTTGAAGCCCATGGTCGGCACGGAGGACTGGCTGCACTGCCACTGCTCAAATCCGGTGAGGAACAGCAGCGCCGCGCCGAGACCAGCGAGCGCGCCCGCGATGACCATCGTGAGGATGATGTTTCTCTTCTCGTTCATGCCGCAGTATTTCGCGGCGTTTTTGTTGTTGCCGGTCGCGCGCAGCTCATAGCCAAACTTGGTCTTTTCAAGCACAACCCAGATAAGTATGGACACAAGGAGCGCTATCGGCAGCGCGATCGTGACATACTGGTTGTTGCTGAAGAGCTTTCCGAGGCCGAGGCTCGGTATCAGCGCGGCAGGATTGGTGCTGGAAAGAGTGAAGGTGTAGGGGCTGGTGGTCTCCTTGACGGTCGTGAGGATCATGTTGACAACATAGAGGCTTATCCAGTTGAGCATGATGCAGGAGATGACCTCGTTGACGTTGCAGTAGGATTTCAGCGCGCCGGAGATTGCGCCGAGCACCGCGCCGGCGAGCATTGCGCCGATGACGCAGACGTACCACGGCTGATTCAGCGCCAGCGCCAGATACAGTGCCGCGCCCGCGCCGGCGACGTACTGGCCGGCGGCACCGATATTGAACAGGCCGACCTTATACGCGAACAGAACGGACAGGCCGCACAGCATCAGAGGAACGGTTTTTACCAGCGTGCTGCCGAAATATTTGAGCGCAGCGGGCTTGCTGGGGTAATAGAAAAAGTTCTTGATAACGGTGAGTATCGCGTCCCACGCGCCGGCGGGGTTGATGAACAGCAGGACTATGTAGCCGATCAGCAGGCCGACGATGATACATGCGAGGGATGCAAGCAGAGACTGCACCGCGCTGTTTTTCATAATACGCTTCATGCTTTCTTAGCCTCCCTCTTCGCGCCTGCCATGTACAGGCCAAGCTCTTCCACCGTGGTCTTCTTCGGGTCAAGCTCGCCGACGATCTCACCCTCGTACATGACCAGAATACGGTCGGAAACGTTCATGACTTCGTCCAGCTCCAGCGAGACGAGCAACACTGCGCCGCCCGCGTCGCGCGTGGCGACCAGCTGCCGGTGAATATACTCTATCGCGCCGACGTCCAGCCCGCGCGTCGGCTGAACGGCGACGAGGAGCTTCGGCTTCTTGTCGAGCTCTCTGGCGACGATGGCTTTCTGCTGGTTGCCGCCGGACATGCTTCTCGCAATCGTGACCGCGCCCTGACCGGAACGCACGTCGTACTGCTCGATGAGCCTGTCGGCATAAGCGCGGATGGCGGGGCGCTTCAGGAAGCCGCCCTTGCCGGTGAACTCCGGCTCAAAGTAGCGCTGAAGGATCATGTTGTATTCAAGCGGGTAGTCGAGCACAAGGCCGTGCTTGTGCCTGTCCTCCGGAATGTGGCTCATGCCCAGAAGCGAGCGCTTGCGGATGGGAAGATGTGTGATATCGTGGCCGCAGAGCTCGACGTGTCCGGACTTCACCGGCTCAAGTCCGGTGATGCCGTAGACGAGCTCGGTCTGGCCGTTGCCGTCAATACCGGCGATGCAGACGATCTCGCCCGCGTGCACGTCGAACGACACGCCCTTGACGGCGTTGTTGTGGTGCACCTTGGAGGCGACGGTCATCTCCTTGACGCTGAGCACAACGTCGCCGGGCTTGGCCTCGTCCTTATGTACGACGAATTCGACGTCGCGGCCGACCATCATGCGGCTGAGTTCTTCTTTGGTCGTGTCCTTGACGTTGACGGTGCCGATGCATTTGCCCTTGCGCAGAACGGTGACTCTGTCCGCGACGGACATGATCTCGTTGAGCTTGTGGGAAATGAAGAGTATGCTCTTGCCTTCGGCGGAGAGGTTCTTCATTATCTGCATCAGTTCGTCGATCTCCTGCGGGGTGAGCACGGCGGTCGGCTCGTCGAAGATGAGTATCTCGTTGTCGCGGTAGAGCATCTTAAGTATCTCGGTGCGCTGCTGCATACCGACGGTGATGTCCTCGATAAGTGCGTCCGGATCGATGGCGAGGCCGTATTTTTCGGACAGCGCCATAACCTTTTCCCGCGCCTCCTGCTTCTGCAGGAAGCCGTGCTTGTTCGGCTCAACGCCGAGAATGATGTTGTCGAGCACGGAGAAGCACTCGACCAGCTTGAAGTGCTGATGCACCATGCCGATGCCGAGGGCGTTGGCGTCGTTCGGGTCCTTGATCTGAACCTCGACGCCGTCTTTTTTGATGATGCCCTCCTCAGCCTGATACAGGCCGAAAAGCACGCTCATCAGAGTCGATTTGCCCGCGCCGTTCTCGCCGAGCAGAGCGTGAATCTCACCCCTCCTGAGCTGAAGCGTGATATCGTCGTTGGCGACGATACCGGGGAATCGCTTGGTGATGTGAAGCATCTCTATTGCATATGGAGTCTCCAACAGTCCCTACCTCCCTAAATGTGTGTACCAAAGTCGAAAAACGATTGATACTTCATTATAATACAGCGCCCTGCAAATTACAAATAGAATTATGCAAAAACCGTCGGATAATGCATAAAAAATCCCGCCCGGATTTTTTATGTCCGAGCGGAATTGCGCAGCCGTTATTTCTGTTGGGCTTTTATCTTGTCCGCCCAGCACTTATGGCACATGGCGACATAGCTGTCGTTGCCGCCGAGGAACACCTGATCGCCCTGCGTTATGATGTGCCCGTCCTCGCCGATGCGGGCGTTCACAGTCGCCTTGCGGCCGCAGGCACAGACGGTCTTTATCTCGGTTATCGAGTCTGCCAGCTCCAGAAGCCGCTGCGAGCCGGGGAAGCAGTGAGTCAGAAAGTCAGTCCGCAGGCCGAAGCACAGAACGGGGACGTCCTCGTTATCGACGATACCGCGGAGCTGGTCTATCTGCTCCGGAGTGAAGAACTGTGCCTCATCCGCGATAATGACGTCGTATTTCCCGGCGGCGTGATACTCATCCGCAACGTTCTGCTCCGGCGTGATTATCTGCGCGCTGCGCTGAAGCCCGATGCGGCTGCGGATGATGTCCGCGCCGTCGCGCGTGTCGATGCTAGGCTTTATGAGCCAGACCGTCATGCCCAGCTCCTCATAGTTAAACTGCGTTATCAGCGCCTGCGCGGACTTCGACGAGCCCATGGCGCCGTACTTGAAATATAGCTTTGCCATCTCTTCTCCTCACTTCGTGCCGAGATGCGCCCGCACGCGCTCCACTACCATTTCGAGCGCGACCTGATTATAGCCGCCCTCCGGGATGATGATATCCGCATTGCGCTTGCTCGGCTCAACGAACTGCTCGTGCATCGGCTTCACCGTTGTGAGATACTGGTTCACCACGCTGTCAAGGCTGCGGCCGCGATCACGCACGTCGCGTACAATGCGGCGCAGGATGCGCACGTCCGCGTCGGTGTCGACGTATATTTTGATATCCATAAGGTCACATAGCTCTTTGCTCTGGAAAATGAGAATACCTTCTACTATGATGACTCTCGCCGGCTTCACCGTAATGGTACGGTCGGTGCGGTCATGGATTGAGTAGTCGTAGACCGGACACTTGATACTGTGCCCGGCGCGGAGCTGCTTGAGATCCTCAATGAGCATGTCCGTGTCGAAGGAATCCGGGTGGTCATAGTTGAGCTTTGCCCGCTCCTCGTAGGGCATATTGTGGTGCGCCTTATAATAATTGTCGTGATAGATCACGGAAACGTCCCCGCCGAAGCGCTGGACGAGCTTTTTTGTGATGGTGGTCTTGCCGCTGCCGGTGCCGCCGGCGATGCCGATTACCATTATATCCATGATTTTATCCTTTCGGTTTTTTCTTTCGACTCATTTTAACACATGCAGGCTCAGGTTTCAATTTGACTTTTACGGTTTTCGCGGTATAATTGAAAAAGAGAATAATCATAACAAGGAGGATTCTTATGCCCATACCTACCGCACATAACAACGCGAAGAAAGAAGACATTGCAAAAACCGTTCTCATGCCCGGCGATCCGCTGCGCGCAAAGTTCATTGCAGAGAACTTCCTGACCGATGCCCGCCTTGTCAATAACGTCCGCGGCGTTCAGGGACACACCGGCACATGGAAGGGCGTCCCCGTGACGGTGATGGCCTCCGGCATGGGTATCCCCGCCATCAGTATTTACAGCTGGGAGCTGTTCAATTTCTACGATGTGGACAACATCATCCGCATCGGCTCCGCCGGCGCGCTGAGCGACGAGCTGAAGCTGATGGACATCATCGCCGGTCAGGGGGCCTGCACTAACTCCAACTACGGCCAGCAGTTCAACCTCGGCGGCACCTTCGCCCCCATCGCGGACTACACCCTGCTCTCCACCGCGGTCGAAGCCGCGCGGGATCACGGCGTGGACATGAAGGTCGGCAATCTCCTCTCCTCGGATAATTTCTATTCCGCCGACGGCTGGAACCGCAACGACGCGTGGAAGCGCATGGGTGTGCTCGGCGTCGAGATGGAGGCCGCGGGACTTTACATGAACGCCGCCTACGCCGGAAAGCGCGCGCTCTGCATCTGCACCGTTTCCGACCACCTCTACCGCCCCGAAGCGCTCAGCCCGGAGGACAGGCAGGAGTCGCTGACGCAGATGATCGAGATCGCGCTGGACACCGCGGCGAAGATGGCGTCGAAATAAAAGCGTAATTTTTACGGAATAGTCATAGAAATTAACAGTTTTCGTCAATTATGGCCTTGATTTGATAACGGAGTACGTGCTATAATGTATGCTGTACGAAATCGTACGGATGTTATCCAAAAATTTTTATGGAGGAAAAAACATGAAGAAGATTCTCGCACTCGTTCTTGCTCTGTGCATGGTCTTTGCTCTGTGCGCCTGCGGCAACACCCCGGCGGACGGCAATAAGCCCGCAGAAGAGAGCAAGGCTCCCGAAGCCGCAGAGTCCAGCACTCCTGCCGCTCCAGAGGCTCCCACTTATAAGGTCGCAATGATCACCGACTACGGCGACATCACCGACCAGTCCTTCAACCAGACCACCTACGAAGGCTGCAAGGAGTTCTGCGAAGCCAATGGCGTTGACTTCAAGTACTACAAGCCCGCAGGCGACTCCACCGCAGAGCGCGTTGCAATGGTCGACGCAGCTGTCGCAGACGGCTACAACGTCGTTGTAATGCCCGGCTACGCCTTTGGCGAGACCATCACTCAGGTCGCTGACCTCTATCCCGATGTCAAGTTCATCGCTCTGGACGTCTCTCAGGGCGACCTCGGCGATTACCAGATCCCCGAGAACGTCACCTGCGCTGTCTACCAGGAAGAGCTGTGCGGCTACATGGCCGGTTATGCAGCTGTTAAGCTCGGCTACACCAAGCTCGGCTTCCTCGGCGGCATGGCAGTTCCCGCAGTTGTCCGTTACGGCTACGGCTTTGTTCAGGGCGCTGACGCTGCTGCAACCGAACTCGGTGCAGACGTCACCCTCAACTATGTCTACGGCAACCAGTTCTCCGGCGATGCAGACATCACCGCTTACATGGACACCTGGTATGCAAACGGCACTGAGGTCGTCTTTGCCTGCGGCGGCGGCATCTACATCTCCGCTGCTGAGGCTGCTGCAAAGGTCGGCGGCAAGGTCATCGGCGTTGACGTTGACCAGGCTCCCACCATTGATGCTTACGGCGAAGGCATGACAGTTACCTCCGCTATGAAGGGTCTTGCTCCCACCGTTAAGACCATTCTCGGCGAGCTGATCCTCAATGACAACTGGGCAGAGTACGCAGGCAAGATCAATACCCTCGGCCTCGTCTCCGGCACCGATGTTGAAGCCAACTATGTCCAGATCCCCTACGAGTCCACTCAGTGGTCCGACACCTTTACCAAGGATGACTACGCCGCTCTCGTCGCTGCAATGTTCGACGGCACCATCACCGTCTCCAACGACACCGAGACCGAGCCCACCGTCCAGACCATCACTGTTGACTACCAGGGCAACATCAAGTAATTTCACTTGATCCAAACCGCATAAAAAATCAGACAGGCTTTTGCCTGTCTGATTTTTTGCTGCTTTCTTCTATTTTCAGCCCAGCTTGTCGCCGTTTTTGACAGGCTTGTCCGGCTTTATCAGCACCACGCCGCCCTCGGAATACGTGCCGAGGACAAGAACCTCGGAGAAGAAATTCGCTATCTGCCGCGGCGGGAAGTTCACGACCGCAAGCACCTGCTTTCCGGGCAGTTCATCCGCGGCGTAATGCCCCGTTATCTGCGCGGAAGAGCGTTTCACGCCGATCCCATCGCCGAAATCTATCTCGAGCTGATACGCGGGCTTGCGCGCCTTCTCAAAATTCTTTGCCGAGATTATCGTCCCGACGCGGATGTCGAGCTTTTCAAAATCATCAAACGTCGCCATATTACACCTCATCCTTTATCTTCATGGTCAGTGAGATCCGGTGCTTCTTCTCGTCCACATCAAGCACCGCAACTTTCACGATGTCGCCGACGGCGACGACCTCGCTGGGGTGCTTTATAAACCTGTCGCATATCTGCGAAATGTGAACCAGACCGTCCTGATGAACGCCGATATCGACGAAAAAGCCGAAATCTATAACATTTCTGACAGTTCCGGTCAGCACCATGCCGGGCTTGAGATCCTTTATCTCCAGCACGTCCGACCGCAGAAGCACGGGCGGCAGCTCGTCGCGAGGGTCGCGGCCGGGCTTCATAAGCTCGGAAGCGATGTCGTGCAGCGTCAGCGCGCCGACTCCGCAGAACCCCGCGGCCTTCTCGTCGCCTGCCGCCTTGAGCCGCGCTGGCAGCTCTTTGAGGTTCCCCGCGGCGACGTCCTTGAGCGTGTATCCGCACAGCTCCAGCAGGCGCAGCGCCGCGTCGTAGCTTTCCGGATGGACGGCGGTGTTGTCAAGCACCTGCTTGCTCTCCGGCACGCGCAGGAAGCCCGCGCACTGCTCGAACGCCTTGGGGCCGAGCTTCGGTACCTTCTTTATCTGACTGCGCGAGGTGAACGCGCCGTTTTCCTCGCGGTAGGTGACGATGTTCTTTGCCGTGGTCTTGGTCAGGCCGGAGACGCGCTGCAGAAGCGAGGGGGAAGCCGTGTTCACGTCCACACCCACCGCGTTGACGCAGTCCTCGACCACGCCGGAGAGCGTCTCGTCGAGCTGCTTCTGCGGGCAGTCGTGCTGATACTGCCCCACGCCGATGGCCTTGGGGTCGATCTTCACCAGCTCCGCCAGCGGATCCTGCAGCCGCCGCGCGATGGAGACAGCGCTGCGCAGGTTCACGTCGTAGTCGGGGAACTCCTCTGCGGCGAGCTGGCTCGCGGAGTAGACCGACGCGCCCGCCTCGTTGACGATGGCGTAGGACTGCCCGCCGCCGAGCTGATGCAGCATCTCAGCGGTCAGCTGCTCCGTCTCGCGGGAGGCTGTGCCGTTGCCGATGGCGATGTGCTCAATGCCGTGCTTGCGGATGAGGCCGGAGAGTATGCGTATGGCTTCGGCCTTTTTACCGGCGCTGAAGGTCGGGTACACGACCGCGGTGTCGAGCACCTTGCCGGTGCCGTCGATGACGGCGACCTTGCAGCCGTGAGCATAGCCGGGGTCAAGCCCCATCGTGACCTTGCCCTTCACGGGCGGCTGCATGAGCAACGGCTTGAGGTTCAGGCCGAAATTCTTTATCGCGCCCTCGCAGGCGCGCTCGGTGAGTGCTGCGCGCGCTTCGCGCTCGAGCGAGGGGTAGATCAGCCGGTCGTAGGCGTCCTCGCAGGTGCTCTTCATAAATTCCATCGCGGCGGAGCCGGGCTTCACGGCGGCGCGGCGCAGCACCGGAAGCGCCGTGCCGCGGTCGAGCAGTACCGTGACGGAGAGGAAGCCCTCCTTTTCGCCGCGGTTGATGGCGAGGATCTGGTGGTCGGCGAGCTTTGCGACGGGCTGGTCGAAGTCGTAGTACAGACGGTAGACGGAGTCCTCTTCCTTCACCGCGAGACTGCGCAGGTGCCCCTGCCGCATGAGCAGAGTGCGCAGCGTCTTGCGGATGGCCGCGTCGTCCGAGAGGAGCTCGGCGACGATGTCATTTGCGCCCTGCAGGGCGTCGGCAACTGTCTCTACGCCCTTTTCGGGGTCGACGAAGTCTGCCGCGGCGTCCTCCGGACGCGGGCAGCTGCGCTCCTGAGCATAGAGCAGCTGCGCCAGCGGCTCGAGTCCCTTCTCGCGGGCGACGGTCGCGCGGGTGCGGCGCTTCTGCTTATAGGGGCGGTAAAGATCCTCCACCTCCGCGAGCGTCGCGGCCGCGTCGATGGCAGCGGAGAGCTCCGGCGTGAGCTTACCCTGTCCGTCGACAGCCTTTTTGACCTCCTGACGGCGCTGGTCGAGATTGCGCAGATACGTCAGGCGATCCTCGAGTTTTCGGAGGGTCGTGTCGTCCATCGCGCCGTGCAGCTCCTTGCGGTAGCGCGCGATGAAGGGGATGGTGTTGCCCTCGTCGAGCAGCTTTATGACGTTATCTATATGACTTTGCTCGCGGCCAAGCTCGCGGGCGAGTATCTGATTTATCGTTTCCATGGAAGTCTCCTTTGCGTTAGTCAGGATATTATACCACAGGCTCTGCGGCATTGCAAAGAAAACAGCCCCGATGATAGCATCGGGGCTGCAGCAATATGCACTTACTTGAACGCGTAGAACGCGAGGGAGATTATCGAGGCCGCAAGGAGCATCACGGGCAGGCCGCGGAATGCTTTCGGCACGTAACGCTCGTTTATCTTTGACTTCACGCCGGCAAACAGCACCATCGCCAGCACGAAGCCGAGACCCGCGCCGAGCGCGGCGAACAGCGCTTCGACATAGGTGTAGCCCTCGGTGATGTTGTTCACCGCGAGCCCGAGCACCGCGCTGTTGAGCGCGACGAGCGGGAAGTACGCGCCGACGGGCTTGCCGGACTTGGCAAACATCGCGCCGAGAACGTATACGACCAGCAGCACGACCAGCACGAATATCAGCGTCTCAAGATATTCCGCGCCGAGCAGCACAAGCAGCCGGTAGAGCGGCCAAGTGACAGCGGCGGCGAGCAGCATGACCGCGGCAACGGAAAAGCCCATCGCGGCGGAGCCGTATTTCCTGCCGCCGAGCACGGGGCCGACGCCGAGGAACTTCTCAAGCGCGTAGTTGTTGACGAGAACGCCGCCAAGCATTATCAGAAGCAGAGCTTTCATGGCTCATTCCCCCTCCTTCACGGTATCGCCGGAGTGACCGGCCGCGGCGCAGGCAGTGCCCTTGCCGGAAGTTTTCACGCCGCCTAAAGCCTGAATCGCGGCGAGCAGGATGGCGAACACGACGAAGCCGCCGTGGGGCTGGAGCAGCGCGGGGATGTTATAGGTCTTGAAGAACGCTATCCCGTGACCCGCGAAGCTGCCACTGCCGAGAATTTCTCTGACCGCCGCCATCACGAACATCGCCGCTGCGAAGCCGAGGCCGGTCAGCAGACTGTTGACGATGCTCTTGCCGAAGCTGCGCTCCACGGCATCCTCCGCGCTGCCGTAGACCATGAGGTCGACGGCCACGACCGCGAGGTACACGCCGAGCATCTGATAAACGTTCGGCAGCAGCGCATTCATAAGCATCTGAATTGCGGAAACAACTGCGGTTATGATGAGGATATTTGCGCTCAGGCGGGCGCTCTTGGGAATCGCATTGCGCAGGGCATATATGAGCATATTCGACAGCAGCATCACTACCAGCACCGCCGCGCCCATACCGAGAGCGGAGATGACGCTGGTGCTCGCGGCCATCGCGGGGCAGGCGCCGAGGAACAAAACCAGCACGGGATTTTCCGCTATTGCCGCACGGACATCGTTTTTCATCCTATCTCCCCTCCATTCTCATTGACTGCGGCGAAGGCCGTGAAAGCGTCCTCAGTCGCGACACGTATCGCGTCGGAGCTGACGGTCGCGCCGGAGATGAGTGCTTCGTCGCCGGTGAAGCTGTCGCCGGTCAGGCCGGTGAAGCCCGCCTTGTAGCTGCTCTCATCGAGCTGGTAGCTGGTGAAGTACTCTTTGAAAAGTATCAGCTCGTCGGCGGTCATGGTGACTATCGCGCCGTTATCGTCGATGACGTAGTAGATGACCATGGGCTCGTTGGAGTAGCCGTAGCTTCTGGAGACGAACACATAGCCCACGCCCTCGGCCTTATAGGCGCAGGTGACGGAATTGTACACGCCATCAAGGCTTATCGCCGTGACGTCAGAAGCGTCGGGCACAAGAAGCTTGACCTTGTTCAGGTCGCCGTCGGAGTGGGAGACGATGTTCGCCTCGGCGTAGGCCTTGGCCTCGGCGGCCATCGCGTCGTCACTGACTTCATTGCCGTCAATGTCCACTAGCTTCACGCTGCCGAAGGCGTTGCAGACGGCCATATAGGTGCTCTCGCCGCTCTTCATGATGAGCGCGAAACCGGAGTCGTTCAGCGCCTTGAGGCTCTTTACGATGTAGGTGTACTGCCCGTCGGCGATCTCCTGCTCCTCATACTGCGGAGTGCCGGTCGGGCTGACGATGCCGGGGTACACCTCGGCGAGCATTTCGACAAGGATCTGCTCGTCGCCCTTGACGCCCGCGCCGATAAGTCCGTTGTCGATGAGCGCGGCGAAGCCGTCCGCGACAGCGTTCTTAAACGCAGTGGAGGAGTAGGTCACGCCCGCAACGAGAGACACGTTTGCCAGCGTGGAGTCCTGACCGAGGTAGGTTTGGGGATAGGTCTCCTTGCCCATGTCCTTGGTTTCGGGGTAGGCGGTCAGCTCAACGCCGGAGATCTTGCCCTCGGCGTCTATCGCGAGGGTGAATTCGATGGGCTGCTTGGTGTAGCCCTCGGAGGTGGACAGGCGCAGGACGTAGCCCATGCCGCCGGTCTCGCCGTAGATGCTCTGCACGCTCGCGGGGACGTTTGCCAGCGCGGAGCTGCCGGGATCGGCCGCATCGTAAAGCTGGTCAAAGCCTGCAGCGTCGGGCATGACGTCGTAGAGCGGGGCAAAGGCCGCCGCGCTGCCGTTTTCGGCGATGAGCGGAGCGGTGATGAAATTCAGTCCGGTCAGCAGCAGGACTGCGGCGAGGACTATGGCGACAAGCGCCAGCACCGATTTGGAGAATTCTTTTTTATTTTCCATTTTTAGAACCTCCCAGCGGTTTGTTCGCGGTCAGTTTTTCAATGAACGGAGTTAGTATGTTCATAATGAGTATCGAGAAGGACACGCCCTCAGGATAGGAGCAGAAGAAGCGGATGATGAAGGTGATGACGCCGCAGCCGAGCGCGAACACGACCTTGCCCTTGGAGGTGATGGGCGTGGTGACGTAGTCGGTTGCCATGAATATTGCGCCGATGAAGAGGCCGCCGGCCATCATCTCATACGCTGCCATGGTGATATCGCCGGTGAATATCAGGTACAGCACGAACACGCTGCCGACGAAGGCCGCCGGAACGTACCACTTGATGACCCTGCGGCACACGAGGTAGACATAGCCGAGCAGCAGAGCCGCAACGCAGGTCTCGCCGATAGCGCCGCCGCGCAGGCCGATGAACATCTCCCAGAGAGTCGGCAGGTCGGAGCCGCCGTTTCCGAGGACTTCAAGCGGAGTCGCGGAGGAGACAAGCTCCACGCCCGCGGGCTGCGCACCGCCGGCGACAGCGGAGAACGCGATGAGCATGAATACACGCGCCGTGATGGCGGGGTTTGCAAAGTTGTGACCCAGTCCGCCGAACAGGCACTTGACTATCACGACCGCGAACGCCGCGCCAATGACGCACTGCCACACGGGGACGTTGGTGCTGAGATTCAGCGCCAGCAGGAGGCCGGTGACTACCGCGCTCAGGTCGCCGACGGTCTGTTTGCGGCCGGTGACGAGGTTGAACAGGAACTCGGAGACGACCGCGCCGATAACGCATGCGGCCAGCACTGGAAGCGCCTTCACGCCGAAGATGACGACAGAGGCGACAGCTGCGGGCAGCAGCGCGATTATCACGTCGAGCATGATGCGGCGGCTGGAGTCCTTGGTATGGATATGGGGTGCGGGTGAGAGGATCAGATTTTCCATTGTGCTTCCCCCTTACTTCTTCTCGGCGCGGTCGGCCTTGACCTTGCGGACAAAGCGCTTCGCGTCGCGGTTATTCTGCACGAGAGGGCGATGCGCGGGACACACGTAGGAGCAGCAGCCGCACTCCATGCACATCTGAACCTTGCCCTTGTCGAGCAGTTCAAAGCGCTCGTTTTCGTCCTCGACCTCAAGCGCGGCGGCATAGGCGGTCGGGTTCAGGCCGAGCGGGCAGTTCTCGACGCAGCGGCCGCAGTGGATGCAAGGCGTCGGCTCAAGGCTACGGGAGTCCTTGCGGTTCAGGATGATGATAGCGTTCGTGGCCTTGAGGACGGGCTGCTCCAGCGAGTACGCGGGCTTGCCCATCATCGGGCCGCCGTACAGGACCTTGCCCGGCTCCTCCTTGAGGCCGCCGCAGTTCTCGATAAGATAGCTTATCGGCGTACCGACGGGGACGACGAGGTTCTTCGGCCTCTTGACGGCGGAGCCGTCAACGGTCACGCAGCGGTCGACCAGCGGCATACCGGTTTCCATGTAATACGCCATCTTCGCAAGCGTGGTGACATTTATAATAATGTAGCCCAGCGACGCGAGACGCTGCCCCTCGCCGACGACGAGACCGGCGGCGTTATACAGCAGCACCTGCTTTGCGCCCTGCGGGTACACGCTCTTGAGGGGCTTGACCGTGACGGCCGGATCGTCGGCAAACGCCTTGGTCAGCTTCTCGATAGCGTCGGGCTTGTTCTTCTCTATGCCGATGATGAATTCCTCAGACTCAAGATAGCGCCTGAGCAGTGCGACGCCTTTGACTATAAGGTCTGTATGCTCAAGCATGGTGCGGTGGTCGCTGGTGATGAACGGCTCGCACTCCGCGCCGTTTACAAGCACGGTCTTGATGTGGCCGCGGCGGGCGGCGTCCAGTTTCGCCCACAGCGGGAAGGCCGCGCCGCCGAGACCTACGATGCCGCTGCCGCGCAGGGCGGTGAGAAATTCGTCCAGATTCTCGGCCTTGGGCGGAGCCATGGCGGGATCCTTCTCCATCTTGCCGTCGCTTTCTATGCGAATCGCGGCAACGCTGCGCCCCGGCTCGCTCTCATACTGCTCGATTGCCTTGACGGTGCCGGAAACTGTAGCGTGCACGGGAACGGAGTTCCGCCCCTCCTCGCGCGCGATCAGCTGGCCGAGATATACATGCTCACCGGCTGCGACGACAGGCTCCGCCGCCTGACCGGAATGCATGTTCATCGGCAGCAGTACCTCTTTCGGCGGCGCGACGCGGACGGATTCCATACCGGCGGTCGCCTTATAATGGGGCAGCTTCAGGGATGAAATGTTCTTTTTGAGGTTCATTTGACACCTACCTCCTTTTATTTGACAATACGGGCTTCAAGCCCCGATGTGTACCGGATGCCCCCGTCGGGGAATATCCACAGCACGTCCACGCCGAGCTTTTCGGCGAGGGCGAGGCCGTCCTCATAGCTCATGCAGAACAGCGCCGTGCTCAGCGCGTCGGCAAGGCCGCTGTCCTTCGTGACGACGGTCAGGGACTCGAAGTAATCTGCAGGGTACAAAGTGTCCTTATCTATTATGTGGTGGTACTTCTCTCCGTCCACCATGTAGTAGCGCTCATAGGTGCCGGAGGTGACGCAGGCCGTGTCCGAAAGATCGAGGCTGACGGCGAAGCTGCCGTCGGGATCCTGCGGATCGCGTATGCCGGTGTTCCAGCCGCTGCCGTCGGGCTTTGTGCCGATGATGCGGATATTTCCGCCGATGTTGAGCACGTAGCTCTCCGCGCCGACGGATTCGAGATATTCCGCCGCGCGCTCCGTGGCGTAGCCCTTGCCAAGTGCGCCGACGTCGAGCGAAGCTTCGGGGTCTGTGAGCCGGAGAGTGCAGTTTTCCGCGTCGATCTCAAGCAGACCGAAGCCGGTGTGCTCCGCGGCGGCCTCAAGCTCCTCCAATGTCGGAACCTTGGCGGACGCGGGGTCATTGCTCGCCGCCTCGCGGCAGTCGTGCCAAAGAGACAGCACGGCGCCCATGGTCACGTCCATCTCGCCGTTTGTCGCCTCGCACAGCTCCTTGGCGTAGAGCATGAAGTCGATGAGCTTCTTGTCTACCTTGACCGCTTCGCCGCCCGCGAGACGGTTGACGGTGCAGAGATTATTGACGCCGGAATACTCATGGTATATGTCGAAAAGCCGGTGATATTCGCCTAAAATACCAGAAACTTCGGCAGAACGGTCGTTAAACTGTTCTGCCGAATCTCCTGCATAGC
This sequence comes from uncultured Eubacteriales bacterium, assembly GCA_900547315.1. Taxonomy (GTDB): domain Bacteria; phylum Bacillota; class Clostridia; order Oscillospirales; family Oscillospiraceae; genus Limivicinus. Next base: position 22,571 of record URGI01000008.1, on the reverse strand, counting down.
TATATACGAAGGAGACGGTATCAAAATAGCTGAAGTAGCTCTTGCCCTGCGGCTCGACCTTCGCGGCCTTGCCGGAGCAGGCGCACAGGCTAAGCGCAAGCGCCATTACGCAGATAAGCGCGAAGCCTCGCTTTATTGATTTCAATACCTTCATCTCCTAGGGGTGTTGATTTTGTCAGCGCGCGTAATCGGCTGCCTGAGCCAGAACTGCCATCATGCCGGTGATCTGCATGGTGCAGGAAGCGTACAGAGTCTCGTCTGCGGTGACGGAATAGCCGTCGTCGTTCTGGGTGGTCTCTATTGCTCTGACCTCATCGGCGGTCTTGCCGACGGTGTAGTTTGCGAATGCCTGAGCCTGAGCATCCCACTCGGCTATAGCATTGCCGTAGGCGACCATGCCGTAGTCGGAGCCGAGCTCGCGCTTGGTACCCTTGAAGGTGCTGTCAACGATCTTGCCTTCCTTGTCGGCATTGACGACGGGCTGGATGGAATCGGTGATGGCGGCGAGGATCTTGCCGTCCGCGCCGACGACGGTGGCGCCGAAATCGGTGTACATCTTGACGGCTGCGGGATCGGTGTCGGTCGCGGGGGTGGACTCAGCGGCGGTGGTGATGGCGGCAAGGCCGAGCTTCAGCTCACCGGAAGCCTTGAAGGTCTGACCCTTCTCGTCGCTGCAGGCCTTTACGACAGCGCCGATGAAGTCTTCGATGCTGATGGAGCAGCTCGCATACAGAGTCTCGTCAACTGCGACGTTGTAGCCTTCCTCGTTGACCTTGGTCTCGATGCCGGCTATCTCATCGGCGGTCTTGCCGACGCAGTAGGCTTCGAAGTTCTCGGCCTGCTGGTACCACTCAAGAGTGGCGTCGGAGTACTTGACCATGTTGTAGTCGTCGCCCAGCTCACGCTTGGTGAGGAAGGTCTTCGCGGTGTCAACGGCACCGCCGGTGACGTCCATCTTGTTCTGCGCGCAGTCGAGGCGGCAGAGAACTATCTTGCCGTTTGCGTCGGTAACAACTGTGGCGACGGTCGCGTCGACCTGCGCGTTGTTATCGGAAGAGGAATCAGTGCTGACAACGACGCCCATGCCGAGCTTGTATTCAGCCTCGGAGGAGCCGCCGCAGGCGGCCATGCTGAGCATCATGCATACAAGGATGATTGCAGTAACAAATTTTTTCATATTGTTCTCCTCAATTTTCCCGCTGTACTTGAGCGGGCATTTTGTGTTTCCGGAGGGCGTTTTCCCTCCGTGCAATTCAACATTTTAACAGGATAAGGCCAAAATGTCAACAGATTAACAATATCTAACTGCCTTAAAACTACACAAATTTCGAGCAATATATCAGAATTATTGACCGTTTTTATCGTCATTATTACCAACGATGGAAACGGGCAAATAAAAAAATCCGGCGGTGCGGAACCGCCGGATTTTTCCTCACATTAAACTCACAGACAGGGGGCTTATTTCTGCAGATCTTCGCCGCGGATGTACTTGCCGAGGGGCTTCCACAGCGCCCAGCCGACGACTACGCACACGATCATGTCGACGAGCATGTAGCTGCCGTTGTAGAGCGCGGAGTAGAACCACGGAGAGGTCATGGTCATGCCGAAGAAGGTGTCAGGCATGTACTCTGCCCAAAGGGTTGCGCCGGTGATGTAGTGGCTCAGGAAACGGGCAAGACCGCCGACAAGAACGCCGTAGAAGTAGCCATAGGGGTTCTTGTGGAAGAGACCGGCCAGACCGAGCAGCGTGTAGGCCACGATGTAGTCGCCGAGGATGGACTGCCAGCCGATAACGAAGCCGCCGCCCTGCAGAAGCTGCAGGAAGCTGTATACGAAGCTGGCCAGCAGGCCGGGACCGAAGCCCCAGCGGGCGCAGTACAGGAATATCGGCAGCATGCCGATGTCAATGGAACCGCCCTGCGGCAGCTCAAAGAGCTTGATGAAGCTCAGCACATACGCCAGAGCGACCATGATGGCGCCCTCGCAGAGCGCGCGGAGCTTGAGATGAGATTTGGTTTTCATGTTTCTTTCCTCCTAAATTGCGATTTTGTAATTTGGGGAAGCAGAATATGAAAAACCGCAGGTCCTTAAAATAAGAACCTGCGGAAAATTGCAATACTCTGTTTCCTACGCCGGCATTATCCGGATCAGGTTCCAGGGTCCGGAGCCTCCATTGACTCCATCTCAGCCAGAAATATCCAGCCCCCCTTGTTAAATTACAACGCGAGTATATAGCTGCCGCCGAAATTTGTCAAGAAAAAAGTTTACTTCAGCAGTTCGGCCTTGTCGATGATGAACTGACGCAGCCATTCTCCGGCCTCGTCGTTTTTCAGCGCGAAGTCGATTATCGCTTCGAGGTAGCCCTTGAGGTTGCCGGTGTCGTAGCGTCTGCCCTCAAAATCGACGGCGCACATCGGCTCGTGGAGGCACAGCTCCTTCATGCCGTCGGTGAGCTGTATCTCGTTGTTGCGGCCGGGAGCGGTGTGCTCCAGAATGTCGAATATCGCGGGGGTAAGCACGTAGCGGCCGAGGATGGCGAAGTTCGAGAACTTCTCTTCAAGCGTCGGCTTCTCGTTCATGTCGCCGATCTTGTACACGCGCTCGGAGAGCTGCTCGATGAGCTTGACGGAGGAATACTTCGTGATAAGCTCGTCCGGTACCTCGCGCACCGCGACAGCGCTGCAGTCGTTGGCCTCGGCGGCCTCGACAAGCTGCTTGAGAACGGGCTTCTCGCTGAGCATGATATCGTCGCCGAGGAGCACCGCGAACGGCTCGTTGCCGACGAAGCTCTTCGCGCGCCATACGGCGTGGCCGAGACCCTTCGTCTCCTTCTGACGCAGGAAGAACACGTCCGCCATGTCCGCGACTGCGCGGACGGTCGCGGCCTCGTCGCTCTTGCCGTCATGGATCAGGCGCTCCTCGAGGTCGGGCGCGTAGTCGAAATAGTCCTCGATGGGGTTCTTGCCGCGGTTGGTGATTATGAGTATCTCCTCAACGCCCGCGGCCACCGCCTCCTCGACGATGTACTGAATGACCGGCTTATCAACCAGCGGAAGCATTTCCTTCGGGATACTCTTGGTGTTCGGGAGCAGGCGCGTACCAAGACCGGCGGCGGGGATTATCGCTTTTCTGACCTTCATATACGTCTCCTTTCGTTTCTTGCCTTTGGTTTAGTCGTTTAGTTTTATTGTAAATTCTCTGAAGAATTTCAGCCCGGGGAGGTAGTACATCATCGGCAGGCCGATGATAAACAGCACCGCAGCCTCGCCGAGCCCGACCTGCGCGGCATTGAGCCCGAAGGCGGCGGGGTGGGAGAATATGTTGAGGCCGTTATAAGCGCTCGTTATCACCGCGCCGACGACGACGGCGTTGAACAGCACCGGCATCAGGCAGGCCAGAATTTTCCTGCCCAGATCATGACCGCGGCGGCCTATCTCGGCGGTTATCAGCGCGGCGGCCAGCGTTGCGAGCGAGCCGAAAACTATGTCGAATATGTTGCCTGTGAGCAGGTTTGCGATGATGCAGCCGCCGAACAGCCCCCACGCGGTGCAGGGCATGAAAAACGGCAGTATGCACAGCGCCTCGGATACGCGGAACTGTACCGCGCCGTAGCTTATCGGGGCGAGAATCATTGTTAGCACGGCGTAGCATGCGCCGACGACCGCGGCTGTTGCGAGTTTAAGTGTTGCTGTTTTCTTCATTAGAATCCTCCGAGTTTTTTGCCATGCGCGCCGCCGTCTCTTCACGGCGGTGCAGAGAAAATTCGCAGCCGCAGTAGAGCTGCCTGTAAAGTCCGTATTTTTCACTGAGTTCTATCGAGCGGTTTTCGCCGTCGCGCTTCTTGAAGTCCGACGGCAGCCAGCTCACGCCGACGGCGCGGCCTATCTCCTCGCCGATGCCGTTTATGAGCACCGCGTCCTTATGGCGCGACAGCGTCAGCGTCGTGCAGAAGTAGTCGAATTGATAGTGCTTGGCGAGGCGCGCCGTTTCCAGCAGGCGCAGCCTGAAGCACTCGGCGCAGCGCTTGCCGCCCTCCGGCTCGTTCTCAAGCCCCTTTATGCGCGCGTAATAGTCGGCGTTCTTCCATGGCTCGGCCAGCACGCTGACCTTGTCCGCCAAGCCCATGCTCTCGATGAGCTGCACCTGAGTCTTGAACCGGCGGTCAAATTCCTCCTTCGGATAGATATTGGGGTTGTACCACAGCAGCGTCACGTCGAAATACTGTGTGAGATATTCCAGCACCGAGCTGGAGCAGGGGCCGCAGCAGCTGTGCAGCAGCACCCGCGGCATTCTTTTGCCGCGCTTCTGGATTATACGGTCCAGTTCCTTCTGATAATTTCTGTTCATAGCGTGATTGTAACACCTCGCGCCAAGATTGGCAACACGTCATTGACTTTATAGTAATATTTAATGTATATTTAAGATATAAAGATTCCGGAGGGAAAACCATGGACAACCGCACCAGCAAACAAAATTACTATCTTGATATAGCCGACTCCGTTCTGGAGCGTTCCACCTGCCTGCGCCGCAAATACGGCGCGATAATCGTCCGCAACGACGAGATAATCTCCACCGGCTACAACGGCGCGCCGCGCGGCCGCCGCAATTGCAGCGACCTTGGCCGCTGCACACGCGAGACGCTGCGCATCCCGTCGGGCGAGCGCTATGAGCTGTGCCGCAGCGTGCACGCCGAAGCGAACGCGATAATCTCCGCCTCCCGCCGCGATATGATCGGCGCGAGCATATATCTCGTCGGCCGCGACGCGCGCACCGGCGAGCTGCTGCACGACGCGATGTCATGCTCAATGTGCAAGCGCCAGATAATTAACGCCGGCATAGACCGCGTCATAATCCGCACCGGCGAGACCGAATACATAACCATCCCCGTCAGCGACTGGGTCGAGAACGACGATTCGATATTTGAGTTGGTATAGATATCATCCAAGCATCACCATCGCGCCCGCGGCGGCGAAGCAGTCGGCCAGAATATCCGCGAGCTCCTCTTCGCTCTCGCGCCTGCCGCGCCTGAGCCATGTGGCGAGGATGCCGGTCATGACATAGCCGGTGTTCGCGGCAAAGTAATCGAGCCGTGCTTCGTCCATGCCCGGCAGCTCCTTCGAGCGGAGCAGCAGCTTTTTCAGACTCTCGGCCAGGATGTCCGCCCGTCCGGTGCGGACGAGGGCTTCCAGCACCGCGGCGTTATTGAACCAGTAGTGGAACACCCTGATATACACCGGCGCCCCGCTTCCTGCCGCGATCTCGTCAAAGCCGCGGTCGCACAGCAGCGCGAGCACGTCCTCAAGGCTGTCGAAATTCCGGTAAAAGGTCGAACGGCTGACGGTCGAGCGCCGCTGCACGTCGCTTATCGTTATCTCGCCGAGGGGCTTTGTTTCCAGCAGCTCCAGCACCGCCGTGCAGATAAGCTCGACCGAGCTTTCCGCGCGCTTATCATGCTTGATGTGGTACATTTTTTCTCCTTTTGTTTCATTCGTTGCGGGACTATTGTATCACAAATGCTTTTGGTGTACAATGCAGACAACTAATTTTATAAATAACAAAGGAGCGGTAAACATGAGCGAAAACGTGATCTTCTGTTTCTCCGGCACAGGCAACTGTCTCGACATCGCAAAGAACATTGCAAAGCGCATGGGTGACACCGATATTATAATGATGCGCAAGGCTCCCGCCGTGACGGACGTGAGCGCCGCAAAGCGCGTCGGCTTCGTATTCCCGTGCTACGCGGGCGGTCTGCCCGGCGATGTGGAGAAGTACGCCAAGACCATCAAGGTAAACCCCAAGGCTTACACCTTCGGCGTTTGCAGCTACGCGGGCTATATCGGCTGCGGCCTGTATAAGCTCAACAGCATCATCCCTTTGACCTACTGGGCGGGCGTCTCTCACCAGTGCTCCTGCATCTGGCTCTTCCCGCACAACCTTATGATGCCGCCGATCTCTCCGGAGAAGGCGCAGAAGCGTTCCGAGGAGAAGGCGATACAGATCGCGATCGACGCGCTGTCCTTCAAGCGCAGAAAGCAGCCGCCGAAGATGAGCGTCAATGCCGTCGAGAGCGCCGCGTGGCCGCTGCTGTCCAAGCTCAAGGGCCGCAAGCTCAAGGTGAGCGACGCATGTATCGGCTGCGGCCAGTGCGCAAAGCTGTGTCCCAAGGGCAACATCACCATCGTCAACGGCAAAGCCAAGTTCGGCAAGGACTGCATCCAGTGCCTCAGCTGTCTCCAGTACTGTCCCAAGCAGGCGATATCCATGGGCGGCGCGACCGAGACGCGCGAGCGCTACCATAACCCCAACGTCACGCCCGACGAGCTGACCCGCAGCATCATCCATTTCGACTGACCGGCGCGGAAAGCTCCGTTTCCTGCATTAAAAATCGAATTTTTGGTTGACAGAACCTGATGTTTTAGTATATAATAGCCACTCGGCGGCAGTTGTCGCCAAGTGGCTATTTTTATATGTCAACTACTTCGGGACCCGGCCCGATGTTGAGTATTACACCTGAAAGGAGTGCATATCATGCTTCGTACTTATCAGCCGAAGAAGCGCCAGCGCAAGAAGGAGCACGGCTTCCGCAAGAGAATGAAGACCGCGAACGGCCGCAAGGTTCTCGCTCGCCGCAGAGCAAAGGGCAGAGCAAAGCTCAGCTACTGATCACACTCGTGAAACAGGTCAAAGCATAATATTTTTAGGGCGGAGCGATCCGCCCTTTAGGTGTTTATGCATGTTTGACGAAGTATAGCATGGGAGAAGTGTCTCTTTGAACATCAGATGCACGCTGAAGAAAAACAGCGATTTCAGACGCTTATATTCCAAAGGCAAAAGCGCAGTAACCCCGTTCATGGTGGTCTACTGCCGGCGAAACGGCCTTGACCATAACCGTGTGGGCTACACGGTGTCTACAAAGCTGGGTCATGCCGTCGTGCGCAACCGGGTGCGCCGCCGCCTGAGGGAAATATACCGGCTGAATTCGCATCAGCTCAAAACCGGATGGGATATCGTCATCGTCGCACGCAGCCGCTGTGTCGGCGCGGAGTATTCGCGCATGGACGCGGCATTCATGGCCGCCTGCGAAAAGATGTCCCTCAGACGGGAGGCGAAGCCGTGAAGAAATTCATGCTCGCCGCCATCCGCTTTTATCAGCGCAGGATATCTCCCGCGCGTCCGCCCTGCTGCCGCTTCATCCCGACCTGTTCGCAATACGCGCTTGAGGCGATCGAAAAATACGGCCCGCTCAAGGGAGGCTGGCTGGCCTTGAAGCGCATCACGCGCTGTCATCCGTTCCATTCGGACGACTATGACATCTATGACCCCGTGCCCTGACGGGATCGACCCCTATCTACACACATTTAAGGAGTTACTATGTGGGCGATAATCACTAAACCGTTTGCATGGCTGATGGTCAAGCTCTATGAGCTTACTGGCAACTACGGAGTCGCCGTCATCCTCTTCGCACTGGTCGTCAACCTTATCCTTTCCCCGTTCATGGCCAAGAGCAAGAAGAGCATGATGCGCCAGACCCGTATCCAGCCCCAGCTTCAGGAGCTTCAGCGCCGCCATGAAGGCAACCCCCAGAAGCTCAATCAGGAGATGCAGAAGCTCTACCGCGAAGAGGGCATCCACCCCATGTCCGGCTGCCTCTGGTCTCTTATTCCGTTCCCCATCCTCATCGCGCTGTATGCCGTCATCCGCCAGCCCATCACCCGTATGATGTTCGCTGCGGAGAGCGTTGTCACCACGCTTCAGGACTATTTTGTCAGCGCAGGACTTTACACTATCCCCGCCAAGGCTGACGCCTATGCGGAGATAAAGCTCGCAAACCTCGCCCATCAGCATTGGGATGAGATCCAGACGGCTCTTGCCGGCAAGATCGACGGACTGATGAATATTGACTTCAGCTTCCTCGGTCTCAACCTCGGCGACCAGCCGAAGTGGAACTTCTTCTTCAACACCGACTGGAGCGATACCTCAGTTTGGCTGCCCGCTCTGGGACTGTTCCTTATCCCGATCATTTCCGCGTTCCTCTCCTGGGCCTCCATGAAGATCAGCAATGCCATCAACCCCACCCCCTCCGCAGGCGCCGCCGGAGATCAGGCCGCAGCTACCATGAAGAGCATGAACATCGTCATGCCCCTCATGTCCATCTGGATCTGCTTCGTCATGCCTGCCGCAATGGGTATCTACTGGATCGCAAACAGTGTGTTCGGCATCATCCGTGACTACACGCTGACCAAGGTCTACAAGAAGAAGCTCGACGAGGAGGACAAGATCCGTCAGGCCGCTCGCAGCGCCCGTGAAAAGGAGCTGGAGGCAAAGCGTCTGGAGACCGAACGTCTCCGCGCCGAAGGCAAGACCGAGAAGAACGTCAACACCAGCAAGAAGAAAATCCAGGCCAGTGAGAAGCAGAAGAGCGACGAGCGTAAGGCCGCCCTCGATAAGGCGGAGCGCGCCGCGCGCCGTGAGCGCCTTGGCATAAAGGAAAATGAGAAGCCTGCCTCTCAGGTCGGCAACCGCCGCTATGCCCGCGGCCGCGCCTACGTTGAGGATCGCTTCGTGAATCCCGAAGCCGCCGAAGAGGCGACGATCGCCGCCGCGGCAGAGTCCGAAGGCGCAGCCTCCATAGACGAGACCGTCGCCGAGGAAGTGCTCGTCAGCGAGGACACCGCGCTTCAGGCCGAGCAGAACACCGAAGCGGAAGCCGAAGCCGCCGTGGAGGAGACTCCCGCGGAAGAGCCCGCAGAGGACAAAGAAGAATAATAGGAGAATTACGATATGATCAAAACTTTGGAAAAGACCGGCCGTACCGAGGACGATGCGATAAACGCCGCTCTCGCGGAGCTGGGTCTTGACCGCGACGACGTATCCGTGGAGATCCTCGAACGTGCCAAGTCCGGATTTCTGGGCATCGGCGCATCTCCTGCGGTCGTCCGCGTGAGTTACGAGGCGGAGGATGAACCGGCGCCTGTCGAGGAGAACGTGGTCGTTGAGACGGTCGAGGTCGAGGTCAGCGCTCCGGTGGTGGATGAGCCTGCCGACTATGCCGCAGTTCGCCAGTTCCTGACCGGCCTGTTAGACCGCATGGGCATCAAGGCGAACATCGCCATTTCCGCGCGTGATAACGGCGGGATCAACGTTGAGCTTTCCGGCAGCGGCATGGGCGCGATAATCGGCCGCCGCGGCGAGACGCTCGACGCGATACAGCACCTCACAAACTACGTTGTTAACCGCGGCAGCGAGAAACATCTGCACATCAGCGTTGACGCCGAGAATTACCGCAGCAAGCGCGAGGAATCCCTCACCAAGCTTGCCGAGAAGATGGCGGAGAAGGCCATCAAGTATAAGCGCAGCATGGCTCTTGAGCCGATGAATTCCTATGAGCGCCATGTCATCCACACCGCGCTTCAGAATTACGAGGGCGTTACCACCAGCTCCACTGGCGTGGAGCCGAACCGCCGCGTTGTCGTGTCCTATGTCAAGCCCGAAGGCGGGAACAAGCCGCAGAGCCGTGAATGGGCCTGACGTCCGTATAAAAACACTGGAGGAATAACAATGTTTGAAAAGGTTAAATCCGTTCTGGCACAGCAGTTTGAGCTTGACCCCGAATCCATAACCATGGACACCAACCTTATTGACGATCTGGGCGCGGACTCGCTGGACGTTGTTGAGCTTATCATGTCCCTTGAGGACGAGTTCGGCATCGCCATCTCCGATAATGACGCAGCTCAGCTCTATACGGTCGGCAGGATCGTGGACTATCTCGAAAAGCTTCAGTAATTCCCGATCAAAGGCATAAAAAATCTCCGGTCATCCGACCGGAGATTTTTTGCTTAATATTGTCGAGTTACTCGGCGTCGTCTATTTCCGCAAGCTCGCGCGCGATCGCGCCGACCTTGGCGGACAACTCCTCCTCCGAGGGGCCGGAGCCTTCGCTGTCCATCAGTCCGCAGAGGAAGCTCTGCCAGTCGTCGTCCAGCGCCTCGATGCTCTCAAGCTGACGCTCGCGCATGCCGGAGTACAGCTTTTCCGCCTGCCGCACGCAGTATTCCTGCCGTTCGGCGGCCTCGGCGAGAAGGTGCTCCTTCTTCTCCTGTGCGGCGGCGATTATCTGCTTGGCCTTCAGGCGGCTGTCGTTGAGGAGCTTTTCGCTCTGGACGCAGGCGTCGGATATGATTTGCTGGGACACGGTTTTCGCGGAGAGTATCGCGTCGCCGATCTCCTCCTTGCGGCTGCTGAGAGATTCGAGCTGCTCGCGCAGGTTCCTGTTTTCTTCTTCCAGACGCAGCGCCTGCTCGCGAATATCCTCCAGCACGGCGTTGACCTTGTTGGCGTTATAATATTTTTTCTTGACGACGTCGATATTGATGTCGTCAAAATATTTTTGATCGAGAGCCATTTTTATCTCCTCGCATTTGGAGTTTTATAGAAGAATTATAACAGAATCGCGCAGAGTATTCAACATAATATAAATTTATATTTTGAGATAGCCCTTCAGCACCTTCAGCGTGTTGTAAACGCCGTCGAGATGGCTGCGCTCGTAGCCGTGGCTCGCGTAGACGCCCGCGCCGATAAGCCCGTGGCGGATATCGCAGCCGGAGCCGAGTGTGGCCTCCACGTCGGAGCCGTAGTGCGGGTATACATCGACCGCGTAGTCCGCACCCTCGGCCTTTGCGGCGTCTATTAGCTTGCCGACCACCTCGTAGCTGTAAGGGCCACCGGAGTCCTTCGCGCAGATGGACACCTGTCTCTCAGTGCACTGAAGCCCGTCGCCGATGCAGCCCATGTCGACGCTTATCGCCTCGGTCACGCCCGTGGGAACGGAGCCTGCGCCGCCATGGCCGACCTCTTCGTATACGGTGATGTGCGCGTAGACGCGGCGCTCAGGCTTCGCGCCGGTGTCCTTCATGTATTTCGCAAGGCCGAGCAGAATGCCAACGGAGAGCTTGTCGTCCAGGAAACGGCTCTTTATGTATCCGGATTTTGTTATCCTCGTGCGCGGGTCAAAGCACACGAAGTCGCCGACCTCGACGCCGAGCGCGCGGGTGTCTTCGGCGGACTTGACGTCCTCATCCAGCACAAGCTCGGTCGTGTCGAAGCTGCGCTTGGTGTCGGCGAAGTCGCCGTTGACATGGATGGAGGCATTGCAGAGCTGGAGCGTACCCTCGATGACCGCGCCGCCGCGGGTGTACAGCCGCGCGTTCTCAGTCTCGCAGTTTGCGGCGCACAGCCCGCCGAGATTAGTCAGGCGGAGGCGGCCGTTGCTCTTGATCTCGGCCACCATTCCACCGAGCGTGTCGGTGTGAGCCTCGAGCAGCAGCGCGTCGGCAGCATTCTCGCCGTCGAGTTCGATGAGCACGCCGCCCTTTTCTGTGATGCTTGCAGTGTAGCCGAGGGCTTCAAACTGAGCCTTCACCCATTCTGCGGCCTTTGCGGTGAAGCCGGTGGGACTGTCGATACCAAGCAGTTCTACGGTTTTTGAGGCCGCGTAATCGGAATAAGTTTTGTCCATAAGTTATGATCTTCTTTCTTTATATTTACAGCTTATACTTGAAAAAACCGTAATTTCTGATTATTATAATTTATAGCTCAGGAAAAATCAAGGAGGAGAAAGCCATGGCCGCACATACCGATCCAAAGCTTCAGAGACAGGTTATCTATTCAATCTATGTCCGCAGCCATACGCCGGAGGGAACCTTCCGCGCGGTGATTCCCGATCTTGACCGCATCAAGGCGCTGGGGACGGATATTATCTGGTTCATGCCCATTCATCCCATCGGGGTAGAGGGGAAGAAAGGCAGTCTCGGCTGTCCCTATGCGAATCGCGATTACCGCGAGGTAAACCCTGCGTACGGCACAATGGAGGATTTCCGCGCACTCGTGGACGAGATACACGCGCGCGGCATGAAATGCATGATAGACGTGGTATATAACCACACCTCGCCTGATTCCACGCTGTTTCGGGAGCATCCGGAGTGGTTCTACCACGGCGCGGATGGGCGTCCGGGCAACAAGATAGGCGACTGGGCGGATGTTATTGATCTCGACTACGGCAAACGCGAACTGTGGGATTATCAGATAGAGTCGCTCGTGATGTGGGCAGGGATAGTCGACGGCTTCCGCTGCGATGTGGCGTCGTTCGTGCCGCTGGAGTTCTGGCTGGAGGCGCGCGCCGCGGTCGAAAAGGTCAATCCGGACTGCATATGGCTCGCGGAGACCGTGCATCGGGGCTTCGGCTGCTTTGCGCGCAGGCAGGGGATATATTCCGCGCTGGACTATGACGAGTTCGAAGCCTTCGACATCGAATATGAATACGACGTGCGCGAGGCCTTTGACAAATATCTGCGCGGGGAGGCAGTGCTGAGCTATTATCTCGACATGCTGAATTTCCAGGAAGCTATCTATCCCGCAAATTATAACAAGCTGCGCTTCCTTGAGAACCACGATCAGCCGCGTATATGCTCGTCCGTGGAGCGGGAGTGCGATCTCGTGAACTACACGGCGTTCCTGTATTTTCTCAAGGGCACGACCCTGATATACGCCGGACAGGAGTTTGAGAACAGCCATCTGCCGAGCCTGTTTGAGCGGGAGCCGATCGACCGCGATACGGGGCGCGATATGAGCGCGCTGCTGGCGCGGCTGCATGGGATAAAGCGCCGCTTCGGCTGCGCGGACTACTTCGTCGCTTCGGCGGGCGACGAGCACAATATCGCCGTGCTCGAACGCGGAGGAGATGGGAAGCGCTTCTTCGGCGTGTTCAGCCTGCGCTCCGAATGCGCGGAGGTAAAGATCGAGGCGCCGGACGGCGAATACGAGAACCTTATAGACGGCTCGCGCGTCACGGTCAAGGACAGCCGCATAAGATCCGATGGCCGGCCGATCATATTTGAAGCGTGAGCAGTTGAAATATAAAAAGCTCCCAGCGGGATGCCCCGCAGGGAGCTTTTGATTCAAGCCTTTTTCTGCTTTGCCAGCGCTTTTTCCATGAAGCGCTCGGCGTAGATGATGCAGCGCTGGTGACGGCCTTCGCCGATCAGCTCTCCGTCTGCATATGCCTTCACCTCGAAGGTCAGCATACGGCGGTCGATCTCGACCAGCGTGCTCTCCGCGTGGATGTGCGCGCCGATCGGGGAAGCCGCAACGTGCGAGACCTCAAGGCGCGTGCCGACGGTGCTCTGTCCCTCTTCGAGATAGGGCTGCACCAGTTCTCTGGACGCCTTCTCCATCAGCGCTATCATGCTGGGCGTGGAAAAGACCTCAAGCGCGCCGCTGCCGACCGCGGCGGCGGTATTCTCATAGACGACTACCGTTTCGGCAGTGCCCTTTATACCAAGCTCCATAGAATTCCGTTCCTTTTACTTGATGTATTTTTTCATAACCTCCGCGAGGCGTTTCACGCCCTCGACGATCCTGTCGTCTGGCATGTTGGAATAGTTCATGCGCAGGCAGTGGAAGTTGCCGCCGTTGGGGAAGAAGCCGTCGCCGGGGACGAACGCAACGTTGAGCGCCAGCGCGTCGGCCGCCATGTCGCGGGTGTTGACGTACTCCGGCATCTCGACCCATGTGAACAGGCCGCCTTCGGGGCGGGTGAACTTGGCTTCCTTCGGGAAGTATTCATCCATGGTCGAGATCATCAGGTCGCAGCGGTGACGGTATGTATCGCGGATCTTCTGGACATGCGCGTCGAGATCGAACATATCGAGGTACTTGGAGACGACCATCATGGAGACGGTGGCGGTCTGAAGCACGGCGGCCTGCGCGATGAGCGTCATCTTGTCGAATATATCGGAACCGCAGCATATCCAGCCGAGACGGTAGCCGGGGGCGAGGATCTTGGAGAAGGTGCCGAGGTAGATCACGAGATCCTTGGTGTCCATCGTCTTGAGTGCGGGCAGGAACTCGCCCTTGAAGCGCAGCTCGCCGTAGGGGTTATCCTCGATAACGGGAACCTCATACTTGTTCACGACCTCCATGAAAGCCTTGCGGCGCTCAAGAGACCATGTGCGTCCACTGGGGTTCTGGAAATCGGGGATGACGTAGATCATCTTCACGTTTTCGGTGGTGGCGAGGATGCGGTCAAGCTCCTCCATTATCATGCCGCCGTCGTCAGTCGGGACTTCGACGAACTTCGGCTGACAGGGCTTGAACGCGCTGATAGCGCCGAGGTAGGACGGGCTTTCCATCACGACCACGTCGCCGGGGTTCAGGAAGAGGCGCGCGCAGTAGTCCAGACCCTGCTGGCTGCCCGCAGTTATCATTATGTGGTCTGCGTCCGTGTGGATGCCGTTTTTCGCGGCGAGGCGATCGGCGATCTGCTTCCTCAGGGGCAGGTAGCCCTCCGTGGGGCCGTACTGAAGCGCGGCGCGGCCGTTCTCGTGCAGGACGGCGGCGGTAGCGGTGTTGATATCGTCAACAGGGAAAAGCTCCGGCGCGGGCATGCCGCCGGCAAAGGAGATGACCTCCGGACGGGCGGTGAGCTTGAGCAGCTCGCGTACGTCCGAGGCTTTCAATTCATTCATTCTGTCTGCATAATTAACCATTTTTCTGCCTCCTTTATGATATTACACTTTTTACGGTATATTTACATTAGCATAAAACAGCGGTTTAGTAAATACCCAAAGCCGCGAAAAAGCTTGATATTTCTGACATTGTTTTGTCAATCGCCGCCGCGCGGCTCAACCCATGTATTTCAGCACCGCGACCTGCGGTTCGGAATCGTGGTCAATAATTATGCTGTTGGTTTGATAATAATGTATCATTTCGGGCGCTTCAAAGTAGTCCGTGAAAGCGTCGATATGCTCAAGCCGCCGTGCGCCGCGGTAGTGCATGGGGATGATGACCTTCGGGAAGACCTCCTCCGTCAGCCGCCACGATTCCTGCGCGGGAAGCCCGGTGCAGCTGCCGGCGGTTATCATCAGCGCGTCTGCGCCGAATATGCGCCCGATCTCGCCGCTGTGGAGTTGGGTGCCGACGTCACCCATGTGGACGGCCTTCAGCCCGTCGACCTCAAGAATGTGTATCAGGCACATGCCGCGCATGATGCCGCATACGCTGTCGTGCGACACCTCAAGCGTGCTTATCTCGAATGGGCAGTCCGACTCCGGACGCCCCGACAGGGTGACGGCCTCGCGGCAGTTATGGCCGTAGTGCTCGTGGCTGATGAGCAGCTTGTCGGCCTTGAGATGGAGTTTGGGGTAGCCCGCGGTATAGTCGGCGTTGTACGGGTCGATAACGACGGTATAGCCGTCGTGAGTTATTGAAAAGCAGGCGTGGCCGTGCCATGTTATTTTCATCTTGCAGCCTCCTAGTATCGGTTGACAAGGGCAGATACGGTTTTGGCGGGCAGAAATGCGCCCATACTTCTTCAAAGACCTTGACAACTGATACTAAATTTAACAATTTAAATTAGAAATATGAAATGTATAATAGTACAGCGTGCGGCGCATTTCAAGCCCTGCTGTAAAATTTTCGCTGCGCTTGCAAGAACCGCGGGAAACGGATATAATAAATCTATAATATGAATTTCGGAGGAGCGGCATGAGCAACTCTTTGATAAACGAAAAATCCCCATATCTGCTTCAGCACGCGGAGAACCCAGTGGACTGGTATCCGTGGGGCGCGGCGGCCTTTGAAAAGGCGCGGCGGGAGGACAAACCGGTGTTCCTGAGCATCGGGTATTCGACCTGCCATTGGTGCCATGTGATGGCGCACGAATCGTTCGAGGACTTGCAGGTCGCGGAGGTGCTGAACCGGTACTTCGTCGCCGTGAAGGTGGATCGGGAGGAGCGGCCGGACGTGGACGCGGTGTATCTCCGCGTGTGTCAGGCGCTCACCGGCGGCGCGGGCTGGCCGCTGACGATCATAATGACGCCGGAGCAGCAGCCGTTTTTTGCGGGGACGTATCTGCCGAAGAACGGCGTCGGCGGGCGGATCGGGCTTTTGCAGCTGCTGCGCGCTGTGGCCGGAAAATGGAGCGGCAGTAGGGAAGAGCTGCTGCGCGCGGGACGCGACGCCACGGCGGCGCTGCGCGCGATTCCGCGGACGGAGCCCGCGCCGCTGAATGAAGAGTTGCTGAAAAAAGCCGCGGGGCAGCTCGCCGCGAGCTATGACGCCGAATACGGCGGCTTCGGCAGCGCGCCGAAGTTCCCCTCGGCGCATGACCTGATATTCCTGCAGCGCTACGCCTATCATACCGGAGACAAGGCCGCGAAGGAAGAGCTTGAAAATACGCTGCGGCAGATGTACAAGGGCGGCATATATGACCATTTCGGCGGCGGCTTCGCGCGGTATTCGACCGACCGCGAGTGGCTCGCGCCGCATTTTGAAAAGACGCTGTACGACAACGCGATGCTTGCGCTATGCTATACCGAGGCATGGCAGAACAGCCGCATGGCACTGTACCGTCAGGTCGCGGAGGCGACGCTGGATTACTGCCTGCGCGAGCTGCGCGCGGACAGCGGCGGATTCTACTGCGGGCAGGACGCGGACAGCGGCGTCGAGGAGGGCGCGCACTATCTCTTCACCCCAGCCGAGGTCAAAAAGCTGCTCGGCGAGGACGACGGGCGGCACTTCTGCGAGTGCTACGACATCACCGATGAGGGCAATTTCCACGGGAAGAGTATCCCGAATCTGCTGCTGAACACGCGCTGGAACTTCGTCCCCGAGGGCTACGCGGAGTTCCGCGAGCGCCTGCGCGACTACCGCGCGGAGCGGACGCCGCTGGCGGCGGACACCAAGCTTCTGGCCTCGTGGAACGGCCTGATGCTCATGGCGCTCTCCCGCGCAGCGCGAGCTTTCGACAGCAGCCGATATCTCGCCGCCGCCGAAAGGCTGGCGGAGTTCATGCGCTCAGGCTTCGGCCTCGGCGCGGATATGCGCGCCTGCGCATACGGCGGGGAGACCCGCTTCCCCGCGCAGCTTGACGATTATGCGTTCAGCGCGCTGGGCTTCCTTGAGCTGTACCGCGCGAGCTTCGACCCCGTGCATATAATTTCCGCCGCGAAGCAGGCGGAGCAGATAACCGCGCGCTTCGCCGCCCCGAGCGGCGGATTCTACCGCACCGCGCAGGACGCGGAGCAGCTGATAACGCGGCCGATGGAGGTGTTTGACGGCGCGATGCCGTCCGGCAACAGCGCGGCGGCGCAGCTATTTGTGAGCCTGGCGCGGCTGACCGGCGAGGAGCGCTGGCGCGCGGCGGCGGAGAAACAGCTGGAGTTCATGGCCGGATACGGCGCGGAGCAGCCCGCGGGGATGGCCTTTGCACTGTGCGCGATGATGGAGCTTATCTACCCGACGAAGGAGCTTGTGTGCGCGGCGGCGGACGAGGAAGAGCCCGCCATGCTCGCGGCGGTGCGCGCGAAGTATGCGCCGGAGCTTGAGGTGCTGCTGAAAACCCCGTCCTCGGCGGAGACGCTCGCAGCGGCCGCGCCGTTCACGGCAGACTGCGCGCCGCGCGGCGGAAAGGCGCAGTTTTATATCTGCACCGGCGGCCAATGCAGCCTGCCGGTGACGGAATGAAAAACCACAGGCATCACGTTTTTGTCGTGATGCCTGTGGTTTTTGTTATATCGCTCAGTCAACGAGAGCTTCCATCTCGTCGACAAGCTCGCCGAAGAGCTGGAGAGCGGAGTTGACGGGGGCGGGGCTGCTCATGTCAACACCCGCTATCTTCAGCAGGCTGATAGGATCGGTGCTGCTGCCGCCGGAGAGGAACTTCTTGTAGTCCGCGACCGCGGGCGCGCCCTCGGCCAGAATGCGGTTCGCAATTGCGACCGCGGCGGAGAAGCCGGTCGCGTACTGGAACACGTAGTAGTTGTAGAAGAAGTGCGGGATGCGCGCCCACTCAAGCGCGATGCCGTCGTCGGAGATCATGTCGGGGCCGAAGTAGAGCTTGTTCAGCTCGTGATACTTCGCGCAGAGCGCATCGGCGGTGAGCGCCTCGCCGCGCTCGGACATGCGGCCCATCTCAAGCTCGAATTCCGCGAACATCGTCTGGCGGTACACGGTGCCCTTGAACTGATCCATGAAGTGGTTGATGAGGTACGCGCGCTCCTTCTTGTCGGTGGTCTTGCCGAGCAGATAGCGCATGAGCAGGACTTCGTTGCAGGTGGAGGCGACCTCGGCGACAAAGATCACGTAGTCGTTGGTGCAGGTGGGCTGGTACTTGGTGCTGTGGTAGCTGTGCAGCGCGTGACCCATCTCGTGCGCGAGGGTGAACATGCTGTCAAGGGTGTCCTTGTGGTTGAGAAGCACGTAGGGGTGCGGCTGGGAGTTGCCGGAGGAATACGCGCCGCCGCGCTTGCCGACGTTCTCGTAAACGTCGATCCAGCGGTTGTTGAAGCCTTCCTTCAGCAGCTCTACATAGTCGTCACCCAGAACATGGAGAGCGTCAAGCACGGTCGCCTTTGCGTCCTCATAGCTGATCTTCTCCGCGGCGTCGGCGACGATCGGGGTGTACACGTCGTACATGTGCAGTTCGTCCACGCCGAGCAGCTTTTTGCGCAGGGCGACGTACTTGTACATCTTGTCCATGTTCGCGTGGACGGCGTCGATGAGGTTCAGATATACCTCGACGGGAACCTCGGTGGCGTCGAGAGACGCGGCGAGGGTGGTCTCATATTTGCGTGCGCCGGCGAAGAAGCGAAGCTGCTTGAACTGTGCGTCAAGCGTCGCGGCGATGGTATTCTTGTATTCGCCGAGGCGGTTGTAGTAAGTCTCGAAAGCGTTGCGGCGGAGCACACGGTCGCTGCTCTCGAGCAGGGGGACGAAGGAGCCGTTGGTGAGCTGATGCTTCACGCCGTCCTTGTCCTCGACTTCGGGGAAGCGCAGCTCCGCGTTGCGGAATACGCTGCCGATGCTCTCCGGAGAGTCTGCCATCTCGCCCGCGGCGGCCAGCAGGGTCTCCTCCTTGGGGGAGAGGATGTGCGCGGCGCGGCGGCGGATCTGGTACAGGCTGCGGCGGTAGGTCTCCAGCTCCGGCTGCACGGTGTAGAACAGGTTCAGTGTGTCCTCAGGAATGGCCATTATCTCGGAGGTGCGGTACGCGGCGGCGCTTGCGATGGCGACGTAGGTGCTCATGGCCTTGCCGCGCATATCCTGATAGTAGTTGTCGCCGGTGTCCTGATCGCCCTTGCAGCTCGCGTAGCCGTAGAGACGGCTCAGGCGGGTGCTTATCTCGTCGTCAAGGCGGAAGGATTCAAGCAGCGTTTCGGCACTCTCGCCGAGCTTGCCCTGAAAAGCCGCGATGCGGGCGGGCATTTCCTTGAGAGCTTCGTACTCGGCAAACCATGCTTCGTCGCTCTCAAACATGTCCTTGAGGTTCCAAGTGAATTCCTCAGGGACTTCACTGCGCTTGGGGATAACGTTCTGTGCCATATAAATAAACCTCGATTCCTTAGTATCGGTTGACAAGGGAAAACACGGTTTTGGCGGGCAGAAATGCACCCATACTTCTTCAAAGTCCTTGACAATACGGAGAGTATTCTCTTCGGCCTTTTCATCGTCTGGCCACATTTCTGCTCCGCCAAAACTGCTTCGCGCCTGACAGGGATGGATTTTTGAGTGATTTTTGTTTTTTGAGACGCAGACGGGCTGCCGCCCTTCTATAATTCAAATCAAAGCCCAACGAAGTGGGTTTGATTTGAGAAGGAAGAAGGAGATTGCAGAGTGCAGCTTTTGCCGCGAGGCGGAAGCGGAACGGTGCAAGCTTCTTCTGACGAGACGGAAAGACGCGCTGTCAGGCGTGTCTGCCCTTGTTAACCGATACTATAAATATGTAGGATATTATAGCATATATATCCGAGATTGCAAATACAGCATTTTCACGAATATATATTTGAAATCACGGCCGGAATCGTGCTGAATAGCGCTGAAATTTCCTGCCCGCCCGCGCTGCGGAACATTGACAGAAAACTCCTGATTTGGTAATCTGAAAACAAGAAAACTACGGAATCGGCCACTGCTGAGCGGAGGTATATTTACATGACCTTTAAAAAGACAGCGTTGACAACACGCGCACATGTAATCTTTAATATCGTTATGACCATAATGTCAGCGGCATTGTTCCGTTTTATCGGAATGTGGATATTCTTCTGTACTGTTGTAATGTTCATAGTAGCAGTTATTGCAGATCCAATTCAAAATAATGAGCTGATCACAATAGATGAAAACGGCATATCATGTGAGAAATCAGGGAAACAGATTTGGATGTATAAATGGGATGAAATAGCCAAGCTGGAGCGCAGTGACCGCTTCCGGCGACCATCTGTGGAGATCGTGACATGGGACGACCCGTATCAGCCTGCAAGATCAGACCATTACTTTGAGTTGTGCAAACCTGCGAAAGAAGCGCTGAAGCAGTATTATAAACAAACTTATTCAATTGATGAAGCAGAGAAGTGACCGGAGGTGTAGCGTGGTGAAAAAGGCTGCAAATATAGTCCTCCATTTTGCAACGAACATAATTATACAAAATACTGTGTTCACAGCTCTTTGGGGAACTGGACTGTCAGACATTGTATTATCCGATTTCGTGATCTATGTGCTTCTGCTGGCAGCTGCCCTTTTTGCGGATATCATCATATCCTTGGCGCTGCAAAGAGAAATGAACAGAACAGGCTGGGTTATACATTTTGTGGATATTTTTGCTATGCTGCCTGTGGTTGGGCTGCTTGTATTTGGGGCTTTTCAGAACTTGTCTGCTGAAACAACCAATGTACTGGCATTCGTGCTGACACTGACCGTCGAGATAGGCCAGTTGGCTGAAAGGTTTGTCTTAATAAGGGTGCAGCGTCAGCCCGCCGAGACATGAAAATATACGTATAATTTCATATGTGCCTAGAACCTCCGTACACAACAGTGTATGGAGGTTTTCGTTTGCCGCTATATTGCCCACAAGGCACAGAAGCTTTTCCCCACGCAAGAATCGCCCTGCAAAAACGCGCCGTTCACGAATATATATAATATATCAGCAATCGGAGATCGTGAAAGGAGAGCTTATGGAGATATATGTTGTGCGCGGCGGAGACAGCCTTTACGGCATCGCCCGCCGGTACGGAACGGACGCGGCGGAGCTGGCGCGGATAAACCAGCTCAACGACCCCGCGCGGCTTGTGCCCGGCATGGCGCTGCTCGTTCCTGGCGGCACGGCGGACAGACGCGCGATAGAGGTCAACGCCTACGCCTACCCCGCCATATCTGACGCGGTAATGGCGGAGACTATGCCGTATCTGACGTTTTTCTGCCCGTTTTGTTATCAGGCGGATGCGGCGGGCGGACTGCTTACGATAGAGGACGCGCGGATGATCGCGGCGGCCTACGCGGACAATACCGCGCCGCTGCTGACCGTGACCAATCTCGGCCGCTCCGGCGGTTTCTCCGGCGAGATTGCCCACGCGCTGTTCACGGATAAGACTGCGCAGGACGCGCTGTTCGAGAATATCTTCTCCGTGCTGCGCATGAAGAACTATTACGGCGTCAATTTCAACATCGAATATGTCTACCCCTACGACCGCGACAGTTACAGCCAGTTTCTCCGCCGCGCCGCCGACGAGCTGCACCCGCGCGGCTACTTCCTCAGCACTGCCATTGCCCCGAAGGAGAGCGCCGGGCAGGAGGGGCTGCTGTACACCGCGCACGACTACGCCGCTCACGGCAGGTACGCCGACCGCGTGATAATAATGACCTATGAATGGGGCTACACGTACAGCGCGCCGCAGGCCGTATCGCCGGTGAACCGTATGCGGCGGGTGCTGGAATATGCCGTGGGCGAGATACCGCCGGGGAAAATTCTCATGGGCTTTTCAAACTACGGCTACTCGTGGCGGCTGCCATGGCGGCAGGGCGACGCGGCGACGGTCATCTCAAACGCGGCGGCGATGAATCTTGCGGCCTCGGCAGGAGCGGAGATAAAATTCGACCGCACCGCGCAGGCGCCGTTCTTCACGTACACAGACGCCGCCGGCGTGCGGCGCGTAGTGTGGTTCGAGGATGCGCGCAGCGTACGCGCGCGGCTGGAGCTGGTGAACGAATACGGCCTCGCGGGGATAAGCTGCTGGACCGTGAACCAGCTCTACCGCCCCGGACTTGAGCTGCTGCAGGGCATGTTCGACGCGGAAAAGGTGATTTAAAGAAAAATTTTTGAAATTCCCGTGACAAATTGAACTGCACCCCATTTGTTAGACAGTATGATATACTATCTAAGAAGTGGGGTGTTTTGCTATGCCAAAAGGAGTACCAAACAAACGATATACGCCGGAGTTCAAGAGAATGGTTGTAGAAACCATGAAAAAAGAACATCTGAGTATCTATGCAGCGATGCAGGAATTTGGAATTAACGACCATAAAATTATAGAGCGCTGGGAACGCATTTATTTGGAAGAAGGGCCGGAAGGGTTAGCCATTGAACGGCGTGGCCGCAGCAGTAAGGGTCGTCCGCCAAAGCAGTTGCCGAAGCAGGTAGAAGAAGATCTGCTGGCCGAAGTGCAGCGACTACGTGCGGAGAACGATTACCTAAAAAACTTGCAAGCCTTGGTTTTGGAAGACGAGCGACGCCAGCACAAAAAACGCTG
>URGI01000007.1 GCA_900547315.1 uncultured Eubacteriales bacterium | reverse complement strand
TGAGGATAACGACCTGATTCAGCAGCAGATTGCGCAGATTCTCGGCACATCGCGAACTATGTACGCCAGATATGAGCGCGGTGCAAATGAATTTCCGCTGCGCCACTTAGTCGTATTATGCGATTTTTACAATGTGCCTTCTGACTACTTTCTCGGATTAAAGCCTGATCGCTCGCGCAGGTTTGGCGCCGCAAAATACAAACCATAAATAAAGTTCCCGCCGCAGGCAGCTCATAAGGACTCCTGCGGCGGGATTTTTCGCTCCCGGATTATTGTATATAATTTTTCAGCACCGCTTCCGCGCAGCGCATTCCGTCTACCGCGGCGGAGGATATCCCGCCCGCGTAGCCCGCGCCCTCGCCGCAGGGGTATAGTCCCTCTATCGCCGAGGACAGTATTTCCCCTCGGAGTATGCGCACCGGCGAGGACGAGCGCGTCTCCGGCGCGGTCAGCACCGCATCCGGCGCGTCGAACCCGTGAAGCTTCTTCCCAAGCTCCGGTATCGCCTTTTCCAGCACCGACGTTATCCGTTCCGGAAGCACGTCGTGCAGCTCACACCAGGCCACGCCCGGGCGGTAGCTGGGTTTCACCTCGCCTGCGCCTGTGCTCGCGCGGTGCGCGAGGAAATCCCCCGCAAGCTGCGCCGGTGCGCAGTAGCTGCCGCTGACGGCGTAGGCCGCGCGCTCGATCTCGCGCTGCCAGTACATTCCGCCGAGAGTGCTCTTGTCCGGAAAATCCTCGGTGTGCAGCGTGACGAGCAGGGCGGAATTTGCGTTCTCGCCGTCGCGCCGCGAATAGCTCATGCCGTTGGTGACAACGCCGCCCGTCTCGGACGCCGCGGCGAACACCTCGCCGCCGGGGCACATGCAGAAGGTATAGGCGCTTGTGCCGTCGGGCAGGTGGACGTTCAGCGAATAGTCCGCCGCAGGCAGATCGCCGCGCTCGCGCCCGTACTGCGCAAGGTCGATGTTTTTTTGCAGGTGCTCTATGCGTACACCCATGGAAAACGGCTTCGGCTGCATCGGCACGCCCTGCGCGTTCAGGTTCTCAAAGGTGTCGCGCGCCGAATGGCCGATGGCAAGTATCAGCCGCTCGCAGGGCAGGGTATACTCATTCTCCGCGCAATGGACGACCGCGCCGGTGAGCCGCCCGCACGCGAAGTTCAGCCGCTCCAGCCGGTGCCCGAAGCGCACCTCTCCGCCGAGGGCGATGATCTCGCGGCGGATGTTCTGCACGACGTCTATCAGAATATCCGTGCCGATATGAGGCTTCGCGTCGTAGATGACGCTCTCCGGCGCGCCGTGCGCGGCAAACTCGCGCAGCATCCAGCCCATTCGCCGATCCTTCGTGCCGGTGTTGAGCTTTCCGTCAGAAAAGGTTCCCGCGCCGCCCTCGCCGAACTGCACGTTGCTCTCCGGCTGCAGCTCCCCGCCCGCGCGCAGCGCGTCCACCGCTTTCTTGCGGCTGACCGCGTCCATGCCGCGCTCAAGCACGATCGGCCGCGCTCCGGCCTTTGCCAGCACAAGCGCCGCAAACATGCCCGCGGGGCCGAAGCCGACGATGACCGGCCGCTTCTCCGGCGCGGCGACATGCGGGATATCATACACCGGCTCCGCATATTCGCTCACGTCTGCGCTCTTTGCGTGGGCGATCGCTTTCTGCTCATCACCATGAAGCGCCGCCGCCACGGCACAGACATAGTGAATGTCGCTCTTCTTCCGCGCGTCAAGCGAACGCTTCACGAGCTTCAGCTCTTTTATTTCCCGCTCCGGAATACGTAGCTTTTTTGCGGCCGGACCGCGCAGCGCATCAAGCGGCTGCTCCGGCGCGAGCCGCAGATTTCTCACAAGTATCATTTGCCAAGTCTCCCCGCGAGCCGCCCGCTCGCCCAAGCCCATTGCAGATTGTATCCGCCGCAGTCCCCGTCAACGTCCAGCAGCTCGCCGCACACAAACAGCCGCGGCATAAACCAGCTCTCCAGCGTCTCCGGATCAAAGCCGCCGGTTTTGATGCCGCCGGCCGTCACCTGCGCGCAGTCAAAGCCCTCCGTGCCGAGCAGTGCCAGCCGGAAATTCCGACAGGCGTCGGCGACGCGCTCCAGCTCCTCATCCTCAAGCAGACGCAGCGGAGCCTGCGCGCCGATACCGGCGTATTTTATCATCATCCGTCCAAGACGGTTATGCAGCATTCCGGTCAGAAGCTCCTCCGCGGGCAGGTCGGGGAGCGCCGCGCGCCGCGCGCGCAGCAGCTCCAGCACTCGCTCCCTCGGGTAGTCCCGCAGGAAATCGATGCTCAGCGTCAGCTTCCCGTCCTCAGAAGCGGCGCGGCGCGAAATATCAAACGCCGCGGGGCCGGACACGCCGGTCTCGGTGAATTGCAGCTCGCCGCGCCCCTCGCAGAGCGTCTCTTCTCCGCGCTGGAGACTGATGCGGCAGTCCGCCCGAACGCCCTTCAGCGCGCGGGGATACTCCGGTGCGGTCAGCAGCTGCACCAACGCCGGATGCAGCGCGGTGACCCTGTGGCCGAGCGGCTTCAGAAGCTCGTACCCGTCCCGTACGCCGCCAAGCTTGCTGCCCGCAGCGCCGCCGCAGGCGACTATCAGCCAGTCCGCGTGCAGCGAGCCGCCATCGTATTTTATCTCATATCCGCCGTCCGCGCGCAGAATTTCGCGCGCAACAACGCCGGTGCGCAGCTCCACTCCGGCGCGGTCCAGCGCGAAGCGCAGCACGTCCACAACGGAGTTTGCGGAGTTTGACAGCGGGTAGACCCGCCCGCCGTACTCCTCCGTCATCAGCAGACCCAGCGAGGCGAAATAATCCATCGCGGCCCGCGGCGGGAATTTTTCCAGCGCGGGGCGGACAAAATCCGCGTTCTCACCATGATAATTCTCCGCCGCGGCTCCGGTGTTCGTCAGGTTGCAGCGGCCGTTTCCAGTCGCGAGCAGCTTTCGCCCGACGCGCTGCTGCCGCTCCAGCAGCACCACGCGTCTGCTCCCGTCCTCCGCCGCGGTCAGCGCCGCCATCATGCCCGACGCCCCGCCGCCTATAATAACAACTGTCTCCATAGTTAACCCCTGTACAAAATGTCGTGTGCGACCGGCTCATAGAACATGCCGCTGACCTCCGCCACATCGCGGCTGAGCGAGAGTATCCACATCATTTTCGCAAGCGCGGCCTCGGTGGTCATGTCGTAGGCTTCGAGGACGTTCGGATTATCCTTGAGCCGGTGGCCGACGCTGTACACCGAGAGGTCGGAGCCCTCGTTCTGCACCTGCGTGGTGACGACGATAAACTTCCCCACGCCGGTGTACTTCCTGATGACCTCGAACAGCTTATCGTCGCTGTACGACGGCAGGCCGCCGACGCCGAAGCACTCCATGATCAGCGCGTCCTTGCGCGAGAGCATGAAGTCCAGCAGTTCGAAGTCCGTGCCGGGTATCATCTTTATCAGGCCGATATTCGGGTCGAGCGCGTCATAGAATTTCGGCTCCGGCAGGCTGCTGGGGCTTATATAGCTGATGAGCCGGTGATCCTGTAGTGTGGCGAGGTACGGATAATTTATGCTGGAAAAGGCCGCATAGCTCTTTGAGCAGGTCTTGCGGGCACGGGTGCCGAGGATTACGCGGCCGTTGAAGACAATGTTTACGCCGGAGAGTTTCTCTGAGCAGGCGCAGACGAAGGCGTCCATAAGATTGAGCTTCGAGTCTGTCGAGTCGTAATTGATGGGCTTCTGCGAGCCGGTCAGGATTATCGGCTTTCCCGAGCCCTGCACCAGATACGAGAGCGCCGCGGCAGTATAGGCCATGGTGTCCGTGCCGTGGCTGATGACGAAGCCGTCATACCGTGCATAATTCTCCCGCAGTGCCGCCGCGATCCGCGTCCAGTGCGCTGGGGTGACGTTCGTGCTGTCGATGCTGAACAGGGACAGGCAGTCCACGCGGCACAGGCCGGATATCGCCGGAACATACCGCAGCAGCTGCTCCGGAGTCAGCTCCGGTGTCAACCCGTCGTCAGTCATCTCGGAGGCAATCGTTCCCCCAGTGCCTATCATAAGAATATTTTTCATACGCACCTCCGCAAAAGCGTCCGTTTCTATACCTTTTATTATATCAAGCGCGCGGGGCATATGCAATAAATTCGTGCGCTGCGCCGCAAGTTCAAGGTTTGAACAATTATTATCGTTGAATTATTAAGAAAACCAAGGTATAATACCCTCAGCTAGTAATGGAACGGGAGTCTGACATGGGCAGCGCGAAATTTACATTCAAAAGATACGAAAAAAAATATCTGCTGTCCCGCGAGAAATACGAGTCGCTGCGGCAGCTCCTCGATCCGCACATCGTACCGGACGAGTACTTTGAGAGCACGGTATGCAGCATATACTACGACAGCGACGACTACCACCTGATCCGCTATTCCATAGAGCGCCCCGTCTACAAGGAAAAGCTCCGCCTGCGAAGCTACAATGTTCCCGCCGACGGCGACTCCGTGTTCGTGGAGCTGAAGAAGAAATACAAGGGTGTCGTGTACAAGCGCCGCATCCGTATGCGCGCGGACGAAGCGCCGGACTATCTCAACGGGAGCATCCCCGCGCCGAAGCCCAGCCAGATGTCGCGCGAGATAGACTGGTTCCTTCGCCAGAACAAGCCCAAGCCGAAGGTGTTCATCGCGTGCGACCGGCAGGCCTATGTCGCGTCGGACGATCCCGATCTGCGCATAACCTTTGACCACAACATGCGCTGGCGCGAGACGGAGCTGGATCTCCGCGCGGGCAGCCACGGCGAGCCACTGGTCGCGGACGGTATGGTGCTGCTGGAGATCAAAGCGCCCGGAGCCGTGCCGCTGTGGCTGGCGCACATTCTCGGCGAGCTGGACGTTTTCCCGACCGGATTTTCAAAATACGGCGTCTGCTACAGAGACAATATCCTTGAGAAATACATAAACGGAGTGATAACCTGTGTTTAACAGCCTGATTTCCCCTGCAATAACGCTTTTCTCTTTCCTCGCCTGCATGGCGACGGCAATAGTCCTCGGCGTACTCACGGCGCTGGTCTTTTCCTTCCGCAGCCGCCACAGCAGTTCGTTCACGCTGGCGCTGGCGCTGCTGCCCGCCGCGGTCACGATGGTCATCATAATGGTCAACGGCAACGTCGGCGCGGGACTCGCGGTGGCGGGCACCTTCGCCCTCGTGCGCTTCCGCAGCGCGCAGGGAACGGCAAGGGAGATCGTCGGGCTGTTCCTCTCGATGTCGATTGGCCTTGTCTGCGGCATGGGCTATATATATGTTGCCATGCTGTATTTCGTGATAATGGCAGCGTTCGTGCTGCTGCTGACGCTCGTGAAATTCGGCGAGCGCAACTCCGGCAGCCGCATGCTCAAGATAACCATCCCCGAAACGCTCGATTACGACGGCCTGTTTGACGATCTGTTCGATAAGTACACGAGCTACCACGAGCTGGTGCGCGTCAAGACCACGAACATGGGGACGCTCTACGAGCTGAGCTACCTTATAAATCTCAAGTCCGACAGCGGAACCAAGGCCTTCATAGACGACCTGCGCTGCCGCAACGGCAACCTCAACATCATCTGCGGCCGCGAGACCGATAAGGACTCCATATAAACCGGCGATCATTTTGCGGCGAGTCCGCACGGAGGATTAACACGCAATGAAAAACAGCAAATTATATCTTGCACTCCTGCTTGTCACGATATTCTGCGCCGCGCTGCTCTGCGGCTGCGGCAGCGGTACTGCCGCGCCTGAGGACACGGCCACGAAAATAGAGCTCACCGGCGACGGCGCAACCTTCACGGGCGGCGGCGTGGCGGTAAACGGCAGCGTCGTGACCATTTCCGCCGCTGGGGAATATTCCGTCAGCGGTACGCTCGACAACGGGCAGATAGTCATCAACACCGGCGACGAGGCGATGAAAGTGACTCTCACGCTCAATAACGCCAGCATCACCTGCCTTGACGCACCGGCCATCATGGTCGAAAAGGCCGACAAACTCAAGCTTGTCCTTGCGGACGGCAGTGAGAACACCGTCACCTCCGGCGTTGAGGGTACTGCCCCGGCGGCGGACGCTTCCGGTGCGGCCATCTTCTCCAAGGACGACCTTGACATTGAGGGCAGCGGCAAGCTGACCGTCAACGGCTATATAAACAACGGCATCGCCAGCAAAAACGACCTGAAGGTTCAGGGCGGCTATGTCACCGTGAACGCAGTCAACAACGGCCTGCGCGGCGCGGACTCCGTCCAGATCGAGGCGGGTACGCTCGTTATTTCCGCTGGGAACGACGGCATCAAATCCGCAACCACCGATAAGGACGGCAAGGGCTTTATCACCGTCAGCGGCGGCGACGTGACCGTTTCGGCCTCCGGCGACGGCATCGACGCGGCCACCACGCTGGACATCACGGGCGGCACGCTCCGCGTCGATACGCTCGGCGACGGCGTGGACGCGAGCAGCAAGGCGCTGAAGGCCGAGACGAGCATCAGCATTTCCGGCGGCGAGCTGGAGCTGAACAGCATTGACGCCGCGGTCAGATGCGTGGCCGACGTGAACATCTCCGGCGGCAGCATCAATATCGGCTCCGCGGCCGATGGTATTCAGGCCGGCAAGAATATAAACGGCTTCCCCAGCGAGACCGGAACCGCGACGATATCCGGCGGCAGCCTGTTCATAAGCTCCGCCAAGCGCGCCATTGACGCAAAGGATTCCCTCAGCATCTCGGGTGGCACGGTGTTCGCGCTTAGCGGGTCGAAAAAAGCGCTGGAAGCCGAAGCGGACGGCCAGCCCTATGTCTCGTACAAGTTCAGCGGCAGCGCCGGAAACGACGTGCAGTTCGGCGAGCTCGCCACGGCCACTGCGAAGTATGATTTCACCTCGATCCTCTTCTCCTCTTCGGAGCTTGCAAGCGGAACCGAGTACACCGTCACCTGCGGCCAGCGCAGCGAAACCGTCACCGCGTGACGAACATTTTCAGCAAATAAAACATGGCGGCAATCGCCTCCACATATGCAAATACCCCACCGGAGCATTCGCAAGTCCGGTGGGGTTATTTATCATTCTTTATTTTCCGTCTCGTCAGGTGCTTCGCAGGCCGCATCTCCTTCGACCTTTCTGCGAAGCTCGTTGAGTTCGCGGCGCAGCGCCGCAAGCTCCGTGCTCACGGGGTCGGATACGCTGACCTGATCGACGTCGCCCACGTAGTTGACCTTCTTCCCGGCGATTCTCACGACCTTGGCCGGCACGCCGACCGCCGTACTGTCCGGCGGTATCTCGCTGAGCACCACGGAGTTCGACGCGATGCGGCTGTTATCCCCGACGGTGAACGGCCCCAGCACCTTTGCGCCCGCGCCGATCAGGACGTTGTTCCCGATGGTCGGGTGGCGCTTGCCGACATCCTTGCCCGTGCCGCCGAGCGTCACGCCGTGATATATCAGGCAGTCGTCGCCGATCTCGGCGGTCTCGCCGATCACGATGCCCATGCCGTGGTCGATGACCAGCCGCTTGCCGATCTTCGCGCCGGGGTGAATCTCTATGCCCGTGCGGTGACGGCTGCACTGCGAGATGAATCTGGCCAGGAACTTCAGGTTGTGCTCATAACACCAGTGCGCTTTGCGGTGGCTGCGCACGGCCTTCAGGCCAGGGTACAGAAAATATATCTCCAGCGAGCTGCGCGCCGCCGGATCGCGCGCCTTATAGGCTTCGATTGTTTCTTTTAAATCTTTAAACATACTTCTCCCTCGTTTACATTGATTGATGCGCCGTAACATTTTATGCGGGAGCCGGTACATCGCTCGATCCAAGGGAGGCTTCGATATGCCATTGTTTGTCTCTCCAAGCTTCTTAATCCCTATCTTTTATATAGGAATATTATATACTACATTCGCGGCGCTGTCAACCGCGCGGGCACTTCGGGACGGCGACGACCGGCGCGTCAAGCTTCTCCGGCTCGATAACGTTATCGTCGAGCATGACGACATTGTCCATCAGCCGCAGGAAGTCCCCGACCGGCGCAATGACGTCATATCCGAAGCCGTCTCCGCGGTAGTGCATCGGCACCGTCACCGCGGGCGCGATTTTTTTCGCAAGCTCCGCCGCCTGCCGCGCATCGATGGTGTAAAACCCGCCGACCGGGATCATCAGCACGTCCACGCGGCCAAGCGCCGCAAGCTGCTCCGGACTGAGCATGTGCCCAAGGTCGCCCATATGCAGCACGCGCAGGCCGTCCGCCTCCACAAGAGTCATCATGTTTTTGCCGCGCTTCGCGCCTCTCGCGTCGTCGTGCCAGCAGTCGAACTGCCGTATCTCAAAATCGGGCTTCCGCCCGCTCAGCTCCACGCCTTCGGGATAAAAGTGATCCGCGTGCTCATGGCTGCATATCACGGCGTCCGCCCTCAGCGTCGGCAGAACCAGCCCCGGAACGCTGCCGGGCGCATACGGGTCAAACACGACCGAGCCGCCGCGGCTCTCAAGCAGAAAGCAGGAATGTCCGCACCATGTAAGTTTCATACGATCAGCCCCCTTTCGCGTAATTATACCAGAAGCGGCGGCACACTTCAACAAATTTAAGTTGACCATCATGCCGCAAAATGGTATATTTATCGCGTACGGCATTTTGGACAGCGCAAGCCGCTGTTGAACATATAGTATGGAGGATTACATGAAAGGAAACAAAACCATTCGTATAATACTTGGGATAGTTCTTCTGATTCTGCTCGGTATATATCTGTACCTCACCGGCAGCGCAAGGACTAACGGCAAGAAGTTTCAGGAGCTGGCCGCCGCCACGCCTACCGTGGCCCCGGCGGAGACGGTTCAGCCAGAGGAAACGCCGGAAGTCACCGAAGCGCCGGTCGAGACACCGGAACCATCTCCGGAGCCGGTCGAGAATTCCCTGCCGGATATTGATATAACTAGCTGGGAGTTCATACTTGCGAATCCCACACACGACATTGGTGATTATACGCCTGAGGTTGAAAAACTTGAGGGGCAGCCTTTGGATTATCGTATCATCGAGCCGATGCGCGAGTTTGTCGCTGCGGCACGCGCGGAGGGGCTGAGCGTGTACCTCTCTTCCGGATACAGAACCTATGCGGATCAGGTCTATCTGTTCAATCTTAAAATAGGTGCGGGTTACAGTGAAGAGGAAGCGGCGAAGATCGTCGCCAAGCCCGGCACCAGCGAGCACCAAACCGGCCTGGCCTGTGATATAACTGATATTTACCGTAATCCCAAAACTATCGACGAGTGTGAAAACACAGCTACCTATCAGTGGATGAGCAAGCATTGTCAGGAGTACGGCTTCATCGTCCGCTTCCCCGACGGCAAGTCGGACATCACCGGAATCATGTACGAGCCGTGGCACTTCCGCTATGTCGGCGTCGAGGCGGCGACATACATAATGGAGAACGGTCTCTGCCTTGAGGAATTCCTCGATCTCTACCAGCAGACACCCGCCGAAGGCTGATAAAAATGCTCTGCGTTTCAAACGAACAGTTTGGAACGCAGAGCGTTTTTTTGTTATAGTATGCAGACGTAGTGACATATAGTGCATGGTTTCTTTTCCCTATTGGCAATAATCAATAGACTGGCGACCCCTCAGTCAGCTTCGCTGACAGCGTCTCGCTGCGGCTCGGTCACGGCGCGGCTCTGACATGCTACCAGCATGTCATTCACTGCCGCGCCGCCGCTTCGCTACCTAAAAGGGGCGCCAAGGTGTGCCCGGCAGTTCACTTTACCCGCGGGACGGCGCGGAAATCCTCGCCCGTGACGCGCACCGTCACGCCGCCCGCGCTGACGTCGAATATCCGCGCTTTGAAATCCTCCGCCGATTCTTCCGGAATGTACGCATGTATCGTTACCGCCGCGCCGTAATCCAGCCCCGCGACGATGCCGCCGAAGGCCGTTATCTCCTGCTTGAGCTTCTCGGCCGCGGCGTACGAGCAGTCGAGCGCCGTCTCGACCCAGCGCCGCACGACGGATATGCCCGCAGCGTCAAGCGCGTCCTTCGCGCTCTTGGTGTACGCGCGCAGAAGCCCACCCGCGCCGAGCAGAATTCCGCCGAAATACCGCGTCACGACGCAGACGACGTTGCACACACCCTCGCGCCGGAACACCTCCAGCATCGGAATGCCCGCCGTGCCCTGCGGCTCGCCATCATCGGAATAGCGCTCAGGGCCGTCCTTGATTATGTAGCACCAGCAGTTGTGCCGCGCGTCATAATATTTCTTTTTCATCTCCGCGACGAAGGCGCGCGCCTCCTCCTCGCTCTCCACGGGGCGCACATGCCCCAGAAACTCGGAGCGCTTCTCGGTGAAGCTCGCCTCGCCCGCCGCGGTCGGGACGCAGTATTCAGTCATGCTGCCACTCCTCACGGGTTATCTTGTAATAAAGGGTCTCGTACTCGGGCATACCGTCAAGAAGCGCCGCCCGCACAGTCATGCTAACTGCGAATTTGAAGCCGCATTTTTCAATCACGCGGCGGGACTTGTCGTTCCCGGCAAAATGAGAGCACCACACGCTCTCCGCACCGTCATTAAAGCAGCGGTCAATGAGCGCTCGAACAGCCTCGGGTATATAGCCGCAGCCCCAGAAGGGCTTGCCTATCCAGTACCCTATCTCGGGCGCGCCGTTCCCGTTCGGAGCGTCCGTTCGGAACACGCCTATGCTGCCGACCGGCTCGTCACTCGCTTTTATCGTCACCGCCCATGTGTTCTCCTCAATAAGAACTTCCCGCAGAACGCGCAGACTGTCCCCAACGCTTGTATGCACCGGCCAGCCCGCCGCGGGGCCGACCTCGGGGTCGCTTGCGTACTTATATAAATTTTCCGCGTCATCCTCGCGCCACGGACGCATCACGAGACGTTCGGTCTCGAAAACGCTCATTCCCAATCCTCCTTCGGCTCGACGTAGCCGGGGATATATTTTTTCACGCGCCCCAGCACGTCCGGCGTGACGATGGCCTCGGCAGTGATGCCGGTGTCGGTATACTCCATGCTCAGCACTGCCGCCTCGCGCTTGAGCAGATCGACGATCCCCGCGTCGGAATACGGTATCTCCAGCCTGACCTGCTTTTTGCCGCGGTCAAGCAGCTCCAGCAGCTTGCTGACCAGCGCGTCCGCGCCCTCGCCGCTTCTGGCGGAGATGCAAACGATGTCGTCCCCGTGCGGCAGGATGCCGATATACGCGTCGCACTTGTTGAACACGCGCAGGCACGGCGTCTCGCTCGCGCCGAGCTGACTGATAAGTCCGTCCACAACGCGCGCCTGCGCCTCCCACTCCGGATTCGAGATGTCGATAACGTGCAGCAGCACGTCGGCATAGCTCAGCTCCTCAAGCGTCGCCTTGAAGGCTTCGATGAGGTGCGTCGGCAGCTTGCGGATGAAGCCGACGGTGTCGGACAGCAGCACCTCCTGCGTCTCGTCGAGCCGCAGACGGCGAGTCGTGGTGTCCAGCGTGTCGAATAGCCTGTCGTTTGCTGGTATGTCCGAGCCGGTCAGGCAGTTCAGAAGCGTCGATTTACCGGCATTCGTGTAGCCGACGAGCGCGACGACGGGCATGTCGTTCTTCTCGCGGCGGCGGCGCTGTGTGCTTCTGACCTTGCGCACCGCGGCCAGCTCCTCCTCGAGCTTCTGTATCTTGCGGCGGATGTGGCGGCGGTCGGTCTCAAGCTGAGTTTCGCCGGGGCCGCGGGTGCCGATAGGCGAGGAGCCGCCGGATGCGGTCTGGCGCACAAGGTGCGTCCACATACCGGTCAGGCGCGGCAGCAGATATTTATACTGCGCCAGCTCAACCTGAAGCTGACCCTCGCGGGTCTGCGCGCGCTGGGCGAAAATATCGAGTATCAGGCCGGAGCGGTCAAGAACCTTGACTCCCAGCTCCTCGGACAGCACGCGCATCTGGGACGGGGTCAGCTCATTGTCGAACACCGCTAGGTCGCAGTCGTTCATTGCAATAAGCTCCTTCATCTCGCGCACCTTGCCGTCGCCGATGAAGCTGCGCGGATCGGGCGTCGGGCGGCTCTGCATTATTATGGCCACCGTGTCGCCGCCGGCGGTATCGACAAGCGCCGCCAGCTCCTCCATGGATATCTCGGTGGAGCGCTCGCTCTCGTCCATGCTCGCCGCCGACAGTCCCGCCAGCACCGCGCGTTCTCTTTTTATCTCAGTGTTTTCCATTTGAATTTTTCCTTTGAATATGCTTGATTTTAATTTTTTGCTCATTCCTGCGTACAATTGAGCTTATCTTTAATAAATTCTGCGACTTGTGTTTCTTTGCGTATTATTGCACCGCCGACAAGTTCCCCAAACAGGACACTAACCAATGTCGCAATCACCATCGGGAGCACGGCGAAAGCGCCTAAGAGGAAAAATGCAAGCAGCGCCATCGCGGCGGCATAAAACGGCACTTCCCATATCGGGATCCAATATGTACCGTAGATCACAGCCTTGCCATCCCGTCCCTGGAGCAGAAGGGCTTTATATTTTCTGACCATCCGCATCTCTTTCGGAACATATATAAGCGTAAGAAACGGGCCGTGCAGGTTATATCCGATTCTGCCTTCTGTAGGAATGATAAAAGAAAATTTCTCACACAGCGACGAGAGAAGCATTTTGACCTGCTCAACCGAATAGTCGGAGTGAAAGGTTTGGATCATCCTCATGCGCTTTTCCTCCGTATTTCTATATATAATTGAGTATATCGCAAAAGCGCCGGTTTGCCAACAAAAATATCAGATCAGGCTGCGCCGGCGGCGCTTGCGGCGGGAGACTTCGCCCTTGCAGTCTACAAGTATTATGTCGCTGCCGATGCGGACTATGCTCTGCCACGGCAGCACGTAGTCGTCCTCGCGGCCAAGCAGGCCGAAAAACTTCGCGCGCCCCGGCGTGACCAGTGACACGATGCGCCCCTCGGCGTCGTCAAACTCCATGTCACAGGCGTAGCCCAGCCGGAAGCCGCTGTTGACGTCGATGACCTCCTTATACCGTAGCTCGGAAAAATAGCTTATCATAAAATCACCGCCTTTGTAAAATATACGAAGGCGGTGATTTGTCCTATTAATCGAAAATTTTACCCGTTCTGCGAGGGCTGGCGCGCCTTGGGGATGGATATCGTCAGGATCAGCGAGTCGTCCGTCTCCTCGCGCTGGATACCGGCGTCGATGCCGCCCTGCTTCATCAGGTCGATACTGCGGGAGAGCGTGTTGAGGAACACGCGCACGTCCTTCAGCACGAAGGTCCGCCGCTTCTCCGGCTTCTCCTCGTCTTTCTGCTCCGCCTCCTCCGGCGCCGAGAGCAGCGCGTCTATGTACGCGTCCGTCGCGGCGACGGTCAGGCCGTTGTCAACGATATATTCCAGCGCCGCCCGCTGCGCGACGGGATTCGGCAGGCGCAGCAGCGCGCGGCCGTGCCGCTCGGTCAGGCCATTCTGGCGCAGCGATTCGAGCACGTCGCTCGGCAGCTTCAGCAGCCGCAGCTTGTTTGCGACAGCCGACTGCGATTTGCCGATGCGCCGCGCGGCCTCCTCCTGACTCATGCCGAACATGCGGATGAGCTGGCTTATGCCCAGCGCCTCCTCGATGAAGTCCAGGTCGCGCCGCTGCAGATTCTCGACCAGCGCGATGAGGCTCGCGTCCTCCATGTTCACGTCGATGAGGATGCACGGGACTTCCTCCAGCCCCGCAAGCTTCGCCGCGCGCAGACGGCGCTCCCCCGCCACGAGCTCATATTTGCCGCAGCGCAGACGTACGGTGAGCGGGTTTAATATGCCGTAGCTCTTTATGCTGCCCGACAGCTCCTCCAGCGATTCGTCGTCAAAGCGTTTGCGCGGCTGGACGGGGTTCGGTGTGAGCTCGTCCGTCCGCAGATATACTATGCCGCCGCGCCTGAGCGCGGTCTGGCTTTTCAATGCCTGCATCACAAAACCTCCTTATATTGCGGCTTCATGCTGCAAGCATACACTGTATATTGGGTGAAACTGGGCGAAATCGGAGTTCTTAATTCTTTTTAATCTCTTCCCAGTAGCGCCGCGCGGCCTGCTCGGTCTTGTTGTCGCCGTACTCATAGTAGCGCGCATTTTTCAGCTCGTCCGGCAGATACTGCTGTCTGACCCAATGGCCGGGGAAATTGTGCGGATACTTGTAGCCCTGCTCGCGCTCGAAGCCCGCGCCGTCGGCGTGGACATTCTGAAGCTCGCGCGGGATGCTGCCGGTACGTCCGGCGCGGACATCGGCCATGGCGCGGTCGATGGCGGCGCAGGCAGTGTTCGACTTCGGCGCGGTTGCAAGCAGAAGGCAGGCTTCGGCAAGCGGGAGCTTGGCCTCAGGCAGGCCGAGCTGGAGCGCGGAATCAACGCAGGCCTTGACTATCGGCACCGCCTGCGGGTATGCAAGGCCGACATCCTCGCTCGCGGAGCACAGGATGCGCCTGCAAGCGCCTATCAGATCGCCGACCTCAAGGAGTCTCGCCAGATAGTGCATCGCCGCGTCCGGATCGGAGCCGCGCAGCGACTTCATCAGCGCGGAGAGGATGTCGTAGTGGTCGTCCCCGTCGCGGTCATAGCGCATGGCACTGCGCTGGGTGATGGCCTTCGCATCCTCCAGCGTGATGACGCCGCCATCCCCCGCCGCTGAAAACAGCAGCTCCACCGAGTTCATCGCCTTGCGCACGTCGCCGCCGCAGGAGGCGGAGATATGCCGCACGACGCCGTCGGCAAGCGTAAGCGGCGTGCCGCGGCGCGCGTTCATAATGTCCACGGCGCGCAGGACTGCGCCCTCAACGTCGCGCGCGTTGACGGGCTTGAACTCAAACACCGTCGAACGGCTCAGAATCGCGTTGAACACGCAGAAATACGGGTTCTCGGTCGTTGAGGCGATGAGCGTAATGCGCCCGTCCTCGATGAATTCCAGCAGCGACTGCTGCTGCTTTTTGTTGAAATACTGGATCTCGTCGAGATACAGCAGCACCCCGCCGGGGGTAAGCATGGTGTCCAGCTCCGCGATAATCTGCTTGATGTCGGCGATACCGGCGGTCGTCGCGTTGAGCTTGCGCAGGCTCCGGTTAGTGCGCTGGGCGATGATGCGCGCGACGGTGGTTTTCCCCGTGCCAGAGGGGCCGTAGAATATCATGTTTGGTATCTGCCCGCTCTCGACGATACGCCGCAGCATACCGCCGGAACCAAGTATATGCTTCTGCCCGACAA
This sequence comes from uncultured Eubacteriales bacterium, assembly GCA_900547315.1. Taxonomy (GTDB): domain Bacteria; phylum Bacillota; class Clostridia; order Oscillospirales; family Oscillospiraceae; genus Limivicinus. Next base: position 25,009 of record URGI01000007.1, on the reverse strand, counting down.
CATCGTCAAGGCTATTCGGGCGTATCTCGTCTGCCAATGGTTTATACATGAGCGCTGACCTCTGTGAATCAAAATGTGATAATATTATAGCCTTTTCCACAGCCTTTCGTCAATGGCGTACAGCCCGAAAGAAACATCGCACCCCATCTGCGGTACACAGATCCCGCGGATGGGGTGCGTTTTTCATTTCTTTTCTATCAAGGCGAGCTTCTGCTGCCGGGTGAGCTGCTTTATCTGCCACTCGCGGCTCATCGCCGCTTCCTTCGTCTCGTACTCTTCGCAGTACGCCAGCTCCACCGGCAGATGCGATCGGGTATATTTCGCGCCGCGGCCGCTCCGGTGCGCCTCAAGGCGGGCGTCCAGATCGTTCGTCCAGCCGGTGTAGAGGCTGCCGTCCCCGCAGCGCAGGATATACACATAGTTCATCGCTGCACCTGACGGATGTTTTTCTCGAATTTTGAGCGCGGCCCCATGACCTCATGCCCGCAGCCGCAGCAGCGCAGGCGGAAATCTGCCCCCGTGCGCAGCACCTCCCACTGCTTGCTGCCGCAGGGGTGCTCCTTTTTCATGGTGAGAATATCGCCGACCTGAATGTCCATTATTCTTCGGCCTTCTCCGCTTTTGCGGGATGCAGCTTCTTCTGAAGCCAATCCTTGCCGTCAACATAGCGGGAGACGATGAAGGAGACGACGTAGTCGCCGGCAGCGTTGACCATCGTTGCGGGGGGATCGACCAGGTTGCCCAGCGCGAGAGCGACGGTGTAGGCCACGGCCAGATTATCGGGGAAGAATATCGTGCAGAGCACCAGCTCGCCGGTGCCGCCGCCGCCTGGGACGCCGGACATCGCGACGGACGAGAACACCGCGACGATTATCGCAAGTATCGCTTCCTTGGTGCCGAAGTCCATGCCGAACATACCGAAGAGGAAGGCGACCTTGATTATCGCGCTCATCGCGGAGCCGTCCATGTGCATCGTCGCGCCGAGGGGCAGGACTATTTCGCTGACGTCCTTGGAGATGCCGGTGTCCTCGGCGACCTCCATGTTGGTGGGGATGGTCGCAACGGAGGAGCAGGTGCCGAAGGAGACGGCCGCGGGCTTGAGCAGGTGCTGGAACATGACCTTTGCAGCGCCCTTGCCGCCGCCGAAGCGGGCGTATATCGGCGAGGATATGAGCATATACGCAAAGCACATCACGTAATAGATTATCAGAGTACGTCCGTAGTCGCCGATGAGTTCGGGGCCGTAGAAGGCGACAAGGTAGGCGAAGAAGCCGAAGAAGCCGATGGGTGCGTAGTAGGTGATGAGCTTGATGACCTTCATCAGGCAATTGGTGAGGTCTGCAAGGATCTTCGCGGTAAGGGTCTCCTTGCCGCCGGCCATCTGCACACCGAAGCCGAAGATTATCGCCGCGATTATCAGCGGAAGTATCGCCTTGCGGCTCCACAGCTCCGCGAAGTCGGGCTTGGTGAAGAAGTTGATTATCATATCGGCCACGCCGAGGGTCACACCGACCTCGCCCTGAACGACGGGGTAGTCGCCCTTGACCAGCGGGATGCAGCGGCAAAGTATGTACATGAGCACTGCGGCGATGGCTGCCGTGACCATGAAGGTCGCAACCGTCACGCCGAGCACCTTACCGGCGCGCTTGACATTGCCCATGTTTGCGATGGCGGAGGCGATGGAGCAGAACACCATCGGCACCACGACGCAGAACATCATGTTTATAAACACGGTTCCGAGCGGCTCGAGGCAGGTGGCGCCCGGCCAGATAGCGCCGACAATGCAGCCCGCGATGATGCCAGTGAGCATCGAGAGTATGAACCAATAGTCTTTTATGAAGCGTCTGGATCTGGACATGATAGGTTCTCCTTTTTAAACGAGATTATGCTATTATTATATTGCGAAATTCTGCAATGTAAATTGTTCAGGTTGCTTGAAACATTGCAAAAAATGCTGTATACTCAACCTAGACTGACTGCCGGAGGCGAAGCATGGCAAAAAACACCGCTTTTGCGCGCGAGGGATATCTGCGCGAGAACTATCATTATTTCCACCTGCGCGACACTGCGGGGCAGGAGCGCGACTTTCACTTCCATGAGTTCGACAAGATCGTGCTGCTGCTGTCCGGACGTGTGGACTATTTCGTCGAGAGCGAGGTATACGCGCTGGAGCCGTGGTCGCTGCTGCTGGTGAAGCACCACACGATACACAAGGCGCTGATCGACAAGAGTGAGCCGTACGACCGCGTGATAATTTATCTCGACCGGAAGTATTTCGAGCGCATCTTCCCCGACATGGGCATCATGGACAGCTTCGACGCCGCCGACCGGCTGGGGCGGCATCTGCTGACGCCGACTGAGGCTGAGCGCGAGGAGCTGAAACGCTGCCTGCGCGACTATGAGCAGTGCGAGGCGGACAACGGTGCGGGCGCGCAGGCGCTGCGCGATACGCTGATAATGCAGCTGCTCATCCGCATCCGCCGCATGGCCGACAATGGCGACGCCGCCGCGCAGTCCGAAGCGCACTACGACCCGAAGATTGCGCAGGTCATGTCGTACATCAATGAAAATTTATGCGGAGAGCTGAGCGTTGATGTTCTGGCCGAGCGCGTTTTTCTGAGCAAGTATCACTTTATGCGGCTTTTTAAGGCGCAGACCGGCGTGACCGTGCACACATACGTGCGGCAGAAGCGGCTGGTGAACGCGGCGCGGCTCATCCGCGAGGGCACGCCCGCAGCCAAGGCGGCAGCCGACAGCGGATTCACGGACTATTCCGCGTTTCACCGCGCCTTCCGCGAGAGCTTCGGCATGAGCCCCGGAAAGCTGAAAAAATAGTGTGCAGCTTTCCACTTGGGAAAAGTAAAAAATGACCGTAGGATCAATCCTACGGTCATTTTTATTTGGCTTGAAGCTTACTTTGCGAGCGCGCAGGCGGTGCGGGCCGCGAGGCGGGCATTGTTCAGCACGAGCTGGATGTTGCTCTCAAGGCTGTCGCCGCCGGTCAGCTCAACGACGCGGGCGAGCAGGAACGGCGTGGTCTCCTTGCCGTGGACGCCCTGCGCCTTGCACTCGGCCAGAGCCTGCTCGATGGCCTTGTCGATGACTTCCTTATCCATCGAGTACTCCTCGGGGATGGGGTTCGTGACGAGCATGCCGCCCTTGAACTCAAGGCCGCGCTGGGCGCGGAACATCTCGGCCAGCTCCTCAGGGCTGTCAACGCGGTAATCTACGCTGAAGCCGCTCTTGCGGGTGTAGAACGCGGGCAGTTCGCCGGTGCCGTAGCCGATGACGGGGACGCCCTTGGTCTCCAGATACTCAAGCGTCAGGCCGAGGTCGAGGATCGACTTCGCGCCAGCGCAGACGACCATAACAGGGGTCTGAGCCAGCTCCTCAAGGTCGGCGGAAATGTCCATCGTGGTCTCGGCGCCGCGGTGTACGCCGCCGATGCCGCCGGTGGCGAAGATCTTGATGCCGGCCATGTGGGCGATTATCATGGTGGTAGTGACGGTGGTAGCGCCGTCAACTCCGCGTGCGACGAGCGCGGGCAGGTCGCGGCGGCTGGCCTTGGCGACATCGTGTCCGGCCTTACCGAGGTGCTCTATTTCCTCATAGGAGAGTCCCGCCTTGAGGCGGCCGCCGATAACGGCGATGGTCGCGGGGACTGCGCCGTTTTCACGTATGGTCTTTTCGACGAGCATAGCGGTCTCAACATTCTTCGGGTAAGGCATACCGTGGGAAATGATGGTGCTCTCCAGCGCGACGACGGGCTTGCCGGCATCCAGCGCTTCCTGAACCTCAGGTGCTACGTCAAGATACTTATTAAGCATTTTTATACTAACACTCCTTTGATTTTTGCTGTTTCCATTCTATTGCTTTTTACCCAAAAGGTCAAGATGGCAAAATACACAGCTTTTCCGGTCCTCAGTTTTCTCCGGACTTTTCGGTCTTCGCGGCCTTGCGCGCGGCGCGTTTTTCGCGGCTGCGGCGATTCCATTTACGCAGCAGCGGCAGCAGCACGATGATCAGCACCGCCAGAATCACGAGTGCGGGCAGCGCGCCGACAAGCCAGACAAGGAAATCGGAGAAGAAGTCGCCGACGGATTGCAGCCCGTTTTTGAGCGACAGCCACAGCCGCTCGCCGTAGCTTATCTTCGCCTCCGGCGAATACTCGACTACCTCCTCGACGCTGAGGTTGACGGTGCTGTAGCTCACCTGGCGATCCCAGTTCGTGAGCCGTGATTTCACGGAGTCGATATTATAGCGCACGTCGGTCAGCTTATCCTCGATGTTTATTATGTCCTCAACGGTCTCGGCCTTTTCGAGCATGGCGAGCAGACTCTGCTCCTGCGTCTCATACGCGGTCAGTCGCGCCTGCGCGTCGTAATACTGCGCGGTTATATTCTCGGTATAGGTGTGGGTATAGGGGACGTTGCCGATGCCGGGCAGCTCATTCATCAGCGTGCTGAAATTTTTGCTGGGGATGCGGACGGTATAGTCCGCGCTGCGGCGGCCGTAGCTCCCGCGATTATAGATATTCACGCCGCGCACGCTGCTCGACTCGATGAAGCCGCCGTACTGCTTGATGAGCGCGCCGAGCTTTTCGACGGCTGTGTCAAAATCTGTGGTCTCAAGCGTCGCATCGGCGGAATAGATTATCTTGTCGGGGTTGATATCGCCGCTGCTCTCGCCGGTGCCGTCGGCGGATAGGCCGCCCTCTTCCGCGGCAAGGCCGCCGTAATCGGCCTCTTCGTCGTACGCAATGTCGTCGTTTGCCGCCGACTCCATCGGGGTGGACGCTTCCTGCTTGCTGTCGGAAGCGCTGTTGCTGCTGCTCCCGCAGGCGCAGAGCGAGAAGATCATCAGTGCCGCGAGGAGAAAGGATATCAGCTTTTTCATTTTGTGTACCTCCATTTTTTAATTTTTCGTTGTCCTCTGTCGGTATGACGCATTTGTGCGGAATTATGTTCCGCTTGTTTTGCAAATTCTTAATATTTGTACAGATTCCACGATTTTCGTTTACAGGATGTTAAGATTTTGATATAATGGCCTCAGCTTTTGGGAGATATAAAAATGAAAGGAAAGTGATTGATGGAGACAGGACTGTTCATAGCCTGTGCCGCGCTGACCGCAGCCTGCGCGCTCATCGCCGTGTACTTCATGAAAGCCTTCCGCGAGAAAACATATGACCGCGCCGCAATACTGAAAACCGCCGCCGGACTGTGCTTTCTGATGATCGGCGTGCTGTTCGCCGCCGGCATGAGCGGTGACAAGCGCTTCGCGTGGCTGGTCGCGGCCGGTCTTGCCTTCGGGGTGCTGGGCGATCTGCTGCTCGCGATCCGCTTTATCCGCCCCGCGCAGCATGACCGTTTCTTTGTGAGCGGCGCGCTGTCCTTCGCGGTGGGGCACTGGCTGTACATCTACGCCATGCTCACGAAATACAGCGTGTCCTTCCCTGTCGTACTGACGGTGGGCATCGTCGGGCTTGCCGCCGCGGCGACCTACGTCAAGAGCAAGAAGACCGACGCCGGACGGCTGATGGTTTTCGGCAGCGTGTATATGGCGATGGTCGTCGCCATGGGTGCGGTGTCGATAAGCGCGGCCACGGTTTCTGTCGGTGCAGCGACGCTGCTGTTCGCGGTGGGCGGGGTGATGTTCCCGATCAGCGACAGTATTCTCAGCGCGTATTCCTTCGGGCCGGATAAGCATTTCGGCCTGAACATCGGCGTCCACGCAACGTATTATCTCGCGCAGATCTGCATAGCATGGTCTCTCGCGTTCGTGTAACACAGTTACATATTTCCATTATACTGGCTATTAAAATAACCGTCAAGAAGCTCTTGACGGTTATTTTCAGTCCTTTATCAGTTCGGTCACGACGTGCTGGCACAGCAGCAGTCCGGCCGACGCCGGAACCCAGACCAGCGAGCCGGGGACGCTGCGGCGCCCCGGAGGCGGCGCCTCAAGCTGCTCCGGCTCCATCGGCAGCTCCGGACTGAACACGACCTGATGGTGCTTCACGCCGCGGGCGCGCAGTTCCTTGCGCATCACGCGCGCAAGCGCGCAGTTCGAGGTCTTGGAGATATCGTCGATTCGCAGCAGCCCCGCGTCGCGCTTATTGCCGGTGCCGAGCGCGGAAATTATCGGGATGCCGCGCTCAAGGCAGGTGATTATCAGGTCGAGCTTGCAGCTGACGATGTCGATCGCATCGACCACGTAGTCGTAATCGGCGATGAAGCGCTCGCGGTCGGCCGCCTCATAACGCCCCGCAATGCAGTTTATCTCGATTTGCGGGTTTATATCCCGCAGCCGCCGCGCCACGACCTCCGCCTTCGGCATGCCGACGGTGGATTCCAGCGCGCAGAGCTGGCGGTTTATATTGCTCACGCTCACGGTGTCCTGATCGACAAGGGTCATCCGCCCGACGCCGGAGCGAGCAAGCGCTTCCGCGCACCACGACCCGACGCCGCCGAGGCCAAACACCGCGACGTGGCTATTCCGCAGCCTGTCCATCGCGCTCTCGCCCAACAGCATCCGTGCCCTGAGGGTACGTTCGTCCATAAAATTCTCCTTTGCAGAAACATGAAAACAGGTGAGAGTCGCCCCTCACCTGTTAATAAATACGGATTTATCAGCCCGCGATGCGCAGCCACCAGCCGGTCGTGACGGTCAGGGCATTGACCTGATCCTCCACCCACTGGCTGACGGTGGTGTTCACGAGGTCGTTCTTCGCAAGCAGGTTGCTGTACAGGTCGCCTTCGCCGACGTAGTACATGACGTGGTAGCCTGCGTAGCTGCTGGACTCACCGTAGACAATGGCGGTGTCGCCCTTCTTGTGACCCTCGAAGCAGAACTTGTCGAACTCCTCGACAGTCGCTCCCTTGTAAACGGTGTCATACAGGCCGCCGTTCTCTGCGGAGCCGGTGTCCTCGGAGTAATCCTTGGCAAGCTCAGCGAAGCTGTCCTCGGTCTTGTCGCCCGCATTGAACTCGGCGAGGATCTCCTCGGCGCGGTTCTTTGCGATCTCCTTGGCCTTGTCGGTGTAGCTGCCGTCAGAATCGGCAACGGCCTTTATCAGGATGTGGCGCACCTGCGCGACGGGATAGTGGTTATCGCTGCGGTCAAGGAACACGACGACGTAGCTGCCGCTGCCGTCCGCCTTGTCAACGACCGTGGCGTCGCCGGCCTTGCGGCCGCTCTCCATGAGCCATTCCTTATAGTCGCCGAGGTTGCCGCCGGTGATGTTGCTGCGCTCGGTAGCTTCCGTGGTGGGAGCGACCTGTGCGACGGCGCTGTTGAGCATTGCGGTATAGTTATCGTCATCGGGATTCGACTTCTTCAGCGCGGTGTATGCGGTGAGAATATCGTCGGCCGCATCCTTCGCGGCGGCGGTGGTTTCCTCGGTGACGGCGGAGCTGGTGTTGCCGTCGGCGTCAGTGCTCTCGACCTTCTCGGCATTCACAAGATAGTAGCTGAAGGAGAACTTGTCCTGTGCGCCGTCGAGGCTCTGGTAGTGCTCCTCAAGCTCCGCGTCGGTGTATTCGAGGGAGGCCGCGTATTCGCTGGACGCCTTGTTGGCGAGCGCGCTCTTCAGCGCCATCTCGCGCACGATGGCGCTGGTGACACCGGTGCCGTAGTTTGCGGAGAAGTACTTGTCGCCGGAAGCGTAGCCGCCGGCGCGGGCGCTGCTGTCTAGAGTTGCGATGCTGTCATCGACTTCGGCGATCTCCTCGTCGGTGAGCGTGACGCCGTTAGCGTCTGCCCATGCGCACAGCGCGGTCATCTGGCTGAGCTCGCTGCGTGCCTCTTCCATGAAGTAGTCGTGCCAGGTGCGCCCGTCGTCATACATAGGGCACTTCTGCTGCTTCAGCCCTGCGATACCGGTGGAGGTGTCGAGCCCGAAGATGCTGGCATAGCTGCCGTAGCTCTGGATCCAGTTATAGTATCTGTTGGCATACACGTAGTTCACCTCTGCGGGGCTGTAGCTGGCGTCCCCAATGGAGATGGCGGTAGTATGAGTGTAGAGGAAGCTGGAATTAAGGAAAAGAATAAGGGCGATGAGCAGGATAACGCCTATCGTTCCAAGAGTCCAGCGGCGGTTGCTCTTGGCCTTTTTCTTCGCCGCTTCCTGTTCAGCGAGAGTCTTTTTGTCGGTGCCTGCTTCGCGGGCTGCCTGACGCTGTTTCTTTTCAGTTGATGCGCTCATTGCAATGTCATCCTTTTTTGTTACGTTTACGCCTGCTGTCCGCAGGTTTTTTTATTATAACTCAAACGCTTGTGAGTTTCAAGCCAATTTGCAGTAATTCACAGTTAATTTATGATATGATGATGTGAGGATCATGCCGCCGGAAGATTTTTGTCATACGTCAGGCCGCCCCCGAATATAATATAGATATCGACTATACAACAGGAGGTATCGCAGCATGGAAACTGACATCGACGACATGATCTTCGGCGACCACAACCCCGGGCCGAGCAGGAGATAAGGTCCGGCATGGATAGTGAAAATATTACGAGCCTGCCGTGATGCGCGTTCATCACAGCCGGCTCGTGATCATTTATTCCGCCTCCGGTTCGGCGGGCGCGGGAGCGTCCGGTGCATCCTTCATGAACATCCGCTGCAGCTGGCCGATTATCGCGCCGGAGAGCACGACGGTCAGCAGCGAGTAGGCGATGCGGCGCAGGGGGATGTAGCTCAGCGACGCGAGCAGGACTACGATGTCCGCCGCGAGGTAGACCCACTGCACATTGCAGCGCAGCAGCTTCCCCACGGACATTGCAAGCGCATCGTCCCCGCCGGGGGCGCCGCCCGCGAGCACGCATATTCCGACTCCGCCGCCGACGAATATCGCGCCGACCACCGCCGCGAGCAGCGGCATTTCGGCGATGCCGGTCCAGAGCCGCGGGAAGCACTCAAGTATCGCGTAGAACGCGGAGAAGGACAGGCTCGCCACGCCCGAACGGACGATGAAGCTCCAGCCGAGGACGCGCAGCCCGAGCACATAGCAGGCCGCGTTCATCACAAGTGAGGATATCGACGGCGAGAGGCCGAACCAGTGGTCGAGCAGCAGGATCAGGCCGAGGACGCCGCCCTCGGTGACGCCGGACTGCGAATGGATATTATAAAGCCCGAAAGCGAGGATAAAGCTGCCGGAGAGCAGCATTATCCAGCTTCTGCGGTCTATATCCCGAAAGATGTGGGAAACGCGAGAGAACAAAATAACAAAACCTTTCTGTAATGTGATGCTGGCTCAGTCCGCCGCCTTCATAGAGAGGTAGGCGTTTATGAACCCGTCCAGATCGCCGTCCATGACGTTCTGGATGTTGCCGTTTTCATACTCGGTGCGCTGATCCTTGACGAGCTGGTACGGCATGAAAACATAGGAGCGGATGGCGCTGCCGAAATCGATCTTCATCTGCACGCCCTTGATGTCGCTTATCTTCTCAAGGTGCTCGCGCTCCTTGATCTCCGCAAGCTTCGAGCGGAGCATTTCCTTGCAGTTTTCGAGGTTCTGGAAGTGGCTACGCTCGACCTGGCTGGAGACGACGATGCCGGTAGGTATATGGGTCAGGCGGACTGCGGACGAGGTCTTATTGACCTTCTGGCCGCCTGCGCCGGAGGAGCGGTACACGTCCATCTTGATATCCTCGTCGCGCAGCTCGATCTCCTTATTGTCGGTTATCTCGGGCATTATTTCGACTGCGGCAAAGCTGGTCTGACGGCGGCCGGACGCATCGAACGGGGAGATGCGAACAAGGCGGTGCACGCCGTGCTCGCTCTTGAGGAAGCCGTAGGCGTTGTCGCCCTCGATCTTGATGGTCGCGGACTTGATGCCCGCCTCGTCGCCATCCTGGTAATCCATGATGGTGTACTTATAGCCGTGGCGCTCCGCCCAGCGGACATACATGCGGTAGAGCATGGACGCCCAGTCCTGTGCCTCCGTGCCGCCCGCGCCGGGATGCAGCGTCAGGAGCGCGTTGTTCGCGTCGTATTCGCCGGTCAGCAGGGTTCCCAGCCGCATAGACTCTGCCTTTTCGGAGAAGTTCTTATACTCGCTCTCCAGCTCCTCGAGCATGGAGTCGTCGTTCTCCTCGATGGCCATCTCGCACATGGTGTACATATCGTCCCACGCAGAGCAGAGCTTCTGATAATTCTCGCATTTGTTCTTGAGGGTCTTCAGCCGCTTCTGGACCTTCTGGGAGTTCTCTACGTCGTTCCAGAAATCAGGGCGCTCGCTGGCAGCCTCCAGCTCTTCTATCTCCTTCTGCGCTGCCTCAAGCTTCAGCGCGCCGCGCAGGACTTCGAGAGTCGGCTTGGCGGCGTTGAGCTTCGACTTATATTCTTCAAATTCAAGCATAGTATTCAGCTACTTTCTAAAAATAATTAACTATGATATTATATACAAAATTCCGCAACTTGTAAATGAGTTTTTTTATCAGCATTTTTAGCGTGTAAACTTGCGTCTTGCGCTTCCATTCCGCGGCGGTTTATGTTATAGTGTATCCGAATGTAAAGATGCGGCCTGCACCGTAAAGACAAAATGTAAAAAAGACAGAGGAGAAATAACGCGATGATTTCACACGGCAAAGAGATCAAGGTGTTCACCGGCAACTCCAACCCTGAGCTTGCACACGACATCTGCGCCCAGCTTTACCAGAACCTCGGCAGCTCCACCGTATCCCAGTTTGCGGACGGCGAGTGCTCGATTTCTGTGTTTGAGCCGGTGCGCGGCAAGGATGTTTTTATCGTTCAGTCCACCTGCGGTCCCGTAAACGACAACCTCATGGAACTGCTTATCATGATCGACGCAATGCGCCGCGCCTCCGCGGGACGCATCACCGCCGTTATACCTTACTTCGGCTACGCGCGTCAGGACCGCAAGGCCAAGAGCCGCGACCCCATTTCCGCAAAGCTCGTTGCAAACCTTATCACCGCCGCCGGCGCCGACAGAGTCCTCACGATGGACCTGCACGCGGCTCAGATTCAGGGCTTCTTCGACATTCCCGTCGACAACCTCATGGGCGCGCACCTCTTCTCCAAGCACTATGTCAAGATGTTCGGCAAGGGCAACGAGGATCTGATGGTCGTCTCGCCCGACGTCGGCAGCACAGCCCGCGCCCGTGCCTTCTCCATGAAGCTCGGCGTGAACATGGCCATAGTTGACAAACGCCGCGAGAAGGCGAATCAGTCCGAGGTTATGAACATCATCGGCAACGTCGAGGGCAAGACCTGCATCCTGCTCGACGATATCGTCGATACCGCCGGCTCTCTCTGCGGCGCGGCGAAGGCCATCAAGGAGATCGGCGGTGCGAAGGAAGTCTACGCCTGCGCGACCCATGGCGTTCTCTCCGGCCCCGCTCTCGAGCGCATCGAGAACAGCTGCATCAAGGAAATGCTCTTCCTCGACACCATCCCCTACCCCGCGGACAAGCCCAAGCTCGACAAGATCAGCTATCTGTCCACCGCTCCCGTATTCGCGGAAGCAATCCGCAGAATTTACGAGGAAGTCTCCATCTCCAACCTGTTCGATTAATCTTTTATTTCAGAGGTAAACCATGCTTTTCAAGCGTCCAGGCGGTATAAGCTGGCTTGTCGTGTTCCTCGGCAATCCCGGCACGAAATACGAAATGACCCGTCATAACGCAGGCTTCATGGCCGGAGACGCCATGGCCAAGGCGCAGGGAGCGGCGATAAACCGCTCCCGCTTCAAAGCGCTCACCGGCACCTGCGATATCGGCGGCGAGACCGTCATGCTCATGAAGCCGCAGACATTTATGAATCTGTCCGGCGAGGCGGTGGCTCAGGCAGTGAGCTTTTATAAGCTCGCGCCGGATCACGTCATCGTCGTCTCGGACGAGGTCGCCCTGCCGATAGGGAAGCTCCGCATCCGCACAAAGGGCTCCGCCGGCGGGCACAACGGCCTTAAAAATATCATCGCGCTGCTCGGCACCGATCAGTTCCCGAGGATCCGTATCGGCGTCGGCGCCGCGCCGCACCCTGATTACGACATGGCCGACTGGGTGCTGTCCAGCTTCAAGGGCAAGGACGCGGAGGACATTCTCGCCGCAGCCGCACGCGCGGCCGAGGCTGTCGAATGCTACATCACCAAGGGCGCGGATCGCGCCATGAACCTATATAACTGAAAGTCTGACGGCAGAGGTTTACCCTGCCGTCAATTCAAAAAGGAGGCCGCCATGAAGAAAAACTGTATTGCAATGCTGCTGGCAGGCGGGCAGGGTTCGAGACTCTACGCGCTGACCCAGAACGTGGCAAAGCCCAGCGTTCCATTCGGCGGAAAGTACCGCATAATCGACTTTCCGCTCTCCAACTGCGCAAACTCCGGTATTGACACTGTCGGCGTACTGACCCAGTACCGCCCGCTCCAGCTCAACAGCTACATAGGCAACGGTCAGCCGTGGGATCTTGACGTGTCCGACGGCGGCGTGTACATTCTGCCTCCATATCAGAGTGCGGGTGAGAAGGGCTCATGGTTCTCCGGCACCGCCAACGCAATTTACCAGAACATCGGCTTCATCGAGAACTACGACCCCGAAAACGTGCTCATCCTCTCCGGCGACCACATATACAAGATGGACTACGCCGACATGCTGCGCGAGCATCTTGAGCATAACGCCGCGTGTACGATATCCGTGCTCCAGGTCTCGATGGACGAGGCGACGCGCTTCGGCATCATGAACCTTGGCGAGGACGGCTACGTCAGCGAGTTTGAGGAGAAGCCCAAGCACCCGAAGAGCGATCTGGCTTCGATGGGCATATACATATTCAATTGGAAGAAGCTGCGCGAGTATCTGATTGCCGACGAGAATGACCCATATTCCAGCAAGGACTTCGGCAAGAACATCATCCCGAACATGCTCGCCGCGGGCGAAAAGCTGTGGCCGTACCGCTTCAAGGGCTACTGGCGCGACGTCGGCACGATAACGAGCCTCTGGGACGCGAACATGGATATGCTCTCGTCCACGCTCATAAACCTGTTCGACCCCGCATGGCCTATCAGCAGCCGCAGCCCGATATGCCCACCGCACTACGCGGGGCCGGAGTCCGAGATAATCCACTCCATCGTCACCGAGGGCTGCGAGATATACGGACATGTTGAAAACTCCGTTCTGTCCTCCAACGTCAGGGTCGGCAAGGGCGCAAATGTCATTTACAGCGTCATTATGCCCGGCGCGGTCATCGAGGACGGCGCGTCGGTGGAATACGCCATCGTCGGCGAGAACACGGTCATCCACAGCGCCGCGCACGTCGGCGCGCCGCCCGACGGGACGGACGCCTGGGGCGTCGCCACCTGCGGGCCTAACATAGAGATACGCGGCTCCGCCTCCGTTCCGGCGGGAGCCATGATATACACCGGGGAGGAGGTTTGAGCCATGTACGATCTTCACGGAATAATTTTCGCTTACAGCGCTTCCCCTGAGCTTGGCGAGCTTGTCCGCCGCCGCACCGCGGCATCCATCCCGTTCTGCGGACGCTACCGTCTTATCGACTTTGCCCTCTCCTCCATGATGAACGCCGGTATACGCGACGTCGGCGTCATCATGCAGCGCGACTACCAGTCCCTGCTCGACCATATCGGCAGCGGCAAGAACTGGGACATGAGCCGCCGCTACGGCGGGCTGCGCATGCTGCCGCCCTTCGGTCTGCCGGAATATCACCGCGGCAACTACACCGGCACCATCGAGGCGCTCAACGCCGTCGCCCCCTACGTACGCAGCATTCCGCAGAAGCACATCGCGCTCCTGCTCGGCAGCGTGTGTGCAAACATCGACCTCACCGCCGCCATGCGCCAGCATGTGAAGACAGGTGCGGAGATAACTGCCATCTGCTCTGCCGGTGAGCTTACCGGCAGCAACCACCGCTATGTCATCGGCGACGACGGCATGGTAAAGCAGCTTCTGTTTGACCGCACCGATCCCGGCGAGGGCATCCCCTCCCTTGAGGGATACATCATCAACAAGGATACTCTTCTGCGCATAATGGACAAATGCAAGGCTCTGAATCTGTATCGTTTCCACAAGGACGCCGTGTCCTCCTTCCTCGCAGAGGGCGGCAAGATGGCGGCCTATGTGCACGAGGGCTATGCCGCGTCCATCAGAAGCGTGGCTGATTATTATCAGTGCAACATGGATATGCTTAACGGTGAGCTGCGCCGCCAGCTTTTCCCGGCGGAACGCCCCATAAGAACCCGCGCCCACGAGGAGGTCAGCACCTACTACGGCGAAAACGCCGGCTCCAAGAACAGCCTTGTAGCCGACAACTGCATTATCGAGGGCAGCTTGGAAAACTGCATCGTGTTCCCCGGCGTCCGCATCGCGCGCGGCGCGAAGCTCACCAACTGCATCGTTATGAAGGGCAGCACGATAGGCGAATGGGCGGAGCTTAACTGCGTCATTTCCGACAAGTATTGCAGCTACTCGCCCGGCATCACCCTCACCGGCAATCCCAGACTTCCCATCGTAGTCCCCAAGGACAGCAAAATCTAATCTTTTCACCCGGAGGTATAACCCATGATCGGAGAAATTTCCCGCGACGAAGTACGCAGCTCGATAGAAGATAAGCTCTGCGCCCATTTCAGCGTCACCAGTGCCAGCGCTACCGACGATCAGGTCTTTCAGGCCACGGCGATAGTCATAAACGAGATAATGAGCAGGCTTCTTGCCGCCGAAAGCCCCACGAAGCATGAAAAGGAAGTCCACTATATGTCGATGGAGTTCCTGATGGGGCGCAGTCTGATGAAGAACGCCTTCAACCTCGGCATATCCGAGGCCGTCACCGGCGCGCTTGAGGATCTTGGCCGCAATGCGTCCGACATCTTCGAGGCCGAGCCTGACGCTGGTCTCGGCAACGGCGGTCTTGGCCGTCTCGCCGCCTGCTATATGGACAGCATGGCCACATGCGGCTACGAGGGCACGGGCTATTCCATCTGCTACGAGCTGGGAATTTTCCGCCAGAAGTTTGAGAACGGCCGCCAGACCGAGGTCGCCGACAACTGGCGTACCGCGGCCGAGAGCTGGCTCATCCCCCGTTGGGAGGACGCCGTCGAGGTCCGCTTCGGCGGGCACGTCGCCCCGCACTGGGACAGCATGGGGCACTATCACGCCGAATACACCGGTTATACCGCCGTCATCGCCGTCCCGCGCGACATGCTTATCGCGGGTTACGGCGGACACGAGATAAACACCCTGCGCCTGTGGGATGCGAAAAGCCCCAACTCGCTCGACATGTACCTCTTCTCCGAGGGCGAATATGTCAAGAGCCTGGAGCAGCGCACTATGGCCGAGGTCATAACCAAGGTCCTCTACCCGCCCGATGAGCACGTCGAGGGCAAGATCCTGCGTCTCAAGCAGCAGTACTTCTTCGTCTCCGCGACCGCGCAGGACGTTGTGCGCAAGCACATCCGCAAGTGGGGCGATATCAAGTCTTTCGCCGAGCACCACGCAATGCAAATAAACGACACTCACCCGACGCTGATAATCCCCGAGCTGATGCGCATATTCATGGACGAATACGGCCTCGGCTGGGACGAGGCGTGGGACATCGTCACTCATTCCGTCGCCTACACCAACCACACCGTTATGAGCGAGGCGCTCGAGAAGTGGCCGCAGGACATCGTGCAGCAGCTGCTGCCGCGCCTGTGGGAGATCATGTGCGAGATAAACCGCCGCTGGTGCGACTATCTGGTGCAGAACTTCGGCCAGGGCGAGCGCGTCGGCCGCAACCTCATCATCCGCGACAATCAGGTGCACATGGCAAACCTCTGCCTCGCCGCCTGCTACAAGGTCAACGGCGTTTCCCGCCTGCACGGCGAGATCCTGAAAAATGACCTGTTCCACGATATCTACACCATCCGTCCGGATCGCTTCACCTCCGTCACCAACGGCATCGACCATCGCCGCTGGCTCAGCCAGATAAATCCCGGCCTGCACGGTCTGATATGCGAGCTGCTCGGCGGCGACGCGTATCTGCTTGAGCCGGAGCGGCTCGAAGAGCTTGCGAAATTCGCTTCCGACGGCGAAGTCCTCCGCCGCGTCAATGAGATAAAGCTTGAGAACAAATACCGCTTCGCGGAATTTGCGATGCGCAACGACGGCTTCACCCTCAACACCGACGCGATAATGGACGTGCAGATAAAGCGTCTGCACGAGTACAAGCGCCAGCTTCTCTGCGCGATGAGCATTGCGAGCCTCCAGCTCCAGCTGCACGACGACCCGAACATGGACTTCGTCCCGCGCACCTTTGTGTTCGGCGCGAAGGCCGCCGCGGGCTACAAGACCGCAAAGCGCATAATCGAGCTGCTGCTGTCCATGGCCGAGGATATCAACAACGACCCCGTCTGCCGCGGCAGGCTGCAGGTCTACTTTGTGGAGAACTACCGCGTCTCCGCGGCCGAGGCCATAGTCCCCGCCGCACAGGTGTCCGAGCAGATATCCACCGCGGGCAAGGAAGCCTCCGGCACCGGCTGCATGAAGCTGATGATGAACGGCGCCGTGACTATCGGCACGCTCGACGGCGCAAACGTTGAGATGTACGAACGTCTCGGCGACGAGAACATGTTCCTCTTCGGCCTGCATACCGACGAGATCGCCCGCGTCCGCGCGGAGGGCTACGACCCCGCCGCCATCGCCGGCGCCGATGCAGAGATACGCCGCGTGCTCGACCGCTTCAGCCAAGGCTTTGCCGACGGCAAGAGCTATTCCGATCTGGTATCCCAGCTCATCTACGGCGGCGACCAGTATATGCTCATCGCCGACTACCGCGCCTATGCCGACACGCAGCGCCGCCTGTACGACAGCATCCGCGACCCGCAGGAGCGCGGCAGACTTTCCATTATGAACACCGCCCGCAGCGGAGTTTTCGCCGCAGACAGGGCAATTCGTGAGTACGCGGAGAATATATGGAACCTCAAGTAAAAAAGCTTCACGCCGTCGTTGCCGGCGGCGTGAACATGGATATATGCGGCAAGCCTGCGCTGGCTCTCCGCATGCGTGACTCCAACCCGGGCTTTGTCTCCCTCAAGCCCGGCGGAGTCGGGCGCAACATCGCGCACAATCTCTGCCTACTCGGCATGGACGTCAGTCTTATCGCCGCCATCGGCGGGGACGTCTACGGCAGCAGCCTTATGGACGGCTGCCGCAGCCTCGGCATGGACATGTCGATGGCGCGCGTAGAGCCGCAGCGCCGCAGCTCTACATATCTGTACGTAACGGACGAGATGGGAGACATGTGCGTCGGCATCGCGGATATGGACATCGCCGAGTGCGTGACGCCGGAGCATCTGGCCTCCTGCATCGACAGGATAAACAGAGCCGACGCGCTGGTGCTGGACACGAACCTCAGCGCCGAGGCGATACGTTTCCTCGCCGCCGCATGCACCGTGCCGATCTACTCGGATCCGGTCTCCACTGCGAAGGCGATGAAGCTGCTTCCGGTGCTGGACAGGATATACGCGCTCAAGCCGAACGCGCTTGAGGCGCGGTATCTTACGGGCGAGGCGGAGCCGGAGAAGGCCGCGGAACGTTTCCTCGAAATGGGCGTGAAGCGCGTGTTTATAAGTCTCGGCACCGAAGGTATGCTCTATGCCTCCGCCGACGGCATCGGCCGCGTCCCCTGCTGCCCTGCGAATATGATCGACGCCACCGGAGCGGGCGACGCCGCGATGGCCGCCATCGTCTGGGGCGGCACTCAGGGCTTCCGCGCGCAGAAGTGCGCCGCCGCCGCCGCGAAAGCGGGCGCGATCGCCGTCGAGTGCGAATTTACAAACAGCCCCGATCTCTGCCCGCAGGCTCTTATTTGACATTAAATATAAAATTCAGAAAGGGGATAGTTCATGTTCTGCGAAAACTATGATAAGCTCGTATCCAATCTTGAAGGCCGCGGCTTCACCGTTCACAGCGCCGCCGGCGGCGAGGAAGCAAAAAAGCTTGTACTGGATCTCATCGGTGACCGCGCCTCCGTCGGCTGCGGCGGCTCGATGACGATCAGCTCGCTCGGGCTTCCCGACGCTCTGCGCGCGCAGGGCAACCCCGTATATTTTCACTGGGACGTCAAGCCTGAGGAGCGCGCGGAGATCTTCGAGAAAGCCAAGGCGGCGGACTGGTACCTGTGTTCTACCAACGCCATCACAATGAACGCCAAGCTCATAAATATCGACGGCAACGGAAACCGCGTCGCCGCGATGTTCGGCGGGCCGAAAAAAGTCGTGCTCGTGGTCGGCAAGAACAAGCTTGCCGCCAATCTTGAGAGCGGCATGGCGCGCGTCAAGGCTGTGGCATGTTCAAAGAACGCGCAGCGTTTCGGTCTCGACACGCCCTGCGCCATCACCGGCAAATGTGTGGACTGCCACCATGCACAGCGCATCTGTTCTGTCACGACGATAATAGAGCAGAGGCCCCGCCTCCTCGATGAGCTGCACATAGTCCTCGTCGACGAGGAACTCGGATATTGATATAAGCTTTGCCGCAGGGCAAAACAATATTGTAGGGATTCTTTATACTGCCCTATCTTTTCCCTAATGGCAGTATTCCAGCTCTGGCGACCCCTCAGTCGGCCGCAGGCCGACAGCTCCCCTAAGAGGGACGCCTTTCACCAACTATAAACCCCCGAGGGCGGATGATGCATCCGCCCTCGGGGGTTGTTCTTTATTCACTTCACGAGAGATTGCCGGTTGCGTACATCACTGCAGTCAGCGCGACGACGGGAGCCGTCTCACAGCGGAGTATCCGCTCGCCCATTGAGCAGATATGCAGCCCCGCGATGCGCGCGAGATCGGCCTCGAACTGTGCAAATCCGCCCTCGGGGCCTGTGATTATCGCGGCGCTCGCAATGCCGGAATTCGCGCCCAGCACATCGTTGAGCGCCTCCCGCTCGCCCGTCTCATACATGAACAGGCCAAGCTCTTTCTTCACTGCAACGTCCAGCGCGCCTGCGAAATCGCCCGCCCAGCCGACCTGCGGGATAATCCCGCGTCCGGACTGCTTCGCGGCCTCTTCGGCGATGCGCTGCCAGCGCTCAAGCTTCTTTTCGGGCTTATCCGGCCTTGCGACGCAGCGGTCGGAATTGAAAAACAGAATCTCCTCCGCGCCGGCCTCAACGGATTTCTGAATGATATAATCCGTCTTGTCGCCCTTCGGCAGGCCGCACAGCACCGTCACCTTCACGCTCGGCTCCGCGGGGCAGCGGACGACCTCGATCACCTCGGCCTCGACCTGCTCCTTATCGGTCTTCACGAGACGGCATTTATAATCCGTCCCCTGTCCGTCGCAGATTATCATATCCTCGCCGGGGCGCAGCCTCAGCACGCGCACATGCTCCGCGTCGCGCCCTTTCATTATTGCCATGCCGCCCAGAATGTTTGTACCGGCCATAAAAAATCTCGGCATACGAAATTCCCCGTTTCACATTTTTTGTTAGTGTCAGTTAGCAAGAGCAGACACGGTTTTGTCAACTGATATTATTATCTCACACTTTCGGCCTTTTTGCAATACGGCGCGGCGCGCCGTCACTTTCTCCACGTCGTCGGCGCGAAGAATGCGGGTATCGGATATAGCTCCAGTCTTCCGAGGAGCATGATGACCGCGAGCACCATTTTCACCGGCGCCGAGAAGATGTTGAAGCAGCTCGCGGGGCCTATCTGCCCCATTCCGGGGCCGATATTCGATATGCAGGCCAGCGCCGCCGTGAAGCCGGAGACGGTCTCAAACACGGCATCGAGATAATTCGGGATGTCCCCGCTGAGGACAAATGGCAGCGCGCCGAGCAGCGACATGGATATTCACACCAGCCCGACCGTCACGAAACCCTCGCGCGCATAGAAATCCTGTAATTCATCCAAGCGTCTCCGGTTTTTATATATTTAGGTACGCAGACAGGCTGTCAGCTGCGTTTCCAGACCGACGGGAAAAACAGCACAAGTATCGGGTACAGCTCCAGCCGCCCCGCAAGCATCAGGAACGACATGAGAAGCTTTGAGAGATCGGAGAAAATCGAGAAATTGCCGGCCGGGCCGATAAGGCCAAGCCCCGGCCCCATATTTGACAGGCAGGTCAGCGCCGCGGTGAAGTTCGTCGTGGTGTCAAACCCGTCAAAGGAGATCAGCAGTGTTCCGGCCAGCAGCAGGAGCATATACAGCGTGGAATACGAGAACACCGCCCGTATCACCGTCTGCTCCACCCGCTGCCCTTCCATCTGCAGACGGCTGACGCGGCGCGGCCATATCACGCGCCTCATGTCGGAAAACGCGGCTTTCAGCAGCATCATCACGCGCGAGAGCTTGAGTCCGCCGCCGGTGCTGCCCGCGCAGGCGCCGACGAACATTATTATCACCAGCAGCCACTGCGAATACTGCGGCCACTGCGTGAAATCCGCTGTGCCGAAGCCGGTACTGCTGACGAGCGAGGCGACCGTGAACGACGAATAGCGCAGTGCCTCGGCGAAGCCGCCGTACTGTCCGGAAATGTTCCAAGCGACGGTGAGCATCGAGAAGGCCACGAACACGCCGAAGCAGCGCAGCTCCTGATTTTTTAACACGTCGCGCACGCGCCCCATGAGCAGCAGGAAATAGAGGTTGAAGTTCACGGCGAAGAGCAGCATGAACACGCTTATGACGACCTCGATATACAGGCTGTCAAACGCCGCGATGCCCGCGCCGCGCGTCGAGAAGCCGCCTGTGCCGGCGGTTGCGAAGGCGTGCAGCAGCGCGTCATAAAAGCTCATGCCGCCGCAGAGGAGAAAAACGGTCTCTATCGCGGTAAGCCCCATATATATTATATAGAGTATCGCCGCGGTCTTTCTCGCGCGGGGGACGAGCTTGCCGACGACCGGCCCCGGGATCTCCGCGCGCATTATGTGCATCGAGTGCTCGCCGCTCATCGGCAGCACCGCCATGATGAACACCAGTACGCCCATACCGCCTATCCAGTGCGTGAACATGCGCCAGAACATGCAGCCGCGGCTCATCGCCTCGACGTCCGTGAGCAGCGTAGAGCCGGTGGTCGTGAAGCCGGAGACGGTCTCAAACAGCGCGTCCACATAGCTCGGGATATCGCCGCTGATGACAAAGGGCAGCGCGCCGATAAGCGACATCAGTATCCACGACAGGCCGACCGCCGTGAAGCCCTCGCGCGCGTAGATATCGCGGTTTTTCGGCTTGAACAGCATGAAGATACCGCCAAGCGCTGCGGCCGCCGCGATCGTGACCGCAAAATTGAGCACATTTTCGCCGTAGCACAGTCCGGCGATAAGCGGAAGCACCAGCAGCGCCGCAAGGATCAGCAGCACCATGCCGAGTATCCGCGCAATCATTCTGTAATTCATAGCGTTTATTTGTCAACGATACCGTCTATGGTCTTGAGTTTGCCTGCGCTGGACACGATTATCGCGTGATCACCGGCGCAGATGGTGGTTTCGCCGTCGGGGATTATGCTGCGGTCGCCGCGGATGACGGCGCAGACCAGCACGTTCGGCTTGAGCTTCAGCAACTTGAGCGGGATGCCGATGCAGGCCGCGCCCTCCGTCACTCGGAATTCCAGCGCCTCGACCTTGCCGTCGGCAAGGCGGTAGAGCGTCTCCATGCTGCTGCCCATCGAGTCGTGCATCGCGCGGACGTAGCGCGCGAGCTGCTGCGCGACCAGCTCCTTCGGCGTGACGATGCAGTCGAGATCGGAGCTTTCGAGTATCTCGGTGAAGTGCTCGCGGTTGACCTTGGTGACGATGCTGCCGACGGCGCGCTTCTTCGCGTAGAGCGAGGTAATGATATTGTCGCCGTCGTCGCCGGTGAGCGCGACAAAAGCGTCCGTCGTGCGGATGCCCTCCTCCAGCAGGACTTCGCTGCGCGTCGCGTCGCCGCAGACGATGTTCGCGCCGGGCAGAATGTCGCACAGATGCTCGCAGCGTTCGGGGCTGCGGTCGATGACGGACACGCCGATGCCGCTCTCCTGAAGCAGCCTTGTCAGGTACACCGCGATGCGGCTGCCGCCCATTATCATGACGTTGCGCACGGGCTTTTTATACTGCCCCATGGCCATGAAGAACTTGCGCAGCTCCTTTGTGGCGCCGGTGATGCTCAGGCGGTCGCCCGCGTGAAGGGTGAATTCGCCGTTCGGGATGATCGCCTCGCCGCCGCGCTCCACGACGCTGACCAGCACCTTCGCCCCGCAGACCGACGGCAAGTCCTTCAGCTGCATGCCGTCAAGCTTCCCGTGCTCGCGCACGCGGTGCTCCACGATCTCGACGCTGCCCTTGGAGAAGGTATCGACTCTGGCGGCGCTCGGGAAGCGCAGTATGCGCGCGATCTCCTTGGCGCACTCGTATTCGGGGTTTATGGTTATCGACAGGCCGAGCACCTCGCGCAGAAACTCCGTCTGCCGCAGGTACTCCGTGTCTCTTATACGCGCGATGACGTGCTTCGTGCCGAGCTTGCGCGCGGTGATGCCGCAGACCATGTTGACCTCGTCCTGCTGGGTCGCGGCCATTAGGAGGTCGGCCTCCGCCGCGCCCGCGCCGAGCAGCGTCTCATGGTTCGTCGCACTGCCCTCCACGCATATGACGTCAAGCTCGTTGGAAAGGTGGGTTATGGTTTCGGGGTCGCGGTCGATGACCGTGATGTCGTGCCCCTCCTCGGAAAGTATTTTTGCAACAGAGTAGCCAACCTTGCCGGCTCCTACAACAATTATTTTCATAGCTTGCTCCTTTGCATAAAAAATACGCAAAAACTTTTTTATATTATATCATTTTCCCGTATTAAGGCAAGGGCAATTTGTCCTTTTGCCGGTTTGGGACGCAATTCTCGCTGTGCGAGAGAGATTTTCGGTTTGAGGGCTGGTATTTTTTCTTGCAATTTTGTAGAATGAGACTGCACAAGGCCAAGTGACTTCATTATTGAGGAGAAAATAAATGGAAAAGAAAACCATTGGCAGCTTCATAGCCGCCCTGCGCAAGGCAAACGGGCTTACGCAAAAAGAGCTTGCCGAAAAACTCAACGTCTCCGACAAGGCGGTCAGCCGCTGGGAGCGCGACGAGTGCTATCCCGACCTGACGACGATCCCCGCGCTGGCGGAGATCTTCGGTGTCAGCTGCGACGAGCTTTTAAACGGCGGGCGCATAAACAGTGAGGAGCGCCAGCCGCGCCAGGAGCAGAAGACCGCGAAGCAGATAGACTTCCTTATAAACCGCGTGCGCGCGAGCTTCTCCGTTCACTCGGCGGGGATATACGCGCTCAGCGCGCTCGGCCTGCTGGCCGCGCTCGTCTGCAACACGGTGTTCAGCCGCGCATATCTCGGCTTCTTCCTCGCATGCGTATTCTATGTGGGCGGGCTTATGTGGCTTACGATGAAGCTCATCGCTTCGTTTTCCGCGCTGGTATACGAGACGGAGTCGCCGCTGCTCGACCGCGTGAAGGAGAAGATCGTCCGCGGCGCGGCGGGGAATCTGACCGGCGTACTCATTATGTTCGCCGCCGTCCTGCCGCTGATAGTCGTGGTGAACAGCCCCTACTACGGGCTTGATATCAGCGACTGGGCGAGATACGGCCTCGTCTTTGCCGGCATTGCCGCCGTTATCGGCCTGATAATATGCGCGGCCGTGCCGCGGATATGCGCGGCGCGCGGCGTGTACGTACCGGAGGAGATGACCGTTAAGGCCGACAAGCTGCGGCTGAAGAGCGCGCTGATCCTCGTGGCAGTGCTAGTCGTGACCACAGCGGTGCAGATAGCGCTGAACTACGACACCAGGCTTTTTGCCGACTCCACCTCGTTTGACAACGTCGATGACTTCGTCACATTCATGGAGACGAAGCAGACCTCGGGCGGGTACAATGACGCTCCCGCAACTGCGGTGGAATACGACGCGCCGGCATATGATTCGAGACAGTGGCGCGAGCAGCACACCCACAGCATAGAAGCGCCGGACGGCAGCGTGGTATGCACATATATTCAGCGCAACGAAAACGTAGCCAGCATGAGCTTCACGTGGGTCGAAAACGAGCTTGTGAGCATAAAGGTCATAACCGGCGACCAGCTGCGCGTGGCATGGCAGCGCCAGACGCTGATGAACGAAGCGTTCATCGCGGTATACATCGTCGAGGCCGCCGTCTGCCTGATCGTGTTCCTGTCCAAAAAGAAAAAGCTGGCGTAAGCAGATGATTCTGAAACAACCACGGTTTCTGTTGAAACCGTGGTTGTTTTTCAGCGCCAGAATGTAGTTCACGCCCTTCGGCGCGCATATCATCCCGACATGGCGCGAAATACCGCTTCGTCATCTCCTCGTCGTCGAGCTGTTCATAGATGAGAAAGCCGCAGTCGGCCAGCATTTTCTCTATCTCGGCGGCGGTGTATTTCGCCTTCATGCTCTCCCCCGCCGCACCCGCGAGCTGTTCGTTCCGGCGCGTCTCGCCTGAGCCGTCCGGCGTCTGGTAGTCAAAGCATATCGCGGAGCCGTCCGACCCCAGGTCGGAGATCGACCGGAGCAGGCCGCGGAAAGAGTCGCTGTCCATATAGTAGCTGAGGCCGAGCAGGCTTCCGAAGGACTTGTCCTCCGCTTTAAAGCCCGCGCCGCGCCTCCCACCGACCGTATTCTTATTACTATAAAAATCCGTTAATTTCAAGACTGGAAATTTTGCAGAAAATGTGGTAATATAAACATGAAGTGACCCCAAAAAGTTAGACAATATTCTGAAGTAAAAATTGTTCAAGCAGCCGAAAGGGCTTGCTGTCTGTGAATTGCAGGCGGCAAGCCCTTTAGCTTTGCCTTGATCCTGCGGTTGTTGTAGTAATCCAGATATGCAACGAGTTCCTGCCTGAAGTGTTCCATAGACTGAAACTCTTGTAAGTACAACAGTTCACTTTTGAGTAAGCCGAAGAAATTCTCTATCACGGCGTTGTCCAGACAGTTTCCTTTCCGGCTCATGCTCTGGCGAACGCCTTTCTCCCGGAGCATCTGTTGGTATTGTTTGTGTTGGTACTGCCAGCCCTGGTCAGAATGGAGAATCAGGTTTGT